>JAQYWI010000002.1 GCA_030145015.1 Desulfobacterales bacterium
CCGTTTTTCACCCAGAGTTAGCAGTCGTTTGGTTTATTCAACTTTGTAGGTCACCGTAATCATCCAGGAGGCATAATCCGCATAGGATTTTTTGAGTGCCAGGACCACTCTTTCTTTGAATGTTTCTTCGATGATATTTATTTGTCCCGGCCAAAGCTTGAACTTGATACGCAGATAACGCCATGGACCATCCTTGACAGCCTTGATCCCGAAAATTTCCGGCATGGCCAGAATGATAGATTTGTGTTGGTCGTACATGCCCTTGGCAATTGCCTGAATCGCTTGCAATATCTCCTTTTCATCGATCTCCTGAGGCAATTGAATGTCGACGTAGGCACGAATGCAGCCGCCGCGAAACTGGCTAATGGTAGCAATATTTCTGTTGGGGATTAAAATCCGCTGACCGTGCAAGTTAATCAGCACGGTGAATCTAAGTCCGATGCTATCGACCTTGCCGATTTCATCGCCCAGTTTAACCATTTCCCCGATAGTGAGTGCATCCGAAAAAATCAGCGTGAGACCAATCACCAGATCCTGCACAAATCCTTGCAGACCAAAACCGACAGCCAATCCGATGACCGTTGCGCTGGCAAAATAAGTCGTCAGTGAAATTTTAAATTCGCGCAGAATCATACCGACGGCCACGAAATAAATGGTAAACGTCACAGCACTGACCAAGATGGTAATGATGGTGGCAAGCTTGGGATATCTCCGAGTCAGGATCTCTTGTGATGTCTCATTACTGTCTACCTTCATCGTCAACAGATATTGGCTGAACCGGCGGATGGTCTTGACGGTAAAAATTGTGGCCACAGCCAAAACGATAACGAGAAGAATTCTCAAAACCGGGTTCAGGTGGGTTAAGATATCTACCAGCTTCATTTTTTTATTTCCAATTCAATCGATTCAACGAATAAATTTAAAAGGTTAGGATTTGAGTTGTTCAATGCCTAATATTTCTAAAGTATAACCGGACGGTTCTGCTCGTAGTTGATGCTGACCGCCAACTGCCACAGGTAAGAAATCTCAGGATTCTTTGAGCAAGCTATTCTATCGAATGTATCAGAACCACTTCTTTTTTCTGAAAAATATTAACATTACAGCTGCGACGGCAAGTATTGCGCCCCAAAAAAAGAAGTAGCTGTATTTAAATTTGAGTTCGGGTAAATATTCAAAATTGGTGCCATAAATGCCAGCAATAAATGTGAGCGGAATAAATATGGCCGCAAAAATCGTCAATACTTTCATTATATCGTTCATTCGATTGCTGACGACTGAATTGTACAAGTCCAATTGATCCGAAAGCATATCCCGGTAGGTATCGATAGCCTCCACAGCCTGGGTAATCAGATCCTGCAGGTCTTTTAAAAAGGGAACCGTCTGATCATTGATGAGTTCTGAATCCAATTTGGAGAGCTGTATGACGGCTTCCCGGGCCGGTCTAACGGACTTTCTTAAAAAATTCATTTCACGTTTAAATGCATTAATCTTTTCCATCACCGCCGGCTCGGCTTTTTCCAAAACTTCTTCTTCAATATCTTCAATTTGCTCGCCCAATCTTTCAATGATGAAAATATAATTGTCAACCACGGTATCCAGTAAAGCATATGCCAGATAATCTATACCCGATGCCCTGATTCTTCCTTTTTGTTTTCTGATCCGCTCCCGAACCGGTTCAAATACGTCTCCCGGTTGCTCCTGAAAGGTCAGCAGAAATGTATCGCCCGACACCATGCTCAATTGTTCGGAGATAATCATTTGTTTTTCCTTGTCATAACGAAGCATTTTTACAACAAGGAAGAGACAATTATCAAATTCCTCAAGTTTGGGGCGCTGTCCGGTATTTAGAATGTCTTCCATTAACAGCGGGTGCAGATCGAACGTACTCGCAATATCTTTCATCAATGCAAGATCATGGAGCCCGTCTACATTTATCCAGGTAACCGTGTTTGTGCGTTTGAATTCTGCTCCTGCGGCAATATCTTTTAACTCGTCTTCCTTTAATTGAGCCCCATCATAATCGATGACACGAATTCGAATATTTTCTACCTTTTTATTTCCGATGAAAACCAAAGAACCCGGAGCCAGGCCTTTAATTTCTTCGCGTTTCTTGAAAAATCTCGCCATGATGTTACCTCCTCATAAAAATAATTCGGCAATTGAATGATAAAACGTCAAATGCTTAAAAAAATTCCCGCTTCACCACTTTGGTTTTAAAACCTGTTTTGCGCTCAACTGAAGGAGATCATCGCCTTTCTGAGATAAATTTTGTCGACCGTCTGCGGCGACGGTAAAAATGGAAAATCCAGATCAATACACCCACAATTGCGACACTACCCATAATATAAATCTCGTATGATTTGACCTTGCCGATAAAAACTTCCAGGGCATGACCGAAAAGGTAGCCGCCGGACCCGACGGCTACCGCCCAGACCAGCGCGCCGGCGGCATTGAGCAATATAAACTTTTTGATGGATACGGGGCTCATTCCGATGACAAAGGGGGCAACCGTGCGCAGCCCGTAAAGAAACCGAAAGGATAGGATCATCGGTGTTTGAAATCGGTTCAGCATCTTGTGAACTTTTTCCGCTTTCGCCTTCCAGGCCGGGCGCCTGGACAGAACCGCCTGACTGTGTTTGCGTCCCAGATAAAAAAAAAGCTGATCGCCGCAAAGACTGCCCAGAAAAGCGGCCAAAATCACCCAGGTCAGTACCAGATACCCTTGGTGGGCTGCCAGGCCTGCCAGTACTAAAATGGTTTCTCCTTCCAAGAATGTACCGATTAAAATCGCGGCATATCCGTAATTTTCAATAATACTTTGCAGATCCATTTTCAGTTTACCCCCGCACCTCTGCTTTCGCCTGCCTGCAGCTGACGTTCACAGTTGCAGCTGGACACCGACTTCGATGATCCGGTCCCGCGGTATGCCGAAAAACGATGCGGCATCCATTGAATTACGCGATACAAAAATAAAAAGGTTGGAACGCCAGCGGCCCATTACCGGATCCGGGCCTATGGACAGCTTCTCACGCCCCAAATAATAGCTTGCTTGTTCCAGTTTAAAGTTCAGTCCCTGTTCATGTGCAAGTGTTAAAATCGTATCTATTTTCGGTTCCTCCATGAAACCATGATGGGCGATAATTTGAAAGAAACCCCCGCCCAATTTTTCGGTTTTTACTTTGTCAAAATTAGGCACCCGCGGGACGTTTTCAGTTTTAAAGTGCAGGATGGCGACATCGGAATGAATAATTTTATTGTGTTTCAAATTTTGCACGAGCGTTGACGGGATCACGTCGGGATTTCCGGTCAGGAATACGGCCTGGCCATTGACTCTCTGCGGCGGATTTTCATCCAGACTTTTTTCAAACACATCAAATGACGGCGTAAGCGTTTTAATTTGATCTGCCAGTATCCTGCGGCCCTGCTCCCAGGTCAGCATCAACGTAAAGAAAAATGCACCGATCGCAAGCGGAAACCATGCGCCGTGAAAAATTTTGCTGATATTGGCGCTGAAAAAGGGGATATCCACCAGAAAAAAGATGCCCGCCAGCGTGCCGGCCGTCAGCCGATGCCATCCCCACCTTTTGCGTGCAACAACATAAAACAGCGTTGTTGTGACCAGCATGGTCGAGGTGACGGCTACGCCGTAAGCAGCCGCCAGCTTGCTGGACGATTGGAAACCGAGGACCAGACCGATGGTACATATCATCAGCAGCCAGTTTACCGGTCCGACATAAATCTGGCCGATATGCGAGGCCGAAGTGTGGGTGACCCTGAGCCTGGGGAGGTAGCCCAGTTGGATAGCCTGCCGCGTAAGTGAAAAAGAACCGGTGATGACTGCCTGGGACGCAATGATGGTGGCCAGCGTAGCTAACACAACCATCGGGATCATCGCCCAGGAGGGCACCAGTGCGTAAAATGGATGATGGGCCTCTTCCGGCCGGGTCAGCAGCAGTGCGCCCTGGCCGAAATAATTCAAAACCAGCGTCGGAAGTACTAAGACGATCCAGGTCAAGCGGATGGGGCGTCTACCGAAATGCCCCATGTCGGCATAAAGTGCTTCTGCGCCTGTGACCACCAGAAAGACGGCGCCCAAAACGACAAAGCCGTGAAATTTGTTGATCAAAAGAAATTTAATGCCGTACCAGGGGAGAAGCGCTACGAGAACCAGGGGAGAGCGCACAATCTGAATAAAACCCAATACGGCAAGGACACTGAACCATACGAAGATCACCGGTCCAAAAAGCCCTCCGACTCTGGCAGTCCCGCGTTTCTGTATCATAAAGAGGACGCCCAAAATTATGATCGTAACGGGAATCACATAGGGCTTGAAGAAAGGGGTTATGATTCTGATGCCTTCGACCGCACTGAGCACCGAAATCGCCGGGGTGATCATTCCGTCCCCGTAAAGCAGGCAGGCTGCAAACAGACCGATGGAAACAAGCGTCAAACGGGAATTTTTCACCTGCCCTCTTTCTGATTTGATCAGCGCTGTGAGTGCCATGACGCCGCCTTCCCCCTGGTTGTCCGCCCTGAGGACGAATATCAGGTACTTCAAGGTTACAATCATTACCAGGGACCAGAACATCAATGAAAGAACACCCAGCACGTTGGCAGGACTCACGGCAATGCCATATTCTCCGTGAAAACACTCCCGGATGGCGTAAAGCGGGCTTGTGCCAATATCGCCGAACACGACGCCAAGCGCTGCAAGCGATAATTTTAAAAGCCGCCGATCAGATGCATCCTTCTTAGAAACTTGTCTATCAGTCAGATCGTTTTGGACGCTTTTTGATGGGTCCATCATGTTTTCTTCCAATAATGGTTCCCTTTCCCGAAAAAATATAACTTTGCTAATCCAGACGTTTCCGAAAGCGATTCACCGCCAGCGGAAAAACAATCCCCCCTAAAATAGCCAGGCCCAAAAACTGAGGCCAAAGCGCGTTCAGTCCTGTTCCCTTGAGGAAAATTCCCCTGACGATTACCAGAAAGTACTGCAATGGATTCAAATAGGTGAACCATTGAACCAGCGTCGGCATGTTGGCAATGGGGAACACAAAACCGCTTAACATAAAAAAGGGCAGAATGAAAAAGAAATTCGTCATCATGGCCTGCTGCTGCGTTTTGGAAACCGTGGAAATAAAAAGCCCGATGCCCAGCGTGCTCATCAGGAAAATAAAGGTGGCACCGAGCAATAAGAATGCATTGCCGACCATCGGGATTTTAAACCACAAGATGGCAAAGGCGATCACCAGCACCATTTGCGCCTGGGAAATGATAATAAACGGAATGGTTTTTCCCAGAATCAGCTCAAAGGGTTTTAGGGGCGTCACGATGAGCTGTTCCATGGTGCCGGATTCCCTTTCGCGCACAATCGCCATGGAGGTGAACAGCAAAGAGAGGAGCATGACCAAAAACGCAACAATCCCCGGCACATAAAAATACTGGCTGTCCAGGTTCGGATTATACCAGGTGCGTATTCGAGCATCGATTTATCCATAATCGATCCGTTTGGCATAAAGCTCCCTGATAAGCCGGGTATTGAAGCTGTCCAGAACCGACATGGTGTAAGAAATCCTGATTGAAGCCATGTTGCTCATGCTGCCGTCGGCCAGTATCTGGATTTCAGCAGTCTGCCTTTTGCGGATTTGTGAACTGAAATCCGGCGGAATGATAACGCCCAAATCGATCTTCCGCTGAAGCAACAGGTGCTCAAGGTCTGCGGAACGATTCAAATAACGGGTGACCCTGAACGCTTTGTTGCCGTCGATGGTATCGATGAGCCGGCGGCTTTCGGGCGTACGGGATTGATCGATGAGCCCCACCCGAATGTCACGGACATCGGTGGTCACCACATAACCGAAAACAATCAGCTGAACCACCGGCGCAATGATCAGCAATGGCCTTTACATTTCTCGTATTCACGGGGTCCTCCGCGCCATCAACTTGACAAAGGCAGCGTTTAAGTCCGCATCCGGCTGATCCGGCAATACCGTGCGGATAATTTCATGCGGCGGGCCGCTGGCGACAATTTTGCCTTCGTTGATCATGACCACCCGGTTGCAATGCCGGGTCTCGTCCATATAAAACAGTAACGCCCTCTGAGGTGAGCTGCTTGATGAATTCCCAAAAATGCCGGCGGGTAATTGGATCCACACCGGAGGGGGGTTCATCCAGGAACAGTAATTTCGGCTGGTGCAAAAGGGCGCAGCCCAATGCCAGGCGCTGGCGCCATCCCGGCGGCAGCTCACGGGTCAGACGGTTTCGCACGTTGGTCAAGCGGGTAATCTTCAGGACTTCTTGCGTGCGCTCTTTCCAGAAACGCGAAGGGACATCGTATATGCCCAGATAAAACCGGATGTTTTCAAAAGGGGTCATGTCCAGATATAAAGAAAACTTCTGGGACATGTAACCGATGGCCTGTTTGATGTCCTCAGTCTGGGTGAAAATATCATATCCGGCCACGTGGCCACTGCCGGCGCCGGGGGAGATGATGCCGCAGAGCATGCGAATGGTGGTGGATTTGCCGGCCCCGTTGGGCCCCAGGAATCCGAATATTTCTCCGGTTCGCACGGAAAATGAAATCCGATCAACAGCCACAAATTGACCGAATCGTTTTTCCAGATCTAAAACATTTAGCGCTTCAGGATCCAAAACCGTCCTCAGCAATGGCATTATCTGTCGCCTGGATCCGGTGAATTATGGCTTCTTCGAGATCCGCAAAATCGGCCTGGATTTCATGAGGCGCTGCAATGGCAAGAATGTGCGCGTTGTGCATCAGGATCAGCTGATCACATTTTTCACCTTCATCCAGATAGGCGGTGGAAACGAGTATGGTCATCCCGTTTCGCTTCATTTCAACCAGAATATCCCAAAATTCCTGCCGCGATACCGGATCGAAGCCGTTGGTGGGTTCATCCAGGATCAGTGCTTTGGGTTGGTGCACAAGCACACAGGCCAATCCCAGTTTTTGTTTCATCCCGCCCGACAGATCGCCGGCTTTGCGATCTACAAAAGGCAACAGGTTGGAAAACCCGGGGTAATATTCCCTTCGACGTGTGCGCTCGGTCCCGGTAATGCGCTATATATCCATAAAAAAATCAAGATTTTCTGCGACCGTCAAATCTTGATACAGGCCAAAGCGTTGCGGCATATAGCCGATGACTTCCTTCACTTTGGATTTCTGGCGTGTGACGTCCAAGCCGTCCACAAAAATATTTCCGGATGCCGTTCCTACCATAGTGGCAATCATTCTGAGCAGGGTGGTTTTACCGGCACCGTCTGATCCCACCCGTCCGTTGATCGCTCCAACTTTGATCTCGAATGTGACAGCGGAAACAGCATTTAAGGAACCAAAGTTCTTGGATACATCATCCACCTTGATAAATGGCAGATGGTGGCTGTGCGCAGAGGGATCGGCAGCTGTCTGATTATTTAAACCATGCATCGGCAGGCATTCCGGATTTGAGTTCGAGTTTGCGATGGATTCTTTTCGGTATCCTTCTTTGAAAAGTTCGTATGCTTTCTGGGCACGTTCATACGCTTTTAAGGCTGTTTCATATTTCAGATCGGCTACATCCTTATCCTTTTCGGCAATGATCTTTCTCTCGAAAAGCCGGTCAAATCGGATTTTGTCCTTGTGCGCCTCTTCCAGGGCAAACTGCGTCTGTTCATAAGCATAACGGGCCTGCTCCACTTCCTGGATGCGATAACCCGCTTCGAGTTCGGCAAGTTGGAATTGCAGCGCCTCGACCGAAGCTTCCACTCTTTCGATTTCTGCCGGAAGTATTTTGCGATTGAGCTCCAGAAGGGTTTCCAGTTGCCTTAAGTTTTCCCCGGCACGCATCAAATCTGCCGTTTCTTCAATTCCACCTCCAGTCAGATGAAGAAAAGTTTTATAGCATTTTTATTCAGTGACATTCAAGCTGGAATAAACCTTAAAAATAAGATACAAATTCCGCGAAAGATTAATTCCAGATCATTTTCAGGATCTCTATGATCGCATATCGACAACAAAAGATAAAAAAGAATCTCATCATCAGGGCTCAGATCATCCAGACCATTCGCCGCTTCTTTATTGGCAATGGTTACCTTGAAATCGAAACCCCGATCCGCATACCGGCTCCGGCACCCGAGGCCCATATCGAAGCGGTCGAATCCGGCGATTGGTTTTTGCAAACCTCTCCGGAACTTTGCATGAAGCGGCTGCTGGCGGCAGGTTTCCCCCGTATATTTCAGATTTGCAAATGCTTCCGTCATGGCGAGCGCGGGCGGCTTCATCTGCCGGAAATGACCATGCTGGAATGGTATCGAATTGACACCAATTATGAGGATATCATGGATGAATGTGAGGCCTTAATCGCGTCCGTCGCCCGCAAAATCGGTTCGGAAGATATCCTGACCTATCAGGGTAAGGAGATCGAGCTCACCCCGCCCTGGCCCCGAATATCGGTTAGCGATGCATTTAAAAAATTTGGACCCATCTCGGTGGAAAAAGCGCTGGATCAAGATCGATTTGACGACATTATGGTCACAGAAATTGAACCCAACCTGGGACAAATCCAACCGGTTTTTCTATACGACTATCCCGCTTCGCGTGGCGCCTTGGCACGATTGAAACCGGAAGATTCCCGCTATGCTGAACGTTTCGAACTCTATATCGGCGGACTCGAAATATGCAACGCCTTCAGCGAACTTGCCGATCCGGTTGAACAACGCGAGCGGTTTGAGCGCGAACAAGATCATCGCCGGGAGTCCGGCAAATCGGTTTATCCGATGCCCGATAAATTTCTCAGGGCTCTCGCTGACTTGCCCGAAGCTGCCGGCAATGCGCTGGGAATTGATCGATTGGTGATGCTCTTTGCCGACTCAAAACAAATTGATGAGATCGTCGCCTTTACACCCGAGGAACTTTGATGAGAAACGCGATGGCAAAAAATAATAAAAAACCGAATTCGGAGATACGCAACGGAACGCTGGGAACCTTTGCGGGCGTTTTTACGCCCAGTATTCTGACGATCCTCGGGATCATTCTTTTCCTGCGGCTGGGGTATGTTGTCGGGAATGCGGGATTAGCACACGCCCTGATCATCCTCGTGCTGGCCAACGGCATCTCCCTACTGACCACATTTTCTCTGTCAGCGATTGCGACGAACCTCAAAGTCAAGGGCGGCGGCGACTACTATTTGATCTCCCGCACACTGGGATTGGAATTTGGCGGTGCCATTGGTATTGTTTTATTTCTGGCACAGTCGGTTTCCATCGCCTTTTATTGTATCGGATTTGGAGAGGTGCTTGCCAGAACGCTGGCATGGCAAGGCGCCTACGATACACAGATTATTGCGGCCGCTGCAGTGGGCTTTTTGTTTGTATTTGCCTGGCTGGGAGCCGATTGGGCCACCCGCTTTCAATATGTGGTGATGGCCATCCTGGCAGCGGCGCTTTTATCTTTTTTCATCGGCGGAATTGCAAAATGGGACAATGCGTTGCTGGTCCGCAACTGGACGGCGCCTGAATCCGGGCTGGGTTTTTGGGTCATTTTTGCCATTTTTTTCCCGGCGGTGACCGGCTTTACGCAAGGGGTCAGTATGTCCGGCGATCTAAAAGATGCCGGTAAAAGTTTGCCGCAAGGCACCTTCGTTGCCGTGGGCGTGTCAATCGTTGTTTATTTTCTTGCGGCCACTGTTTTTGCCGCCGCTTTGCCGTCTGAGACTTTAATGGGCGAATATGGATCCATGAAACGGGTTTCCGCTGTGGCGTTTCTTGTCAGAGCCGGCGTGATTGCCGCCACCCTGTCGTCGGCCATGGCGTCTTTTCTGGGAGCCCCTCGAATTTTACAATCCTTGTCCGGCGATCGAATTTTCCCATTTTTATTGCCCTTCGCCAAAGGCTCCGGCACCGCCCAAAACCCCCGCAGGGGGGTTTTGCTCTCCGCCGGAATTGCTTTTGCCACCATCGGGTTGGGAAAGTTGAACATCATTGCACCGCTGGTTTCTATGTTCTTTTTGATCTCCTATGGCCTGTTAAATTATGCCACCTATTTCGAAGCCCGTGCCGGCAGCCCTTCCTTCCGCCCGCGCTTTCGCTGGTATGATCTGAGGCTCAGCCTGGCGGGCGCATTGGCTTGTCTTGCGGTAATGCTGGCGATTAACGTGGCAGCGGGTGTGGTTTCCATGGCAATTTTATTTGGCATTTACCATTATTTAAAACGCACCAGCGGGCCGGCGCGTTGGGCCGACAGCCGGCGATCCTACCATCTTCAGCAAATTCGCACCCATCTGCAGGCTGCAGCCGAAGAACCCGAACACCCCCGGGATTGGCGCCCCCAGTTGCTGGTGTTTTCAGATGATACCCATCGTCGCCAGCATCTGCTGCAGTTTGCGGAATGGCTCGAGGGCGATACCGGTTTTGTCACGGTTGTTCGGATACTCGAAGGTGAAGGCGCAAAAATGCTCAAGCTGCGCGAGGAGGC
This sequence comes from Desulfobacterales bacterium, assembly GCA_030145015.1. Next base: position 10,472 of record JAQYWI010000002.1, read on the forward strand.
TGAGAATGAATTGCGCAAAGACATCGCCGAGAGCGCTTCGGAAGCATTTCCCCTTGTCATTGCCATCCCAAGTCTCATACAGGGAATTCACACCTTAGTGCAAGCTTACGGAATCGGACCCCTAAAGGTAAACACGATCTTATTGAATTGGTTCGAACGTGAACCAAACAAAAATCTCGGCATACGAGAAATCCTTTATGGCCGCCGGATTAAAACGGCCTTTCGTCTCGGGTGTAATATTATTGTTTTGAATGCCGGTGAAAACGAATGGAATAAATTGGTAAAGGTTCCTTCAGAAAAGCGCCGGATCGATGTGTGGTGGTGGGATGATGCCAGCAGTCATTTGATGCTGTTGCTGGCATATCTGACAACGCGTTATAAAGACTGGCAGGCAGCCAAAATACGAGTTTTAGCGCCAAGCGCCGACCACCCGACCGAAGAAAGTACAGCGGACTTAGGACGTAAGCTGGAAGACGCCCGGATCGAGGCGGAATCCGAACTGGTGTTTAATGCCAAGATGAGCAACATCATCGCGTATTCAAAAGATGCCTCCCTTGTTTTTTTGCCGTTTCGCCTGAAAGGCAATCAGCCTTTGGATCCGTTCGACAACCCGGTTGAAACGATTCTTTCCGGCTTGCCTATCACAGCCCTGGTTCTGGCATCGGAAGATATTGAGCTGGAAGCAGAACCCGAAGAGGGTAAAGCGGCAGAAATTGCAGCCGCGCTTGATGCGCTGACAGATGCAGAAACAAGAGTACAGGAGGCCCAAAAGGATACGGAAGCGGCCCAAAAAAAAGCCATGGTCGCAAAAGAGAATCTTTTAGAACAAATAAAGGCGGAAGCCGCCAATTCAGAGAAAGTAGACTCCGAAATCGATGCGCTGCAAGCCGCACATAAAGAGGCCGAAAAACAGGCTGAAAAAGCAGCCCGGCGACTTGCGAAAGCCAGAGCCAAAGCCGAAACAGCATCCAAGATCGTTGAGGATCTGGGCGTCAAACCGTCAAAATCGGATACAGAAACCGATGACGGATCAGATTTAAAAAGCTAATAAATCCAGTGGTTATCTTTTGTCTGCTGCCCCCCTGCCCGGCAGTAACAAATTAGTTTGGAATTTCAGCCAAACATGATATGAATATCGAGAAAAACTTGACAAAAAATGCTTTTCCAACTTACTTTATAGCCGGCAGAAAAGGATTTTCCTCTCCGAATATGGATTTTTCAAGTTTATCATCCGTATTTGAGAAAACCGCCTTAAAGTAAGCACAGCCAAAGGAGAATAAAATGGGCAGCTATATTAAAGCGTTTTTTTTACTCATTGTACTCGTTGTGTTGGTAACGTTCGGTATTAAAAACAATGAAACAATGATTTTGCATTTTTATTTTCAATTGAGCAGTATGCCAATTCCAGTATATGCGGTCGTATATGGCTCCCTTATCGTGGGGGTATTTATCGGGATGATCGTCGGTATCAGCGCCCGATTTGCCCAGCGCAAAAAATTAAAAGAGTTGCAAAAGGAAAACCGTGATTTAAAAGCCAAAGTTGCAGAAGCGCCGGAGGAAGAATCGGTGGTAGAAGAAAAGGAACCACCGCAGGAAGAAACCCAAGAAGTCAAATACGAGCCTGAAACCAAAAAAGAGGAAGAGGAGGAGGAAGGAGAAAAAGAAGAAAAAGAAACCCGTTTCTGATTTTTCAAGACCGCTGGATTGTGTTTATGGGTTACCGAATGTGTGGGCCAGCTCAATTCAACACCCAACTTAAAAAAAACCTTTTCCCGCCGCTGCCCGGCACTGTTTAGCCGGTACGGCAGCTCTCTCCTATTTCATTTTAAATACAACCAGGGTAACGTCATCTTCGAATTTTTTGCCCGCACAAAACCGATTCAAATCATCAAAGACGGCTTGCATGATGTCTTTGGCACCTCCCGAGGCGTTTTGGCGGATAAGGTCCTGTACCCGATTTTTCCCAAACATCTCACCGTCGGGATTTGAAGCTTCCCAGATACCGTCGGTGCCGATCAGAATGATCTGCTCTTTTAAACTTCCTGCTTTCGTGCTTTGCGCATACACCCATGAACCATCCACACCCAGCGGAATGCCCTCGCCCTGAAGTTCTTCAAATACATCTTTGCCCGTGTCATACAAAATGGCCGGATCATGTCCGGCGCGAACCCAGGTCAGCAATGGCGGCTCCCGATCAATTTTAAGGCAAAACAGCGTCATGAAACTATTGGAATCCGCTACATCGACCGTAAGTTGACGGTTTACATCCGTAATCATTTGGGAAAGGTTGCCGGGCAAAGAGGTCCGCTGGCGTAAATACGCCCGGGCAGAAGCCATCAGAAGGGCGGAAGAGATACCGTGCCCGGATACATCTCCCACAACAACTGTGATTTCCTGAGGGTTGTTTTCAGTCAAACCGAGATAGTCATAATAATCTCCGCCGGTTTCATCGCAATATACACTTCTTCCGGCCAGGTCCAGCCAGGGTATGCGCGGATCTTCAGCGGGCAAAAGTTTCTGTTGGACCTTCATCGCCAGATCCATGGATTGATGCAGCCGAAGATGATCCTCAAGTTTGGGCCCCATTTCATTAAATGCCTGAATCACCTGATCGCGCTCGTCTCCGGTACGCATTTTCAATTTAACGGAAAAATTTCCGGCTGAAAGCTTTTTGGCGGCAGCCGCGATTGCCAGCAAGGTGCGGGTCGTCATCCGAGAACCGATAAATGCGGCCGCCACCAAAAATAACAGTGCTGCCAGTATGGCTTCTCCGGAAAAAATGAGCTGATCACTGGCATATTCTAAGATGGTCTGACTGGTTTTATCCGGAAAATCCATTACAACTGATTTCGGAACAATGATGACAAGATGGGTGCCGGCATCGATACCGGCATAGGCCCAGATGGAATCCATGCCTTTATATGGCAGATCGACATAGCCGGATTTGCCGGCCGCTAACTGCCCGAGAAGGAAATGAAATTTCGGGTTTTGGGGAGCCGCAAGCCATTCCTTTTTAATACCAACCCGCCACGATCCGGCTTTAGTTTGATAATCTTTTTGAGCCAGTATCCGAAGCGCCGGCCCATTTTCCGCTGAGCCTTCGGCAGAGGCAACCATAAAAGAACGCACTTCCGAAGACCATAATGGAGACAGCTCACTTTCCTGCAAAAATTCTGAAATTAAAATATCGATGGCGGCCACACCCCCAAAAGACCCGTCGGGGTGGTAGAGGCGCCTGGACACCGTAAAAATCACCTGCCCGCTGGTAACGTCTACCAGAGGGCGGGTCCAGGTGGCGGTTTTCTGAGCATTCACATACCAGGGCCTTTTGCGGGGGTCATAATCATCCGAATAGCCGAAGTGACCCGGGTAGGATATATGAACACCGCTTTGCAGGCTGACATAGGCCCAGAGCAGCATATGGCCGAACTCCTTTGAGAAATGCCGGAAGGCCGGAATCAGACCGGCCAGGCGTGCGATATCTTCGGCAACACTTTCCGCCGTTACCCCGGGTGCCAATAAAAAGACAGGATGATTGAAGCTGACCGAGTTCGGCAGGGATTCATCATCATGGGTTTTGATTGAATACAGGGATGAAGGTAAAAAATCCTGCGGAGATGTCCGCGGATCGTCAAAATCGCCGGTAAAATATATCCGCGGGGTTTCCTCCGGCCGGGACCCTTCAGTTAATGCGCGCTCTGCTTCGCTGGCCAAAACGTGAAGGTAAAACTCCAGCACGTCTTTGGTACGCAGCAAAACTTTGGCAGAGTTTTCAGCCGTTAATTTTAATTCCTGACTGACAATTTCAGTCAGTTTTCGGCGGGATTCATCGGAGATCACCCTGCCCAAAACAGAGGTCCCCTGCTGGCTGATGATGGTCACCACGATAAGCGGCGTCAGGCTGAACACCAGCAGAACAACCAAAAATTTCCAGCGCAGTTTCATATTGAATCCAAAAATTGTCCCCATCATCAAAATTCCTCTAAAAAGAAATCTGTGCCTGAATTTTGCACGAGTCGGAGGCTTTCATCTGCAAGGCACTTAAGGCTGAGGCTATAGTGAACTATGCCTCAGCCTTAATAACGCAGCAGATGGAAGCCTCCGGCTCGCCGCGTTGTCTCCAGGGTGAAAAGTAATGAGATAAAATGATTTCCATCCATTATACCTGATCGGTATTTTGGTCCACTTCGCTGGCTTGCTTAACCTTCTGTCATTAAACATAATCTTAACTTCTCATTAATTTTCATGCAAGATTCAGGTAATATAATGATAGAACACTGCCGATATAAAAAAAAGGGATAAATTTACAGGATTTCGGCACTGAAAACCACGAAAAGACCGATCGGGTTTGGCCACCGGGACTGTGATGCGATCAAAGAATTCAAGATTACTGTATGCATTTATGATGTTAATCGGCATTGTTGCCTTTGGGACCAGCGGATATTATTTCGTTGAGCACATGCCGCTTTTTGAATCCTTTTACATGACGATCATCACCATTTCCACGGTGGGTTATGCTGAAATTATGCCCCTGACCCAAGCCGGTCGTGCCCTTACCGTAATTATAATCATTTTAGGTATCACGGTGGGTGCCTATACGGTCGGTATGCTGGTCAGAGCCTTTATAGAAGGAGAACTGCTAAAAATATTCGGGAGAAGACTGGTGCAAAAACAGGTATCCAAATTAAAAAACCATTATATTGTCTGCGGGTTCGGACGCATCGGCCGCATTATCTGCAATGAACTGGCGGCAGATAATATCGACTTTGTGGTGATTGAACAAGACTCCGCAATTATAGAAAAAATTGAGTCTAAAAATTATCTATTTCTTGAGATGGACGCCACTTCTGAAGAAGCGCTGTTAAATGCCGGCATTATGAAAGCAAAAGGAATTGCCACCGCCCTGCGCTCGGATGCCAACAATGTTTTCATTACATTAACAGCCAAAGGATTACAGCCCGATATCTATATTCTGGCCAGGGCTTCGCATGAAAACAATGAAGACAAACTCTCCCGCGCCGGGGCCAGCAGGGTGGTTTCGCCCCACCTCATCGGTGGCAAAAGAATGGCCCAGGTTCTCAAAAGACCGACAGTTGTTGATTTTATCGATATTGCAACCATGGGCAGCTCTCTCGGTCTGATGATGGAAGAGGCCAAAATCGGGAACGGTTCGAACCTGATCGGGAAAAACCTTGTCGACAGTCAGTTGAGAAAAGATTTCGGAGTGATCATCGTAGCCATTAAAAAGATAGCCGGCAATATGATATTTAACCCCCTACCCGCTGAAACCCTGGAAGCCGGTGATGTGATCGTGGTCATCGGTAAAAAGGAAGACTTAAAGCGGATGAATGCGGTCATGTAAATCCGGCTGCCGATCTCCTGTTTCTATGGGCCCGTCCAATTCAGGCAGTCTGAAAATCACCGTCACTGCCGGGCAATGTTTGCACCCCTTTTCTAAATCCTTCAGCTATTATTGACACACCGCCGGCAACATGATAGCCGATAACTGCAAAATAAATCCTGCTGATCGATAAGGAGGTCTATGCGTCTTTTCCTGGATCGTTTTATTCGGGCTGCCAGGCTCGATGTTGCGCTATACAAAGAGGTCGTAGCGGATCCGCTAACGTTGAATCAGGCCTGGATTACGGTTCTGATTTACTGTATGGCGGCCTCCTGGGGAGGCTTCGGCGGGGTCGGAGCGATCGGGACAAATATCGCTATGATCACCACCCTGATCGGATGGTATATCTGGGCTTTTTTTACCTACTATGCCGCTACCCGATTTTTTCGTGAGAGCCAAACCGCAATTGAGCGATTGGACCGCAAAAGCGTCATTCGGGCGATGGGGTTTGCCAGCGCACCCGGTGTGTTTCGTCTACTGGGTTTTATACCGGGTCTGGGCATGGTCGTTTTTGTGGGGTCCACAATCTGGATGATCGTTTCCTCCACGATCGCCGTAAAGCAGGCCTTAAATTTTGAAAGCCCCTATCGTGCCGCCGCTGCCTGTATCATCGCCTGGATCATCAGCGCATTCGTTCAACTGACGCTGTTTGTTGTGTTATTCCAGGCTTTCGGGGTTTCCGGAAAACCGTATTAACCACATGCCGACGGTCCAACCACCAGAACTGAGGTTTGACAGTCAATCGGTATCTGCAAAATTTATCGATCCCTCCGGCATGATCGCAGAACGAAAAATTGAAATCCGCACCAACCCCATTACCGGGCGCACCTGCCGCATCTCATTTAGCCGTATTGATGAAAAAGAACCCGGAACCGAGTCACTGCCCCAGCCGCCGCCGGATGCGGCTCAAACTGCCCGATGCCCGTTTTGCCGCCCCCAGGTAAGCGCCAAAACACCTCAGCTGCATCCCGATCTGTCGTCCTCAGGGCGACTGGCCCGGGGCGATTCGCTTCTGTTTCCCAATCTGTTTCCTTACGGCAGCTATTCCGCCGTCAGCCTTTTCGACGATACCCACTTTGTTGAAATCGGCAATGCCTCCGCTGACGCATATGCAAACAGTTTTTTAAATTGCAGCCGGTATCTGGCAAAAATCAACGCTCACGACCCCGAAGCCGTATATATGGCCATCACCCAGAATCATCTGCCTTCTGCCGGCGGCTCTTTAATTCACCCTCACCTGCAAATAAACGCCGACCGGCTTCCGGCCAACCACCAGCGTATTTTACTGCAACGGGCCAATTGTTTTCATCAACACAGCGGCGATTATCTGTTTTCCAGCTATCTTGAACATGAAATTGCGGCAGGATCCCGTTATATCGGGACAACAGGTTCATGGCAATGGATGGCCGCATTTGCGCCCGAAGGATTCTTTGAAATATGGGGGATCCTGCCGCAAAAGACCTCATTCCAACAGGTGACAGCGTCAGACTGGCGGGACCTTGCCCGAGGCATTCTTAACACCCAGCGGTTTTATCGCAACTTGTGCCGCAACGGATACAATCTGGGACTTTTGGCGGTTGAAATGCCTTCCAGCCGTCTCGAGCTGCGGATCGTCATCATGGTGCGATCGAATTACGCGCCCTGGGTACGCAGTGATCATACCGGGTTTGAGGTTATGCTCGGTGACATGACCACATTCAGCGCCCCGGAACAAACGGCCGATAGCGCCCGCTCTTTTTTTCCAACATAACAGGCTAGTGTCATGTCTCCTAAAAATGTTACAAATGTCGTGTGGTATATTTTAGTCCAGTTGCGTTCTTTACAGGCCGCTGGCGACTGGTCACTGGCTGCCTGTCTCTGGGTCGGCCAGCAGCAAGCCTGCGACGAGCCCTTCGGTCGTGAGCCCTTCGGTCGTGAGCCCTTCGGTCGTGAGCTCAGGGTCGAACGACTCAGGGTCGAACGACTCAGTCGAGTCGAAGCCAGCAGCCAGTAGCAAGAAGCATAAAATAAACTATGTTTTTGTAAATTACTTGCGAGACGCGACACGAGTTGCCACTTATAGAAGGTCGGCCAATGCTTACGCCGGTGAGGCTTCCTCGGACGACCTAACTTCAGTCTCGCGAACGATGTATTCGCGGATACGGTTACCGTCCATCTCTTTGACAGTGATAAGAAAATTACCGAGCGGGATTTCTTCCTTCTCCTGCGGTATCCGGCCGATATGATCCAAAACATATCCGGAGAAGGTGTCATACTCCCGGGAGTCGGGAATATCCATTTTTATCGTTTCGTTGACTTCATCAATTTCAGATTTTCCCAGAACCCGCCATTCATTGGGCTTGGTTTTGATAATATGGTGCTCAACGGTATCGGTTTCATCAGTGATCTCGCCGACAATCTCTTCAAGGGCATCTTCAAGCGTGATCAAACCGGAAACACCCCCGTGCTCATCGACAATGATCGCCAGGTGTTGTTTTCGCTTTTTAAATTGCCGCAGCAGGTTATCCAGTTTTTTATTTTCAGGCACAAAATAAGGTTCGCGCATGATTTTGCGCACATCAACCGCTTCATCGGATGTGGCCTGATGTGTGAGTAAATCTTTGACGTTTAAAATGCCGATAACATGATCAACATCGCCTGCGATGACCGGAATCCGCGTAAAACCGGATTTTACAACCTCTTTCAGCTTTAATTCTTCATCCCCATCGATGACAAACATATCGGCTCTGGGTGTCATAATTTCAGAGGCGTTGGTATCGTCAAATTCAAATATATTTTCGATTAACTCCTTTTCCTCCTCTTCGATCCCGCCCTCTTCTTCGACGACTTCAACAAACGTCATCAATTCTTCTTCGGTAACAATCGGTTTTTTATGAATCTTGCCGGTCAGCTTGGGAATAAAGTTCAAAAACAGAATAATCGGATAAAATAATATGGAAATCCAGTAGATCGGAAATATCACCAGTCGGGCAATCAGGATGTTGTTGCGGGTGGCAATCGATTTTGGAAAGATTTCTCCAAAAATCAAAATAGCCAAAGTCATAATCCCGGTGGCAATTCCAACAGCATGGCTTTCCACCAGGTCCATGGTAATGGCGGTCGCGATGGCGGAGGCACCGACATTAACAAGGTTGTTACCAATGAGGATGGTTGAAAGCAGCCTGTGCGGATCGTCCTTCATTTTCTTTATCAGCGTATTGGCCCTGCCTTTTTCTTTTGCAAGGTGGATGGCTTTGGCTTTGCTGATTGAAAACAGGGCGGTTTCAGCGGAAGAAAAAAAACCGGAGAGCACAAGCAAGCCGAACAAAAGCACAAATTGATGAAATAGCATATAGTTTCCTAATCGTGTAAACCGAAAATGATGTAAAAATCCTTATGATCGCTTAATATAATAGTATTGACCGTGGTGTCAATTTAGATTCACCGCTGATGGCGCATCATCAAAGGTTTATAAGTCCAATCATTGATCGTATCTCGATCCAATCGTCTTATGAGAGCGCCGGGCGCCTGCGCTGACGCTTGGTGCTAAAACCAATTAAAAAGCCGACAACAAGTACTCCCGAGCCGGCTAGAAACCATTTAATATAGTAGCTTAGCTCCAGCTTGGCAAGCTGTTCTTCAAGCTTTTCTGCCTTCGCAGTTTGTTCGGTCAGTTCTGACGCGGTATTTTCATACTCGGATTTCAGGGTTAAAAATTCAGCGACTTCTGTTTTCAAGGTCTCATAATCCGTTTGCGCTTTGGCCATTTGTTTTTGATTGGTTTCAAACTCAATCCTGCGTTTATTGCTTTCCGCTTTCAGTTTGTTATTTTCTTCCAGTAAAGCAGCCGCTTGAATCATCAGGTTCTTATGCTTGGCCTCCAGGCGTTCAAGCTTGATATTGTTGGTTTCATTGGGTGTAAGATATCTGCTTAGAACATAACCTTCCTTGCCGCTGGGCAGCTGCGCCTGCGACCACTCATCTCCAAATTTAACAATATCAAGCATCTGTCCGGATTCTATAACCGCCAGTATTTTATTTTCGGTACTCGGCCCGGTTCTCAGGGTTAATTTCAAAATATCAGAAACATACATGGTTTCAGCATATACGAAATTAGAAAATAGACAGAACATCAGCACTAAACAAAATAATCCGAAACGTTTGAACAAAAAATTCATAACAAGCCCTTTCCCAATGATTTTTATGATCAAGCCTTATAGTGGTTGTCAAAAAAACGTTCCGGTATTGAAACATTTTTTTCTACAACCGTACATTCGTTTATGCCGCACTTCCGTATTTCGGAACATTATTATGAAAAGCGGTATAAATTCTGACAAATACCGGTTCTAATGCGGTCAAGGCGTTAAATGATCAGATTTACGATTGATGAATCCCGGTTTCAGTTTTATTCTACAACATTCTGTTAAATTAGTAAATTCTGATAATAACGCCTTTAAAAATATTGACAGATGTGTTATTTTTTAGTTAGTTACTTTCTATTAATTGAATATTATTGAATATTTTTAAATACCGGGGTGTTCTTGGATGATTGCTTACGATTTACAATGTGTTAAGGGTCACGCATTTGAAGGCTGGTTTGAAGATAGTGAGGCCTATCAGACCCAGAAAAAAAAGGAACTGATCGCCTGCCCGGTCTGCAATAATACGGGTGTGTCCAGAATACCGTCCACCTTTGCGATCAAATCCTCACCGATACCGCAAAAAACATCGCTGCAGGAAGAAAATCTGAAAAAAGTCGGCAAAGAAATTGTTGATTATGTTGAGAAAAATTTTGATGATGTCGGATGTGATTTTGCCAAAGAAGCTTTGAAAATCCATTATGGGGTCGAGGAACCCCGCAATATCCGAGGCGTTAGCACCAAAGAAGAAGAAAAAATGCTAAAAGAAGAGGGTATCGACTTTGTCAAAATTCCCATGCCGGCACTCCCGGACACTGACGCCTAAATCCTTCCCGAAAAGATTAGTGAACAAACCGTCCTCCAAAAATAATCCAACTCATCCAACCGTTTTCACACTAAAAAACGCGCGGCGGCTTCAGCGACCTCAAGGATGTAGGTGGGGAAAATACCCACACCAACCATCGCAATGATTAATGCTCCGGTGAGCACTTTTACCTGTGGGGATAGCTGCAGCTCAGGCAATGCCCCGTCCGGTTCCTGCAGGTAGGCCGCTTTTAACACCAGCAGGTAGTAATAGAGGGAGATGACCACATTAAACATGGCGATGAGCACCAAAGTGAAGTAGCCCTGCTCCATGGCGGCCAAAAACACGAAGAGCTTTCCGGTAAATCCAATGGTCGGCGGAATACCCGCGAGACTGAAAATGGATACCATCAATGCCAGCGCCAGCAGCGGAGAGCGTTGATGCAAGCCTGCCAGCTGATCAATCTGTAAGTTGCGGTCACCATCGGCCACCTTGACCACCACCAGAAATGCGGTGAATTTCATCATCAATAGGGCCAGGGCATAAAAAATAACGCCGCTGTATCCGGCCTGACTCATACTCAATATCCCGATCAATACATAACCGGCATGGGCAACCGTCGAATATGCCAGAAGCCGTTTGATGTCCTTTTGTACGATTGCCGCCAGGTTACCCACCGTCATCGAAACGATCGAAAGCGCCACCAGAACGTGCGCCAGATAATTGCCGGCCGCACCGCTGCCGGTTAATGCGACCATTCGTATCAGCAGGGCGATAGCTGCCACTTTGGAAGCAGTGGCGATATAAGCGGTGACCTGATTGGCGGCGCCCTGATACACATCCGGCGCCCAGAAATGAAACGGGAAAACGGCGAGCTTAAAAAAGAATCCGTTGAGGGTCAGCAGCAGACCAATGATCACGGCGGGTTTGTCGATGACACCGGGAAGTACCCGAGCCATATCACTCACATAGGTGGCCTGGGTGGTGCCGTAAAGCAAAGCCAGGCCAAAAAGCATCACGGCCGAAGCGGTGATTCCGATCAGAAAATATTTAATACCGGCCTCAATGCCCATATCTTGGCCGCGCCTTAAGGCCACCAGTATGTAAAGGCAATAGCTCGAAAGCTCGAGTGAAACGTAGATCGCCAGCAAGTGCACGCTGCTGACCAACATCATCATCGCCAGCGTGCAGACAATTAACAGAAGATAAAATTCCGGATGATGTTTTTTTCTGACTCCGGTGAGATTCGAACACAGGCAAATGACCAGAAACAGCCCCAACGACAGCAACACCTTAAATACCTGGGAGAACAGATTAACCTGATAGGCATTGAAAAAGAGGATGCCCTCTGATTTGACCGTAATCAGGCAAACCACCACACCGGCAGCAGCCAGAAAAAGAGCGCTGAAATAATTGCGCCCGGGTTTGGGGTGCGGTATCATAGAACGCGCCAGAAACCACAGGCTCGCCAGCAGATAATAGATTTCAGGACTGAAGATCATCCACTTCATCATGGTAATCCGTTAATGAATGGAATTGAAGCCGTCTCGATCATGTCAAACAGCAGCGACGGATAAAGTCCAAAAAACACCAGAACCGCAACCAGAATCATCCGGGGCACCCCCAAACCAAAAGGGACATCCGGCAGCTGCGCATACTGCTCATTTTTGGGACCGTAAAAGGTTTTTTGCACGACCCGCAGCATAAACAGCGCACTGATCACCAGGGCGAGGATGGCCATTGCTCCGCGAATCGGATAAACCTTAAACGCTGAGATGAATACCACCAATTCTCCCCAGAAGCTTGCCAGACAGGGGATACCCATACTCGCCATGGCCGCTACAATAAAGTAAGTGGAGGCCACGGGCATAATTTTACTCAACCCGCCCAACTCAGCAATCGCTTTCGTATGGGTTCTATCATAAATATAGCCCACCGAAGAAAAGAACAAAGCGGTCATCACTCCATGGGCAAACATTTGAAATACCGCACCGTTGAGGCCATCGACGCTGACGGTTGACAACCCCAGACCGACAATTCCCATATGCGACACACTGGAATATCCAATCACATATTTAAGATCGGTCTGGCGCAGGCCGGCCAGTGCGCCATAGACAATACCGATCGCCGCCAAAAACGCCATCAGCTGGGACCAATACTGCCAGCCCTGCGGGCAAAGAAAAATAGCCACCCGCAGGACGCCGAAAGCGCCGATTTTCATCAACACACCGGCATGCACCATGCTGACGGCATGGGGAGCGGCGACATGACCGATCGGTGACCAGGTATGAAAAGGCCAGACAGCCGCCAGAATACCGAAGCCCAGAAACAGCAAAATAAACGCAAATTTCTGCTGTCCGGCCGTAAAGGTCCCCGGCTGCATCAGGGAGACAATATCAAAGGTATTCAAGCCGGATTTGACAAAAAGGTAGACAATCGCCGGCAAAATCAGGGCACTGCCGGCCAGCAGGTAAAGCGTTAATTTCATGGCCGCGTATTCTTTACGCGTGGTCCCCCAGACGACGATGAGCAAATACATGGGAAATAAGGAAACATCATACCAGACAAAAATGAAAAACAGATCCATGCTCATAAAGAGCCCGAACACGCCGGTAACCAGTAAAAAATAAAGCGCATAAAATTCTTTTACACGGGTTTGCATTTCCCACATCGTCAGCACGCCGGTAAAAAATACAATCCCGGTCAGCAGCAGATTGGGCAAATTGAATCCGTCGGCGGCATTAAAATAAGTGATACCCATGGATTTGACCCACAGAATTTTTTCTACAAACTGCAGACCGCCGGTGCTTTTGTCATAGGCAAAAAACAGATACAAAGCTAAAACCAGCGTGCTTCCGGAAAAAATTGCACTGATCCATTTGATTTCCTGCTTCCGTTTCTCAGGAAGAAGGAGGATAATCAAAAGGCCAATCACACAGCTTAAAAGGATGCATGAAAGATAGGGAAAGCTGGCAAACTCCATTTTCATCTACTTAACTCTCTAAGTTGAGCATATATAAACACAGGACTGCTAATAAATAAGGTTAAGAAAATACACTCCATCCAAATTTTGTCAATTTAGCACTGTCTGTAATTACCATTTTTGTTAAATTCGAAATTCGAATATCGAAATACGAAACAAATACAAATATCAAGTGACCCAAAATCTAAGTTTAGAACATTTGTATTTCGGATTTTGAATTTGTTTCGACCAATTTTATATAATCAGGCGTACTTCGTACTTCGGATTTTTGGAAATCACTTTATTTGTTTGAAAAATTAAAATAAAAAATACAACGCCAGCAGGACCAGGACAACGAAGATGACCAGCAGCCGGTATTGAACCATCCCCAGATGTAAGCGGGACAGAACCCGGCCGGTTGCAACTGTGCCTTTGCCCAGTCCGTCAATGCCGCTGTCGATGACGCGGTCGTCATTTTGCTTACAAAAACTGGCAACACCTTTATAAACAATGTAGTTCAGACACAGGCGATAAAAGTGATCGATATACCAGCGTTTGGCGAAAAAAGTATTCAGCGCCGGGATCCTCTCCACAAAGCCGATCCGATCGGCTTGCGGGCGCCCGAATTCCAGCCAGGCCAACCCCACTCCGGCCGCCGCAATGGCCATAGCCACAAAAGGCAACCACGCAAAATGGGCCGGGTTACCCGCTGCATTCTGCAATGGTCCGGAAATAAAATGATCCAGCGGTGCTTCATACAGGCCCAGCAACAAAGTAATGGCGGCCAGGATGATTAACGGCCAGGCCATCACCCCATAATGCGTTGCGTGATGTTCGGCCGCATGGCCCTGATCAGCTTCAGCTGCGGATGCCGGCATAACGGCTTTCGGAAACATGAGAATAAAGATCATCCGGAAGGCATAATAGGCGGTCAAAAACGCGCCCAGCAGTCCCGCCATCAGCCAGATCGGGTTCTTCAAAGCAGCCAGACCGGCCAGGATCAGTTCTTTGCTGAAAAATCCGGACAAAGGCGGCAGGCCTGCAAGCGCAGCGGCGGCGATAATAATACAGATCATCGGAATTTTCAGACGGCGTCCACCCTGTCGGCTGATTTCAAAAATGTCATTGGATTCATAGGCGTGGATAAAAACGCCGGAACAAAGAAAGAGCAAGGCCTTGAACCCGGCGTGAGTCGTCAGGTGATAGACGCCGGCAAAATAGCTGCCGGCAGCCAGGCCCATGATCATAAAACCCAGCTGGCTGATGGTTGAGTAGGCCCACACCTGTTTGATATCCCGGCTGACCATCGCCATGGTGGACGCCATCAACATACTGATGGTGCCGATTGCCAGAAAGATGGCCATGGCCGTGGGGGATAGGCTGAAAAACGGAAAGAGGCGTGCAAACAGGTAAACACCGGCGGCCACCATCGTGGCGGAGTGCAGCAGGGCGCTCACCGGAGTCGGGCCTTCCATCGCGTCCGGCAACCAGGTCAGCAGCGGAAACTGGGCGCTTTTACCGATGATTCCGCCAAAAATCAGCAGAGCGGAAACGGTGATGAGTACCGGCGGCATTTGTGCGGCGACCGACGGACCGTTTACTTCCAGTATGTTCAGATTGCCGAGGGGGATCAAAACCAGAAGCAATCCGATAAAAAATGCCACATCCCCCAGCCGGGTCATTACAAATGCTTTCTTACCGGCTTCGGTGGCACTGAATTTTTCATACCAGAAACCGATTAACAGATAAGAAGAAAGCCCCACCAGTTCCCAGAAAATATAAAGCTGCAGCATGGTGGGCGATAGCGTCAGGCTCATCATCGCCCAGGCAAAAAGGGACATAAAAGCATAGTATCTGGAGAATCCCGGATCACCGGCCATATAGCCGATCGAATATACCTGAACCAAAAAGCTGATCCCGGTCACCACCACCAGCATCAACAGACTGACCGGATCCAGCAGGTAACCGAACGGAATCTGGATGTCACCGGAAACCACCCAGCGAAAGGTAAACTGGATGGGAGAACCCAGCCCCCAGTGTTTGCCAAGCAGAAAAAGGGCACTTAAAAGTGACAGCGTGACCGCGGCAATCGACAACCCTGCCGAAAGTCGCGGATAGGCCCGGGTAAAGATCATAATTAGAACAAAAGCGACAAACGGCAGCAGCGTCGTCAGCATGGCCGCAATCAATGTCGGATCGTTCATCCCAAATAAAGTCATCTGTACCCTTTTAATTTGTTATTAATATGTAGGTGTCAGGTGTCAGCAATACGAGCCTGAAGACATTGGGAATTATAAATTCTGTCTTCAGTCCTGTGTTCTCTGTTATCAGTCTTCTGTTTTCAGGCACCTGAACACTGACACCTGACACCTTGTTTTTGTATTTTGGAACTTCACAATTTGACACAGAAAAAAAGTGCTGCTTATTATTTAAGGATGTTATATGCCCCCGGATCAAATGACCCGGTTCTCCTGTAAGCATAAACAATCAAAGCCAGCCCAACGGATACCTCTGCGGCTGCCACTGCTAAAATAAAAAGGGCAAATACCTGACCTTCCAGATGTTGCCAGCGCAATGCGGCGCCCACAAACACAATCGAGGCGGCATTTAACATAATTTCCACGCCCAGCACAATCATGATCAGGTTGCGCCGCACGACCGCACAAAATATCCCTATCAGGAAAAGAATCCCGGCTAAAATAAGTACATGGCCAAAGGGAACGATCATTTGCTATCCTTTCAAATATCGTCTGCGGGTTTTTTGCGTCCCAGATAAAGTGCGCCGATAAGTGCGACCAGCAGCAGCAACGAAACGATCTCGATGACGAGCCAGTGTGTTTGAAACAGATATTCCCCGAATGCTTTTGGTTTGGCCAGCGCGATCTCCAGGGTAACCTGGCTGCCGGGAGCCGAAGAAACAATTACAGTGCCCATAATGAGATAGACGACGCCCATCAGAGCCATCGGCAGCCATTGCCGTATCGGAAACAAACGCTCTTCGGAAGCCTCCACTTTGACCATCATGATGATAAATAAAAAAAGGATCATGATGGCACCGGCATAGATGATCACTTCCAGCACCGCCAGCAGGGGCGCCCCGAAAAGGTAAAACATCATGGCGCTGCCGAAAAAAGAAAAAACCAGATACACCACCGCATGCACCAGGTTGCGCCGCGTGATGGCGATGCCGGTGGTTATTAAAATAATGGCGGATAGAACGTAAAATATGATGGAATAAACAGTCATTGTAAGTTTTTCGAATTAAAAATTAAAATTTTACCCGGTTAAACCCGGATCGTCTGTTGTCAGTGGTCCGTCGTCCGTTCTAGCTTAATTAGTCTTGTCAATTTTTTACGACAGACAACTGACAACACACAACTGACATTGAGCATTCCCGCTCAATCATGGAAGATTCGTTTTGATATTGACCGGCTTATCCTCCCTTATATGCTCGCCTTTCCCGCCGACCCCGGTGGCCACGCCTGCATATTTGTAAAAATTATATCCTTTGTCTTTACCCTGATGGCTTACAAGCAGATCCTTTTTCTCGTATACCAGCGTCAGGATATCTCTTTTGCAATTTTCAAACGCCGGCGTCAGCTGAATTGCGGAAGTCGGACAGGCCTCTTCGCATAGACCGCAGTAAATACAGCGGGCAAAGTTAATTCGAAACCATTCAGCATATCGCCGACCGTCTTCTCTTTCGGCCGATTGCATGGAGATGCAGCTGACCGGACAAACCCCCGAACACAGATAACAGGCCACGCAACGTTCACCGCCGTCCGGATCCCGGGTCAGAATGATGCGGGCCCGGCTGCGTGCCGGCAGCGGACGTTTGTATTCCGGGTATTCTTCCGTTATGGGCTTTCGGAAGAGATGCTTGAAGGTCGTGGCGAAACCGCTCGCCAGTGCTTTTATTGCATCTAAGGCTTCATTCATCGATAATGTGCTTCCTGCGTGCGTGGTTGGTTGTTCGTCGTCCGTTGTCCGTGGAATGCCTATCGCGCTTTTGGCATTCTTGACTCCAATGGCTATTTGCCAACTTCAATTCCAAGAAACATATTGGATCAATAGCCTTGGACGGGATATCCAAAATATTCAATTGAATCCCCAGCTCAATCTCAACGGACAACTAACAACTGACAATTGACAAATTTTATATTAATAAAATTGCTCCCGTTACCATAATATTTAAAAGGGCTGCAGGAATGAGAACCTTCCATCCCAGCGCCATGAGCTGATCATAACGCAGCCGCGGCAGGGTTCCTCGGACCCAGATCATCACCAGCGCCACAAAAATGATCTTGATCAAAAGCCATACCGGCGGCGGCAAAATGGGGCCCCGCCAGCCGCCCAGGAAAAGAACCGCCACCAGCGCACCCAGTACCTGCAGATGCACATATTCTCCCAAAAAGAAAAGCCCGAAGCGAATTCCACTGTATTCGGTGTGGTAGCCGGCCCCCAGTTCATTTTCAGCCTCGGGCAAATCAAAGGGAATCCGTTTACTTTCAGCCATGGCACTTATCATGAAGATGACAAACGCAACCGGCTGCACCAAAATAAACGGGTATTTCTCCTGGGCCTTAACAATTTCCACGATGCTGAAGGACTCCGCCAGCATGACAATCGGAACCAGGGAAAGCCCCAGGGCAAGCTCATAGCTGATCATTTGAGCCGCACCGCGGATTCCGCCTAACAGGCTGTATTTCGAATTTGAGGCCCAGCCCCCCATAGCGACACCGTAGACCCCTAAAGAAGAGAGCGCAAAAACATAAAGCAGCCCCACGTTCAGGTCCGCAATAACCAGCGGCACTTTTTCCCCAAAAAGGGTTAAGCTGCCGCCGAACGGAACGACGGCAAACATCATCAGGGCCGTCGTGGCGACCACCGCGGGTGCCAGGAGGAAAATAAAACGATCCGCCGCCGCCGGAACGATATCTTCCTTGGTGAGCATTTTGATGGTATCCGCAATCGGTTGAAGCAGCCCGAATTTTCCGGCCCGGTTCGGCCCGTAACGAATCTGCAGTCTTGCCAGAAATTTGCGCTCCAGCCACACGAGGTATGCGGCCAGCAGAAGCAAAACCAGAAGTACAACACTTAATTTTGCAATCAGTATGATGAATCCAGTAATCCAGGTTAACATACGATCTGCCTGTTGTCTGTTGTCCGTAGTCCGTTGTTAAAGGATTGTAACAATGGTATTTACCAGCTAATCTTTTAGCTTTCGAATTTGATCTCGCCTAACCCATGTTTCGCCGGTATCCATTTTTTGCCAATCCAGATTTTTGTGCCGGGGGATTATCAGCGCCCCGGCAGCCATATTATCGACTATTCGCAAATTCGCTTTGAGGGCCCCTCTATCCAACTCAATGGAAACCATGTCCCCGGCAGTCAGGTTCAATTTCTGCGCATCAATTCGACACATGAAAATACCCGGGCTTCCCTCAAAATCTGTCAGACACTCGGAATAAGAAGAGAGCTCTTCGGTGCCGAATGTCCGCTCGACGGCAATCAGTTCCAAACGCTCATCGCCGGCCGAACTATCACGAGGCGGATGAATTGAAAACCGCGCAGAAACGTCCGGTGCCCGATAAAACCGCACACCGTCATCGGGAATTTCTTCAATGGCCCCCAGATCTTTAAATCCGGGCTCGGTATCCGCCAGCCAATTCCATATGCCGGCTCGCAGATCCTTTGCCGCCGCCGGCGGTCCATCATCTATCAGATAAGCCAGCAACTGCCAGGCCGCCGCGGGCACAGTCCCCGGGATTCCCGTGCCATAAATCCGGGGGGGATGGTCGCCACCGCCGGTCAGGGCGATAGGAATGCCGCCCCTGTAAGCGGGTTGTGCGACCTGAGCCCTTGCTTCCTGATTGGCATAAACGCCTCCCGATTCATACAGCGTTGTTGTGGGAAGGAATATATGGGCTTTCTGCGCGGCTTCAGAATTTATATAGTCCATCACAACCATCAGTTCCAGACGCTCCAGTGCGTTTTCGAGCCTTTGCCGATCCGGAAAATTCCAGAAAGGATTGCTTTCCACCAGAATAAGCCCTTTAATTGAACCCTTTTCAATATCCTCGATAAGGGTTTCAAAGGAAGCCGTTTCATCCGAAAACAGTCCGGCTGCAAATGCATTCGCACCGGGCATTAAATAAAACAGACCCGCCTTTTTACCGGCGGCCTGCAACAGCAAGGCAGCGTCGGCTGCCAGAGCGGGCGTCTGCTGACGTACGATTTCCGTTGCACAAACGATGATCGGACGTTGGCTCGTGCTCAGTTTTTCAGCCAGAACGGATATTTTTTCCTGCTGTGACCGCGACACCTGTTCAATTTCCGGAAGGGCCGCATGGAATTTCCGGCCGGATCCCTCCTGATTTTCCAGAGCTCCGCGATCGATTGCCGCTTTTATCACCGCCCCGAGGTAAGCATTGACCTCATCCAATTTTGCGGGCAAATGCTCAAATTCAAAAGGCAGAAAGACCGGGCGGGGGTCGATTACGGCAACCGTTGCATCATTTCGCCGGGCCTGCCGCATCGCCAGCGCCAGCATCGGCGCTTCATTGAGCGCATCGGCGCCGACCACAGCAATAAAATCGGCTGATTCAATCTCACGCAACGAGACCGTCAGATCGGGTTCGAGTCTGGAAACAGCGGATTTGACTTTACGCGTGATGGCCGTATCCACAAAATAAGCCGGTGGCGGCCAGCCTTTTGTCTGACACACCCGTTTCAACATGGCCAGCGTTTCAAGGCTGCTGCGGCTGGAGCCCGCACAGGCAACCGCTCCCGCGCCGGCCTTATTCATGAGGGTCTCCACTCTTTGTTCCAGAGCATTAACGGCCCGATCGACAGCCTGCGCTTCACCATCAATTACGGCCCTGCGGGGTCGCTGCTCCAGATCGGCATAGAAAAATCCATAGCGGCCCCGGTCACAGATAAAATGGCCGTTAACAGAACTGCTGAACCGGGCTTCCTGCCGGACGATTTTACGATAACGGCAGCTGGCTATCGTATGGCAGCCTAAAGAACAGTTAATACATAACGATGGGCGGCGTTCATAATCCCAGCGCCGGCCAAAAAAACGGGACGGCTTATCGGTGTAAACGCCGGTCGGGCAGATATCGCTCAGGTTGCCTGAAAAAGGGCTTTCCGGGATACCGTCTTTAAAACGCCCAAAATAGGTTTGATTGGCGGATTGCATGGCTCCCAGGTCCCGATAACCGCTGAATTCCTGATAAAATCTGGCACAGCGATAACAATGGATGCAACGATTCATTTCGTGCTGCAGCAAGGGACCCAGATACTGGTCCGTGTAAGTGCGCTTCTTGCTCAGGTATCTTCGAATACCGTGGCCGCCGGAAACCGTCATATCCTGCAGCAGACAATGCCCGCCTTCATCGCAAACGGGACAATCATGGGGATGATGGAGCATCAGCCATTCAATCACATATTTACGAAAATCGACCGCTTCCTTAGCGGTAGTGGACACCACCATGCCGTCCTGGGCAGCCACCATGCAGCTCATCTGCACCCCTTTAAAGGGGCCCTGCAAAAATTTAACGGCACATACGCGGCAGGCACCCACGGACCCCAGGGCCGGATGGTAGCAAAAGCGCGGAATCATGATCCCCAGTTTTTCCGCAGCTTCGATCACCTTGGTTCCCGGCGCAACTTCTACTTCTCGATCATCGATGATAATTTTGGGCATATAACTGTCCGTCGTATGTTGTCTGTTGTCAGTTGTTATTTATGGTTCTCATCCTTAACCAATTAAATTGTCCAACAACGGACAACTATCAACTGACAACTAACCTTTTCTATTTAAATGGGCACTTTTTCTGGCTGATATGTTCTTCGACCTCCTCCCTAAAATTCGTCAGCAAACTTTGTAGCGGAGCTACGGCTCCGGGTGCAAACGCACAATATGCGCTCCAAAGATGCTTGCCCATTTCTTCCAGCAAAGGAATAAAATCTTCCTGGCCTTCCCCGTTTTCCAGGCGCAAAAGTAAATCCCGAATATACGGCAAACCTTCCCGACACGGGGTGCACCAGCCGCAGGATTCTCTGGCAAAAAACTCGGTTAAATTTAAGGTGGCCCCCACCAGGCAGGTTTTATGGTCAAAAACCATAATGGCGCCGGTTCCCAGTCTGTTCCCGACCTTTTTCAGGGAATCAAAATCCATCTCAATGTCAAAGTGTTCTTTGGGAAGAAATCCGGTTGAAGCACCTCCGGGCAAACAGGCCTTGTATTCTGAGCCCTCCAGCATGCCACCGGCATAATCATTAATAATCTCATTTAAGCGGATTCCCATGGGCAGCTCATAACAGCCCGGCCGCTTGACCTTGCCGCTGACGCAATAGATTTTGGTTCCCGCACCGGTTTCGGTTTGGGCCAGACTTTTGAACCAATCGGGGCCCTGGCGGATAATGTGCGGCATACAGGCAAAGGTTTCCACATTACTGAGCACCGTGGGCAGACCCCAGAGCCCTTTTTCGGTGGGATATGGAGGCGGTTGCACCGGATTGGGACGCTTGCCCATCAACGCATTTAATTGCGCCGTCACTTCTCCGCAGATGTAGCGGCCGCCACTGCGGTGAACAACAATTTTCAGGGTGTAATTACTTCCCAAAATGTTTTTACCCAGATAACCGGCTGCTTCGGCCGCCTTGACCTCACGTTCAAAAATTCGGGCGCCGCTTTCGTACTCCGGCCGGATGAAAATAATGCCCTTCTGCGCTTTAACCGAAAATCCGGCAATGATCATACCTTCGATGATCATGTGAGGGTTGGCATGGATCAATACCCGATCTTTAAAGGTGCCGGGCTCCATTTCATCGGCATTGCAAACAATATATCTCGGAAAGGGCGCATCGGCGGCTATTGATTTCAGTTTTAAACCCGCCGGAAAGGCTGCACCGCCGCGCCCCAGCAGGTTGGCATCCTCAATTATCTGATGGATGCCCGCTTCACCGTGCTGGCTGATAGCTGCTTTCAAACCCTGATAGCCGCCGCTGTGTTCGTATTCTTCCAGAGTGGTAATGCGGTCCGGTTTGCGGTTTTCAAGTAAGACCTGGGGATACTTTTCCATAAGTGCCTAAAGTTTAAAGTGACTGTTTGAAAAAAATCCTGCTGAATTAATCGCAGCGATTTCCAAAGTCTCAATCGTAAATGCGTTTTTTGTGAAATCCGCAATCCACATGCCGAAATCCATTTAAGCTTTTGATTTCAATTTTTCTAATATCTCATCAATCTTTTGCGGCGTTAGGTGGCCATGAACCTTGCGGTTGATCAGCATCGCCGGCGACAAGTCACAATATCCGATGCAGCAGACCGGCAACAGCGTGAATAAACCGTCTGCAGTGGTGGCGCCCACATCGATGGCCAGTTTTTTACAAAGATAATCTTTTAGGGATTCACACCCATCCATCCAGCAAATCACACTGTCACAGACATGAATCACATATTTTCCAACCGGTTCACGATAGGTAAACGTATAGAACGTAGCAACTTCTTCCACTTGCAGCGGTGTCATCCCCAGAAGAAGCGCTACATCCTCCACGGCTTCATCACTTAAATAGCCGTAATGATCCTGAAGCGCCAGCATAACGTCAACCACCAACTCCCGAGGATGATCGGCGTGGGCAATTTGGTTTTCTAAAGATTCTTTAAGCTCTTTCGGCAGCATCGGAAACTCAAATCTGTAATTTTAGTCATTAAAAAGGTGTCAGGTGTCAGTGTTCAGGTGTCAGCTTGATCAATTCTGACACCTGACACCCGACACCTGAACACACATAAAATTAGCGATCGATATCGGGCAAAATATAATCAACCGAACCGATAATGGCGATTAAATCCGCAATACTCTCCCCCACGGCCATCAACGGCATGACCTGGACATTGGCAAATCCCGGCCCGCGGATGCGCACCCGATAGGCATAACCCAGCCCGTCGCTGACCACGTAATAACCCTGCTCCCCCCTGGGTATTTCGCAGGCTGCATAGGCCTCCCCATTCGGAATCCGGGGTCCCCGGGTCACGTTGACAAAATGATGGATCAGGCTTTCGATATCTTTGAGCATATCTTCGCGTTTGGGGATCACGTAACGATAGTCGTCGGCAATGGTTCGGCCCGCAGGCATGTTGCCGGCCGCTTGTTCGATGATCCGAATACTCTGTCGCATTTCTTCAACCCGCACCAAATAGCGGGCATAACAATCGCCACCGGTAGCAGTGGGGACCTCAAACTCATAATTCTCGTAGCCCGAATAGGGCATATTTTTGCGTAAATCCCAATCGAGCCCGCAACTTCGCAGGTTGGGTCCGGTCACCCCCCAGTCCATGGCATCTTCCAACGAAATCCGGCCGACGCCCTGTGTGCGTGCTTTAAAAATCGGATTATTACGGATTAAGCTTTCGTATTCCTGTAACCGTTGCGGAAAAATATTGATAAATTCATCCACAGGTTCTTTCCAGCCCTCGGGCAGATCCGCAGCCAGACCGCCTATTCGGAACCAGGAAGGATGCAATCGTCCGCCGGTGATGCGTTCGACAATATCCAGAATCATCTCGCGTTCACGAAACGTATAGAAATTAGGTGCCATGGCCCCGACATCATGCGCATAGGTGGCAAACCAGACGAGATGATTGCTCAAACGAAAGAATTCGCTCAGCATCACCCGGATCACCTGGGCCCGTTCCGGAACTTTTATATCTGCCAGGCTTTCCACCGCCAGCAGGTAGGGAAGATCATTGGCAGCACCCGCCAGATAGTCGACCCGCGCCAGATAGGGAATAAATTGGTGCCAGGTTTGACGCTCACCGATTTTTTCCACCCCGCGATGGTGATACCCGATCTCCAATTCCAGACCGGTAATTTCTTCACCGTTTAAAGAGGCAATGTAGCGCAGCAACCCGTGAGTGCCGACGTGATGGGGCCCGATATTTAGAATCAGCGGATGCTCGCCGTCGGCTGATTTTGCATAAACGCCGCCGTCTAAAGGCTGCAGCTTTTCTGCCTCTTTACGGGTATAGGGCGCCATCTCAGTTGCCCTGCCCGGATAACTCTTTCTTAAGGGGTGACCTTCCCAATCCGGCGGCATGATAATCCGGCGAAGGTTCGGATGGCCTTCAAATCGAATGCCCATCAGATCAAAAACTTCGCGTTCATACCAGTTGGCCGAAGGCCAGATATCGGTAATGCTGGGGGTGGTGGGATCTTGACCCTGCAGCTCCACTTTCAGCCGAACCCGGCTGGCGGAATCAAAGGATAGCAGATGATAAACCATGGTGTAATCCGGGAAGCGATCCCGCTGACGACGGGCGGATTCGTCAACGGCGCTCAGATCATCCAGACGCTGAAACTTCGGCGTTGCTGCGGTCTTCAGATAGTGCAATACATCCTTGAGCCGGTTTTTGGCAACCACAAACGTGAGCATATCCGATGTCGGTGAAACGGCCTGAACGTCTTCGCCAAATTGAGAGCTCAAAACCTGAACCAGGTTCTGCTCGGACTGATTTAATTCGATTTGCCGCGCCGCCGGGGTCCACATGAGGTCTGAGCGGCTATCCCGGAATTCAGGCGGAATAACCGAAGTGCCCCGGATGGCGGTGCCTTCCATTCCCGGACCCCGGGGGTCACGGGATTTGGTTTGGCCGTCTGCGAGAATGGGTTTGACACTTCCCTGGGTACCGCCTTTGAGATGAAATATGGAACGGGTGGGGCTTTCAGTTTCAATTTTTTTCTGCAGCATCATAAGCCCATTCAGAACGGCCTCGGGCCGGGGCGGGCATCCCGGGATATATACATCCACCGGTAAAATCTGATCGATGCCCTGCACAACGCTGTAAACGTCATACATGCCCCCGCAGTTGGAGCAGGACCCCATTGAAATCACCCATTTGGGTTCAGCCATCTGCTCGTATAGACGCAAAACAACCGGCGCAATTTTCTTAAAAACCGTACCGGAGACAATCAGAAGATCGGCCTGCCGCGGTGAGGGGCGCAGGACCTCCGCTCCGAAACGGGCCATATCGTAACGGGCGGTCAGCGCAGTGGCCTCCTCGACAAAACAGCATGAGAGCCCGAAAAACATGGGCCACAGGCTGTATTTACGTGACCAGTTAATCAGGGCGTCTGTTCCGCCCAGCAAACGCTGGCTTAATCCTTTTGGGTTATCGGCCCCCAATCAAGTCCCCCCTTTCGCCAGATGTAAATGAGGCCCAAAAGCAACACAACGATGAAAAATGAAATTTGGATCCATCCCGACCAGCCCAGTGCACCGTGGGCGATGGCCCAGGCAAAAATAAAGGCGCCTTCCACGTCAAAAATGAGAAAAAAGATTGCCACCAGATAAAACGGGACGGGATAATGCAGACGGGCAGTTCCGGTGGGGATAATACCGCTTTCATAAGGTCTTAACTTTTCAACGGTTTTTTTTCTTTCCCCAAGCCAGATAGCAATGACCAGTTGGGATGCAACGAATACCAGAATAAGAACAACATAGATGACGAGGCTAAAAATACCCGGTTCCCATGGTGAAAGGATTCCGGCAGAAACAATCGGTTGCATAACCTCTCCGCTGTAATTTAACGTCTTGGAATTTCTAAAAGATTGATGCTTGCTGCCGGAGCAGAAGCACCTTCATTGGGTGTTAAAGGCTGTATTATGGCGAACCCGCTGGTACAAAATGATGGAGTCACCGACCACCCGCAAAGCGGGTGGCTTGGATTTTTCCGCCATAGCGGGAAAATACAAAAGCACGGCAGTGCTTTAATCGGTGCGGGTGGAACCGGGTGCAAGGCACCCGGTTTGAAACACCCAATTTTTTATATAGATTAGCGCCGGTTAAAATGCAATGATTTTCCTCTTTTATTCAGCAACCACAATTGCATCCGGAAATCCGTTTTGAATAAGGTAGGCTTCATATTCTTGTGCCTGTTCCAGGGTGGACACCTTACCGACCCGGACCCGGTAAAAAATATTGACGCCGTTATCGTACTCGACGATATGGGCATTTTTGTATGTTTGATCCAGTTTACGTTTAAGCTTTTCTGCATTTTCACGATTCAAGAATGCGCCGACCTGAAACGTAAAATTTCCGGAATAATAATCATCTTGAACGTAAGTTGACGCAGAGCTGCCGGCAGACGATGCCGGTCGCCCCAGGGCAACCACCTCGACCCTGGCGGTACCGGGACCCACGATTCCGATATCCCTGGCGGCTGTGTATGATAAATCAATTATGCGACCGCGTACAAAAGGACCGCGGTCATTGATTCGAACCACAACGCTGCGACTGTTTTCCCGGTTGTGCACCTCTACGTAAGTGCCCAGCGGCAATGTTTTATGCGCAGCGGTCATGGCGTACATGTTGTAAGTCTCACCATTTGATGTTTTTTTGCCGTGAAAATCACGACCATACCAGGAGGCGATTCCGTGCTGGCGAAAACCTTCAGAATGCGGCAGCGGTTGATACCACTTGCCCAGTACTTTGTATGGTTTTGGATAACCGGGTTTGCTCGAAGGCGGGGGCTGGGATCTAGGTGTGCTGCTCGCACAGCCGTAAATCAAAAACACAATTACCGCGAAGGTAAGGATAAACCGGTAACCGACCAACATTATGCGTCCAGATGAAATACCGTTCATAATCCACAAAAAACGCTGTAGGTAACCTCGGAGAAATTCTATACTTTCAATTCGTCACAGAAATCCTGATACGATGAACTAAGTTTTTTTTCGTCTCCTTTTCCGTGACGACTGCTTTGGGCTGTCAAGCGCCAGATTGAGAACATTTATCATATTATCAACAAAGTGAAAGCGGATTTCTTTTTTAACCTTTGGGGGGATGTCTTCCAGATCTTTTTTGTTCCACTCCGGCAGGATAATTTTCTTGATACCGGCCCGATGGGCGGCCAGTATTTTCTCCTTTACACCCCCAACCGGCAACACCTGACCCCTTAAGGTAATTTCACCGGTCATTGCCAGATCTTTATCAATGGTCTTGTTTTTCAGCAGTGATGTCAGCGCGGTCAGCATGGTGACGCCGGCAGAAGGCCCATCTTTTGGTATGGCACCCGCCGGCACGTGAATATGCAGATCATGGGTTTCAAAAAAATCTTCATCGACGCCTATCTTTTTTGCATTGGCGCGAATAAAACTCAAGGCGGCCGTGGCCGACTCCTTCATCACATCACCCAGTTGCCCGGTGAGGGTCAGGCCATTTTTCCCTTTCATTGCGGTTGCTTCAATAAACAAAAGCTCGCCGCCTGTCGGGGTCCACGCAAGGCCGGTGGCAACGCCCGGTGTGGTCACCCGGGCTTTGGTTTCAGAGGTAAACCGGATAGGGCCAAGGTATGCGTGGATATCATCGACTTTAACCGTTACGGACTTGACCTTGCCGGCGACGATCCTGCTGGCCACACCGCGGCAAACATTGGCGATTTCCCGTTCCAGGTTCCGTAGGCCGGCCTCACGCGTGTAGCCTGTAATAATTTGCTTTACCGCCCCCTGGTTAAATTTTATCTGTTTAGCCTTTATTCCGTGTGCATCTCTCTGGCGCGGGATGAGGAAGCGGTTGGCGATTTTTACCTTCTCATCCAGCGTGTATCCGTGCAGCATCAGAACTTCCATCCGGTCCCGCAAAGCCGGCGGTATGGTATCTAAAATATTGGCTGTTGTAATGAACATGACTTTGGAAAGATCAAAGGGCACATCCAGATAATGATCCGAAAAGGAAAAATTCTGTTCGGGATCCAGGACTTCCAGAAGTGCGGAAGACGGATCCCCGCGAAAATCACTGCCCACCTTATCAATTTCATCCAGCATAAAGACCGGATTGTTGGATTCGGCCCGCCGTAAGCCCTGAATAATGCGTCCGGGAAGGGCGCCTACATAGGTGCGCCGGTGGCCTCGGATTTCAGCCTCATCTCTAACCCCCCCAAGGGAGATGCGATGAAACTTGCGACCCAGCGCCCGCGCAATGGATTGCCCCAGCGATGTCTTGCCGGTACCGGGTGGTCCCGCAAAGCATAAAATGGGCCCTTTTGATTCGGGCTTCAATTTGCGTACTGCCAAATATTCAATGATACGCCGTTTGGGTTTCTCCAGCCCATAATGATCATCATCCAGGATTTTTTGGGCCTTTTTGATGTCGACATTATCCGCGGTGCTTTCGTGCCACGGCAAAGCGGTGATCCAGTCCAGATAGGTTGATGCAACCGTATATTCGGCTGAGGACGGATGCATCCGTGACAGACGATCCAGTTCGCGCTCGGCTTCTTTGTGCGCTTCTTGAGGAAGATTTTTTTTCTCAATTTTGGCCCGGTATTCTTCAATTTCAACCTGACTTTCATCTGTTTCGCCCAGTTCTTCTTTGATGGCCTTGAGCTGCTGCCTTAAATAATATTCCTTTTGACTCTGATCCATGTCTCCTTTGACCTGGCTCTGAATTTTATTCCCCAGTTCAAGGATACTGAGCTGATGATTCACCAGACGCGTCACTTCTTTGAGACGCTCCTTCACATTTTGAATTTCCAGAATTTTTTGTTTTTCAGCCGGGCTGGAATTAATTGTAGATGCAATCATATCGGCCAGCGTACCGGCCTCCTGAATCGACTTCGCCATCTGGCCAATCTCCGGCGGCAGCCCTGCGGAAAGCTCCACGATTCGGATAAATTGCTCAATCAGGTTGGTCATGAGCGCCTCGGTCTCATTGTCTTTTACTTCATCTTCCTCAACCAATTCGATCCGGGCCCGAAGATAGGGCCGCTTATTTTCCCAGGACTTTATTCTGAACCGGTAAAGCCCCTGAACCAGAAGCTGGGTTCGATTATCCTGGGTTTTGGCCATTTTCAAAATTAAGGCGCTGGTTCCGACCGGGGCCAGATCTTCGTGTTCAGGCTTATTTCCCTCTTCCGGCTTTTTGGATACCACCAGCCCGATAATCCGATTTTTGGCCATGGCTTCATCTACCAGCCGAACCGATTCCCCCTGCATCACCACAAGCGGAAGTACCATTTTGGGAAACAGGGCTGCATCAAACAATGGCAGGATCGGAAGCAGTTTGGGGACTTTCTCTGTATCAATCTCTACCGGCGGTCTTTGATCAGGTTGATCCGTCATTATTACCTCCAGAAATATACGTCTGGTCCTCCGTTATGATTATCGAAATTTAATTTATCCTTCTGATATCGGGATTTTAAGGGATTTTGCAATCGGCATCTTTGCAAGTCGAATTTCAAGCAGACCGTTTGTGTATGCGGCAGATACGACTTCAGGGTCAATGGGTGCCGGGAGATATAGAATTCTTTCGAAACGGCCGTATTGAATTTCGGCGAGCCTGTATGTGGTGTCGCCGGTGCAATGCCGGGCATCCCGGTCCCCCTGTATCTTAACTGCCTTGCTGCTGATCTCGACTTCCAGGGTATCTTTATCCACTCCGGCAACCTCGGCAATAATAACGACTTCATCCGGAGTTTCGTTCATGTCCATTGGCGGTTTCCAGGCGCGTTCGGCTAGCGAGAAGGCCGGACTCATCGATCGAAACATGTCTTCAATCGTTTTTTCCAGGTCAGAACCCAGATGACCAAAATCTTCTGCAATTCTAATTTTGATAAATTCCATCTCCGGCTCCTAAAGTTTATGCTAATTGTTGGTTTCTCTTCTATAAATTCCAGATCAAAATAACACTGATTCGGCATTTTGTAAAGCAAGTGCCGCTAGTGTCATGTCTCCTAAAAATGTTACAAATGTCGTGTGGTATATTTTAGTCCAGTTGCGTTCTTTACAGGCCTCTGGTCGCTGGCCACTGGCCACTGGCTGCCTGTCTCTGGGTCGGCCGGCAGCAAGCCTGCGACGAGCCCATCGGCCGTGAGCCCTTCGGTCGTGAGCCCTTCGGTCGTGAGCTCAGGGTCGAACGACTCAGGGTCGAACGACTCAGGGCCGAACGGCTCAATCGAGTCGAAGCCAGCAGCCAGTAGCAAGAAGCCTAAAATAAACCATGTTTTTGTAAATTACTTGCGGGACGCGACACTAGAGTCCAGACACACCTTGACAAAATTGACGGTATGGTTAAATTTCAAACGACAAACGAAATCAATTTTTATATCAAGGAGGTTCGACCATGGCAATTGTAAAATGGGATCCATTTCGAGATGTAGCCGCCTTGCAAGACCGGATCAATCGAATATTTAACGAGTCATTTGGCCGCTCACGGGATATGGATGATGAGGCCAGCCAGTATGACTGGAGTCCTCCGGTTGATATTTACGAAACAACCGACGGTATTGTTTTAAAAATTGAGCTTCCCGGCATTAACAAAGAGGATGTATCCGTTGAAATCAAAGATAACGTGCTAACCCTTAAAGGGGAACGGCTTCTGGATCCGAAAATCAAAGATGAGCATTATTATCGCAAGGAAAGAAGTTTTGGAAAATTTCACCGATCCTTCTCACTCCAGGATCCGATAAATGCGGGCCTCATCAAAGCATCTTTTAAAGACGGCGTCCTAACAGTAGAAATTCCCGGATCCGAGAAAGAAAAACCAAAAAAGATCTCGGTCGATATTGATTAAAGGGTTGCCGACAAATCGGATGTAACGCATATGCATCGAAATACAAGGCGGTCCTTCAAGTTCGTAATCGGCTCCCAGTACTTTTTGTATTTCGGCGTGCTGGGAATTTTCTTACCCTTCTTTAACCTCTATTGTTATCATCTAGGCTTTAGCGGCCTTCACATCGGAATTTTATCAGCGGTGCGCTCGGTCGTTATGGTACTTTTTCAACTCATCTGGGGAGTCCTGGCCGATCGCCTCAATGCCCGCAGACCCATCTATATTCTGTGTAATTTCGTCAGCGCCCTCATCTGGATGCTGTTTCTTTTTACAGTTGATTTTTGGCCCATGCTGGTCATCACCGTCTTTTTCGGGATATTCCATGCCCCGATCATTTCCTTTCTGGAAGCCTTTACCATGGATCTTCTGGGAAGCGATAAAAAAAATTACGGTCGAATCCGGGTGTGGGGGTCCATCAGTTTTATTGTGGTCGTGCTCGTGCTGGGTAAAATCATCGATCTCTATTCCGTGGAGATTATTGTTGTTCTAATCCTGGCCGGATTCCTGATGCTGTCCACAATCTCCACTCGAATTCCGGATATTCAGATCGCAAAAAAGAAACGGCTCACTCCCGAAGCAAAAAGCCTGGCAGAAATCCGGGTCCTCGTTTTTCTGTTTTGTGCTTTCTTAATGCTGGTCAGCCATAGTGCTTATTATGGCTTTTTTTCGATTCATCTGGAGAATTTAGGATATGGAAGTACATTTATCGGATTAGCATGGGCCCTGGCATCAGCAGCAGAGATTCTGGTAATGATCCGGTCGGATCAACTATTTAAACGCTTTTCTCTGCAAACGGTCCTTATCTTTTCATTTATGGTGGCCGCACTCAGGTGGTTCATTCTTTTTTGGGTGCAATCGGCACCTGCAATTTTACTTTCACAGGTTTTGCATGCGGTAACATACGGCGCATTTCATATGGCCAGTATTCTTTATATTGATCAACTGGCGCCTGATAAAGCCAAGACTTTAGGTCAGGCGGTAAACAATGCCGTCACGTATGGTCTCGGTCTGATGGTGGGTTTCTTTTTCAACGGCTATTTGTTCGAAATAACCGGATCCTTTGCATTGTTTATCTTCAGTTCCTTGATCGCCCTATCCGGCGGCCTATTTTTCTGGGGGTTTTGTATGCTGGATCGCAAGCGCGCATCTAACTAAAGGTTTCAGGTGTCAATGTTCAGGCGACAGCGTTCCGTAAACAGACAAAAGAAGACAGATGCTAAGAACTTGAGGGCGACGCTCGTAATCTGCCGTCTGTCTCCCGAAGCCGGCAAAGGGGCATTATTGGACGGCTACCGAGAACGAGGACGAGGACGAGGACGATAATGATAATGGAATTTCGGCCCCGTATTCGTCCTCGAAGCCGGCAAAAAAAGGCAGGGCCAAATGACCCTGCCCTGATAAAGGAAAATTGCGATAGATTACCTGGACATCATTTACCCGTCCAGGACTTCCCGGGAAAAATAAAACTACACCGTTAAATCCTTGACCCCGGCTTTAGACGCATTTTTCTTAACGGATTCAATGCCATTCAGCATCGACGTTTTGCTGGAATACATCTGACTTTTGCCAATGACCTGCTTATTGGCGGCCAATAGAACAAAGTAAGGTTCCCCCTTCTTGGATGCCTTTTGTTCAAAATGGACATTCTTCTTGCAGTTCGTACAAACAGATTTAATTCCATTTTTCGCAGCCACTTTGGTTTTGTACGTTTGACTCGTCAGAATGACCTGTCCATTGACAGCTTTAAGATTAAACGAGAACTTTCCGCTTTTGCCTTTTTTTAATTCGAATTTTCCGGGCATAATACCTCCTTTTATTGAAGTGACCAGATAAACACTTACTTCATTCGCGATCTTCTGCCAGAAGACCAAATACCAGCCGATTACAAATTTATTGCTAAAGTTCACTCAATCGACATTCAGAGGTTTTTTTACAGATGAGCTCTGGATACACGGAAATTGACACGGAATCAACATATTTTTTTTGGATATCGGTCAGTTGTGGTAAAAACCACATATCTTCGGAATTTAAAGAACCGATATCTATCGTTTTGTTGGATCTTTAACGAGTGAGTTCTGAACCCTTTACTGACACCTGTATTAATCTCCTTTGTAGGGAAAAAATACATACCGCAACCAGTGCAGCAGTGTATTCTCGCGTAGCAGCTCCCTGTCCAGTTGATCAATTTCATAAACTAAGTTAGCCGGTTTTACAAACCATTGCTTGCGGGTGGTAAAAGATTCTTCCGGATCAAGATGTTTAACAACCTGGGCAGGGTTGCCGGCGGCAATGCAATTTGAGGGGATGGCGTCGACCACCACTGCTCCGGCGCCAACAATACTATTTTCGCCGATCGAGACGCCCTTGCAGACAATGGCACTGTCTCCGATCCAGACGTTATTTGCAATATCAATCGGATCTGTTTTCCCGAATGCGATCCGGTTATAGACATCATGCCAATCGGAATCTGTAATATAGGCGCCGCTGGCGATCATGCAGTTATCACCGATGCGGATTTGGGAGGCCGAACTGATTCTAACCCCCGGACAGATCAGACCATAATCGCCGATTCGAATTTGCCCACTGACCTGTTTGTCCGTCCAGACGGACAAGCGCACCCGGTGGTCCGCAGCTGCAATCATGCAAACATAGTCACCGATAATAATAGGCGCGCCGAATACTTCCACATGCCAGGGCCTGAAAATCATAGGGGTCTTTCCGAGGGCAGCAAAATGCGGACGTAAAAAATGCTCGGTATAAAACCGCTGAAACTTCGAAATTGCTCTTTTTAAAACATATGGGCGGTGATCTTTCCGCAAGGATCTTAAACCTATTATAAGGTTCACCCCAGAGGTCATAGAGACCACGGAGCTAAACAGGCTCAAAGCCGATCTACAGATTTCATTGAATTTGTGATTTAATAATCCGCAGATTAAATTTAGTCAAATTGTTAAATGGTCAAATAGTTTAAAATGGAAATAATCCTCTGACGAATTGACTAATCAACCAATTAACCACTTAACCTATATAATCTGCGGATAAATTTAACTTTTGATTTTCTCTGTGAGCTTTGTGTGCTCTGTGGTAAGACAATTGAAGTGAATGTTGCCACTGATTAAGATGTACCCTCTCATCAAAAATCGACACAAGGTGATAATTCAGAGGTCGCCCAGAATTGATGATTGAAGAGCACACTTGCAGGTGTTAAGTTATAAATCGCATCGGCGGCAATCAGCGCCGCCGCGTTGGTCCAAGTGATTTTATCCTCAGGCCAGACTGTCAGATCAGGGCAGGTAAAGCCGCACCAATAAGATCCGTCTTCATAGCGTCGATCACAAATCCAATTAAACACAATCCGGGTCAACTCGAGGTTCCCCATGGCCGCTAAAGCCAAACAGAGCTCCGCCGTCTCTGCAATGGTCACCCAGGGTTTATCTGATACACAACGCACCCCCTGGTCTTCTACCACGAACTTTTTCCAGTATTTGTCAATCCGCTTGTGGGCCTCGTCTCCGGTAATTACACCGGCCAGAATCGGATAAAACCAATCCATTGAATAGCGGGATTTAGTCATATTAAATAAATAAGGTTTATTTTTAATTGCGTCTGCCAGTTTGATTAATGCATTTTCCCATGCTGGCACGCGAACTCCCAGCAATTTCGCAACCGCCAGCGCGCACTTAACGCTCATATAGATGGAGCTGGATCCTGTTAAAAGCGCCATGGGATCGATGTTGCCTTCGGGGCTTATCGCCCAGTAAATCTCCCCGTTGGGGGTTTGCAGACGCAATGCAAAATTTATGGCCTTTGAAAGCGTTGGCCACATTTCTTTTAAAAACCTAGCATCCTCCGTTATCAAATAGTGGTGCCATAGCCCAACAGCAACGTAGGAAGACAAATTCGCATCTCTGGTTTTGTCTAGCGGGACGCCTTGCCGATAGGCC
The DNA here is from genome assembly GCA_030145015.1 of Desulfobacterales bacterium. Next base: position 45,315 of record JAQYWI010000002.1, read on the forward strand.
GTGTACCAGCTGCCGTCTTCCAGCTGCATCCCGGCCAACCATTCAAAGGCCCGCCTGGCTTCGTCAAGGTAGCCCCCCACAGTGAGACCCATGGCGGATTCAACGTGATCCCAGGGATCTGTTTTTTGACCTTTACACCACGGTATTTCCCCATCGGGCTTCTGGGCATTCGCAATTAACGACGCCACTTCGCGGATGTCAATGGAAGGAAGCGTTAACGGGCTGCTTGGAGAAAATTTAAGATCCATCAAAAAACCATACCTCTCTTTTCAACTTGGTACCTGAATTTTCATGAGGAGTCCCTTGGTATCATAAAATTAGACGCCTCATCCCGGGAAGCGGGGCAAGATTCAGGTAGCAAAGAGGCATTCATACAAAGGAATCAGCGCTTATGCAAGAAGAATATGCTCCGGTTTACCAACAGGAACCCTCTTGCGGCTCAATAAGGAAAATGGTGTCGATCGGAGCAACGCCCCAATACTTGTAAACCATTTGTTCCCATCTGACGTCTTTATAGCCAGAATTCTTCACAAAAGGAGGAATAATAAAATGAATGTGTAACAGTGGTGGACAACTGTATCGAGAGCCAGTATGGTGAAAACATTTACCGGAAGCGTTCTTCTCATGTACGGATAAACTCGCTGAAATTTAAAAATGACTCCATCAACACCTATGGCGCCTGGCTCGCAGACCTCTGATATACAGCTGGCCGAACTTGTTAAACAAGCCAGTGAAGGGAACCGCTTTGCCTTCGGGCAACTGATTGATCACCATCAGGGAGACATATACCGCATGATTTACTACCGTATACGCGCCCGAATGGATGCTGAAGACCTCACCCAGGACGTATTCATTCGGGCGTTTCGCAGCATTTCCCGCCTGCGGGAGCCGGACCGATTCCGCAGCTGGCTGTTTAGAATCGCGGTAAACCGGGTGAATGACTATCTGCGTAAAAAGCGGGTCAGATCCATATTCAAATCCTCCGATGAAAGTCCTGATATTGAACCGCAGGCAACCCAATCTCAGGAGCAGCCTGAAGCGCTGGAACAGGTTTTAAAAGAAGACTTCTGGCGACAGGTTGGACGGATTGCAAAGAAACTATCGAAAATGGAACGCGAAGTATTTATGTTACGGTTTCTGGACAACTTAAATATAAGTGAAATCGCCCAGACACTGAAAAAAAGTGAAAGCACCGTAAAAACCCATCTGTATCGGGCATTGGCAAAATTTAAGAAAGAAAAGGCGTTGCGTCAATTTCTTCAGGAGGACATAAAGTGAGTATTCATAACCATATCGAACCGCATTTGGAAGAAGACGACATGCTGCAGGCGGTGGTTGATGACACCGACCTATCAATGCTGCAGCAACAACATCTGATGGAATGTTCCCAGTGCCGCACCCGCAAGGAGCGACTCGAACAGGAACTGGCGCGCCTGGGGCAACTGGCCGAGCGTTATGCGCCGAAGCCGCAGAGGCGCATTATTGTGGCGGAGCAAAAAGTTCGGTCGCCCTTATTAAACTGGCGAGTTGCCTTTAGCGCTGCGGCCGTTGCGGCTGTCATTCTGGTCGTGTGGGGAACGTCTTTGATCCAAAATCAACAGCAAGGTAGTATTGGTAATTTAGCTCAGGATATGGTAGAAGCAGAAAGACTGATGACACAGGTAAATATACTGGTCGAAAATGCATTGCCGCAGGTCTATCTGGATATTATTGGGGAAACCAGTTTGAACCTGGATGAAGATTTTATGGACTTTCTGATTCCGACCAATGAAAGCGCTGCCCGAATCCCAGCGTCAGCAAAGAAAGGATCAATATTATGTTAAAAAAGGTCTGGATTGGCACACTGCTGATTTTCATGGTCAGTCTAGCTGGCACCGCCTTCGGCCAGGAGGTACCGTCCGGGAAGTGGTGGTACAATAAAAAGGTGGTTCAAAACCTCAACCTGACTCAAAAAGAGATCAGCAAGCTGGATCAGTTGTATGTAAAGAGCCACCGCAAGCTCATTAAATTAAAAAATGCGGTGGAGCGTGAACAGTTTGAACTCGATGAATTGCTGGGGAAAAAGACCGCGGATGACGCCAACGTCCGCAAACAATTCAAGCAACTCGAAAGTGCCCGCACAGACCTGGCGGACGAGCGTCTGGGGTTTGTTATCGGTGTCAGGGGAATTATTGGCGCCGAGCGGTTTCAGCAACTTAAGACATCCTATAAAAAATGGCGGTAGGTTTGCCTGGCCCTATAGGCCTCTTTTAAAGTTATCATGGGGACACCGAAACGCTTTTAGATCCTCTTTTTTTCAAGCTTGACTTTAGCCCTTACATTGTTTAACTTACCTTAGATATTCAAAACACATCAGACTTCTTTTTGAACCCGGTTTAGAACCCTGCTGAATTTGTTGTCGATCTCAAGCGAACCTTCAAATTGAGCAGCAGACTTTCCTATCTTTAAGCATCAATATAGTTTCAAGTCACATTCTGGCTTTAACTCTAAAGTTTCGTGCGCTAACGGAGGATCTGATGGTAAGAGGTTATTGGGTTTTCCAAACCGGGCGCTTCGCATCCGGTTCCACCCGCAACGATTGGGGCACTTCACGCCCCTGTCTTTTCCCGCCTATGGCGGCAAAATCCAAGCCACCCGCTGTGCGGGTGGTCGTTGACTCCAAATTACGCGTTTAATGCCTCCAGCGAAATTTTTCTATTCGTTCGGAGGCTTTTTATTTTATCCCCGCAAACTTAAAGGGGCTAAAATATCGGCACGGCAGAGCGGCGAATTGTCAGCAACCCGCCGGCTGCCGGTAAAGACGATCAATTAACATTGTATCTGAAGTTTCAAGAAAGGAGGAAAAAATGGCTGACAGTGTGTACAAAGTCATCAGACTGGTAGGGAGTAGCCCCAATTCCTGGGAAGAAGCCGCAAGAAACGCAGTGGATACTGCCGGTAAGAGCTTGAGAGATCTGAGGGTTGCGGAAATCCAAAAACTGGATCTTAAAGTCGAAGACGGCAAAGTTGTCGCTTACCGTGCCCTGGTGAATCTCTCCTTTAAATACGGCGGCGAAGGGTAAAGAAACTCAGAAAGATTAATGAACGCATACCGTTCAAACAAATCATTGTAAGAGCGCAAAAGAATAAACCTCCGAATTGAAAAATACATCCTTCTTTTTGGGGGTTTATTTATTCTAACAGCGAATACCTGGTCCGCTGGGGCATGTACAAGATCAGCTGCATTGCTGTAGTCGATTGCGATGGGATATTCGAATGATTGAATGTTGGAATACTGGGTTTGGCGGATTGAGATCTATTTTATATAGATAGCCCTCAATCGAAATTAAAATCAGGGCATCATCCTTTTTTCAAACCCAATATTCCATTTTTCCATCATTCCATTATTCCATGTAAGCGGCATGATCTCCGTATATTATAAAAATCATGAGAAGTTGAACTATGGCCAGTGCCTGCGAACATTATGAAAACCATCTCGCCAATTATTATGCCTGGATTTCCGGTGGCGTTAACCTGAAGATCAAGGAGAATCGGAAATTTTTCACTGACCTCAATATTCAGCCGATTCGCTCGGGTCTTGCATTTGATCTGGGTGCCGGTTGCGGGTTCCAGTCCGTCCCGTTAGCTCAATTGGGTTTTCGGGTCGTGGCAATGGATTTGAGCGCCAAACTGCTCGCGCAATTAAAAGAAAATGCCAAAAAACTGCCGATTGAAACGATTTGTGATGATTTATCAAATTTCACAGATTATGACCGCGGCGGCATCGAGCTGGTTGTGTGTATGGGAGATACGCTGACGCACCTGGAATCCTTAAAAAAGGTCCAAGCACTTTTTGATAAAGTGTATTCTGCGGTGGAATCCGGCGGCCGCCTGGTTCTATCTTTTCGAAACTTAACCGTTGAGCTTAGGGAACTTGACCGATTTATTGCCGTCAAAAGTGACGACCAAACGATTTTTACCTGTTTTCTTGAATATGAAAAAGACGCCGTCAAGGTACACGACATCATTTATGAAAAAAAGAATTCCCGGTGGGCATTGAAAAAAAGCTTTTTTAGAAAACTGCGCATTTCCGCGGATTGGACCCGAAATTATCTGCAATCAATTGGATTTGCTCTTGAATTTGATGACGAAGAAAATGGGATGGCCACCATCATTGCCCGAAAAGCGTGAATTGTATCTTTTAATCAAAATTGTCCTGTAAGGTCTTCGCGCAATTCTTGACTAATAAAAAAATTTGCCTGAATTAAAACGAGACGAATCGTGCCGCGGTCAAAATTCTTTTTTTATATGGTTGATTCGTAAAATGCCTGAACAGTCCGGGTCATTCTGACCTCATCCCAGTTATGATGGATTTCCTTCAATACCTTTGGCTTTTTATCTATCTTTTTGCCTTGATGGCACTGTTTACCTATGGCATGAACTGCTGGTTTCTCATGCTGGTTTACCGCCTTAAATATCCCCAGGCAGTCAAACAACATCAAAAAATCAAAGAAACATTTTATCAAAACGTTCCCGCCGGGGATTGGCCCCACGTTACGATCCAACTTCCGATTTACAATGAGCGCTATGTGGTTGAACGCCTGATCGAAACGGTTTGCAGGATCGACTACCCCAAAAATTTGCTGGAAGTGCAGGTTCTCGATGATTCAACCGATGATACCGTGCAGATTGCCGGAGCCATGGTCACCAAAATGAAAGCCGCAGGCGTTGACATTGTTTATTGCCATCGGGCCGACCGCCGCGGCTTTAAAGCCGGGGCACTCAAAGAAGGGCTTAAAACCGCCAAAGGTTCGCTGGTGGCTGTTTTTGATGCTGATTTTATTCCCAATCCGGACTTCCTGAAGGAATCGGTTCCCTATTTCAAAGATCCTCAAATCGGTATGCTTCAAATACGGTGGGGTCATATTAACAGTGATTACTCCCTGCTCACCCGCGCGCAATCCATCGGTATTGACGGCCATTTTGGGGTGGAACAGGCTTCGCGGGCCTGGAACGGTTTTTTCATGAACTTTAACGGTACCGCGGGTGTCTGGCGCAAAAAAACCATCAGAGATGCAGGCGGCTGGCAGGCCGATACCCTGACGGAAGATTTGGATTTAAGTTATAGAGCCCAATTAAAAGGGTGGAAATTAATGTTTGCACCCCAGGTGGTCTGTCCGGCTGAAGTTCCGGTGACAATTAACGCCTTTAAATCCCAACAGCACCGCTGGGCCAAAGGATCGATTCAAACCGCCCAAAAAAACCTGGGGAAGCTGTTTAAATCGGATTTGTCACGGTTGGTAAAGATCCAGGCATTTTTACACCTCACTCACTATATGGTCCATCCGATGATACTCCTGGTGGTACTGACCTCTATCCCGATGCTTTACACCCAGTGGTTTTTTGACAACCTGGCATTCCCGATAATGATATTTACGCTGCTGTGTTTGGCGACTTTCGGCCCTTCGTCACTGTACCTGTTTTCCCAGCGCGTCCTTTATCGCGACTGGAAATCCCGCATCAAATATTTGCCATTATTAATGTGTCTGGGGACCGGAATTGCGGTCAACAATACCAAAGCAGTCCTGGAGGCGCTGTTTGGCATCAAAAGCGGATTCATCCGAACGCCCAAGTATGGTATCCAAAACAAAGGAGAAAGCTGGAAAAGCAAACGCTATGCAATTCCGCTTAGTCCCATATCCATTCTTGAATTTTTCCTTGGACTGTATTCCTTAAGCGGGCTTCTCATGTTCGTGTTTTTCAGTAAATATCTGGTAAGCCCCTTCCTGTTGATTTATACCTCCGGATTCTTCTATGTCTTCTTTCTTTCGGTGAAACACGGATATGGAAAAACCGAATCAAAATAGTTCGCCTTTTATCCACCTCGGATATGTGCAGGTTGTTCTTGTCGGGTTAGGCCTGCTTTCGGGTTTTATCTATTTTTTTAATTTCAGGCTGCAGCGCTTTTTTACCCAATTTGAAGCTATCAGCAAAACCGGCATCCATTTCTATGTTTTCATATTTTTACTTTTAAGCGTACTTTACTTCATCAGCATTTATCTGGTTTTTAAGCATCGAGCGCTTTGGGTCCATTCGAAGAGCATGCTGTTTGTCATTTTAATCTTGGCGGTGACTTTCAGAGCATGTCTGCTTCCCACCGACCCCGCGGTACTTTCCAAAGACATGTATCGATACATATGGGACGGACGGGTGCAGCAAAACGGCATCAATCCCTACCAGCATCCGCCTGATGCAGATGAATTGAGAGAGTTCCGTGATAACAAAATCTATCCGAGTCTCAATCGAAAATCCTACCCTACCCTCTATCCGGCCGGCGCCCAGATATTTTTCCGGCTTTTCCACATGATCGTTGGAGATAGCGTCAGCGGCTACAAAAGCCTGATGACCTTATTTGATGTGTTGACCCTCTTTGTGCTGCTGGCCCTTTTGCGGACTTATGGTTTTGATGACACCCGGTTCATTATTTATGCCTGGAACCCGTTGGTGATTTTTGAAATCGCTTACAGCGGCCACCTGGAAGGCCTAACCGTCTTCTGGATGGTTCTGGCCCTGTATCTGAATGCAACCCATAAACCGATGCTGGCAGTTGCCTCCCTGGCGATTTCAAGTGCAATTAAACTGTATCCGGCGCTTTTATTGCCCACCCTCTTGAATCCCGGTGAACGCCTTAAAGGAATTTTCACATTTGCGGTCTCAATTGTTTTGCTTTATCTGCCTTTTTTTATTGGCGGACGTAAGGTTTTGGGGTTTCTACCGATATATCTTCAGAATCCATATGAAAGCTTCAACCTGGGTTTAAAATATTTGATAATGCATCTGTGGCCGCAACTCCATTATTATCTGTTGAGCAAGATTTTTTTACTCGGCTTGATAGCGGCCGGATTGATTATTTTCTTTAAAAGCAAACATAAGGACCAGGCAATCCGATATGCGTATTTGTTAATGGGATTATTGATTGTACTGATGCCCGCATCCCTGCATGCCTGGTATGTCATTATATTGATCCCGTTTCTATGCTTTTATCCGGCAGTTGCCTGGTTATTGTTTAGCTGCACGGTGAGCCTGTCCTACTTAAAGTATGTGACACCCTCGGGGATCATGCCGACATCGGTGCTGGTGCTGGAATACGGTCTGCTGATTACCTTGCTGGCAGGCGCTTATATCCTCAAACGGTTCACCGGCAAAGACGGGAAAATCCCCGGGCCGCAACCGCATGAACGCAGGTACTTTTTGGAGAAGAATTCATGATCAGAAAGGCATATATTCTCATAATTTTTTCTTTGACAATCGCACCGTTGGCTTCAGCAACAACTTTTGATCATTCGAAATTTGACCAGCTTCTAAAAGCCTATGTCGATGATCAGGGATTGGTGGATTATAACGCAATGGCCCAAGATATACGATTTCAAGACACCATCGAATCGTTAAGGCTGACCAACACCGCAGCAATGACGCCAAACGGTCAGTTGGCGTTCTGGATTAATGCATACAATGCAGTGACCATCGCTAAGGTCATCAAGTGGAAACCCAAAAAAAGTGTGCGTGAAACCCTGATTCCAGGTGTGTGGACATCCACCAAGTTTTTTACGACCCGAGAACACTTCGTGGGCGGCAGGCAACTGAGCCAGGACGATATCGAACACGAGATTTTGCGCAAAAAGCTCAACGACCCTCGAATCCATTTTGCCATCGTTTGTGCGTCTACCAGTTGCCCAAGATTGGCCCGCTTTGCATTCACCGAAGAAAATGTTCAGCGCCAGTTGGAAGCCCAGACCCGCGAATACATTAACTCTGATCGGGGAGTCCGTATTGATTATGCTGAAAACACCCTTTATCTTTCAAAGATATTTGACTGGTTTGCCAGTGATTTTAAAAACAAATCAGGATCGGTGCTGGCGTTTATTAAACCGTACCTCAACGAAAGTGCCACGGCCTTTTTGGACCGCAAACCAAAGATTAGTTACATCCATTATGATTGGGCGTTAAATGCACAGGCGCCTTTGGAATAGAAATGATGAAAATATCCGTTGTCATTCCGACTCTTAATGAAGCCCAGGCGATCGCTGAGGTGGTCGCCGGCATCCCAAAAGACGGGGTCGCACAAATTATCGTTGTAGACAACGGATCGATCGATGGTACCGCCGAGCGCGCGATCGCCGCCGGCGCACAGGTAATCCATGAACCTCACCGCGGTTATGGATCGGCTTGTATGGCCGGTGCTAAAGCAGCTCGGAGCAGTGACATCATTGTTTTTTTAGACGGAGACCGCAGCGATGACCCCCGTCAATTGGATTTAATTGCCGCTCCCTTGATTCAGAAGCAAGCAGACCTGACAATCGGCAGCCGCATCGGCGGGGAGCTTGAAAGGGGTTCCATGCCGCTGCACGGCCGGCTTGGCAACCAATTGATCGTGTTTATTTTACGCGGGCTATATGGCGTTCGCATCACCGATATCGGTTCGTTTCGGGCCATCCGAACACGCGCATTATTTACCTTGAACATGGAGCAGATGACCTATGGATGGCCGGTGGAAATGGTCGTCAAAGCCGCGCGAAAAGGATTACGCATTAAAAGTATACCCATAAGGTACCGCAAACGAATTGGCGTCTCCAAAGTCACGGGAACACTGCGGGGTAGTTTTTTGGCAGCCTATTATATGTTTCTGGTACCGTTAAAGTACCTACTTAAAAAATAAAATCCGAAATTCGAATATCGAAATCCGAATGTTCAAAACGTTTTGAATTTTGATCATTTGATATTCGGATTTGTTTCGGCCAATTTTATAAAATCAGGCGATATTCGTGCTTCGATTTTTTAAAGCCGTTATAGGAGGATCTTTATGGTTTCTTTAGGTATCGGTCTGACCAGCGATTGTAATTTGTCTTGCGCACACTGTTACCGGGATCAGAATCAGATCTATCATCTAACCCTGGATGATATTCAAACCGTATGTGAAAGTATAAATATCAGCTCCATTGGCTTCGGCACCGGTGAAAATGGCTTGAACCCTGAATATTCTACAATTATAGAATATTTACAGGCCCGACAAATAAAGCTTAGCCTGGCCTCCAACGGCTATACCCTGTCGATCACGCCTGATGAAAAACTGAAATATTTCAGCGACGTGGAATTTTCGGTAGACTTTCCGGATCAACAAAGACAGGATCAATTTCGCGGTGAAGGCAACTGGCATACGATTATGGCCGGCATCGAGAGATGCCGGAGGCTGGGTATTCGGGTTTCCATTCTGGCGGTATTGATGAATTTAAATTATAAAGACCTGGGGAAAATCGCCTCCCTGGCAGCGACTTTCGGAGCTGATTTTAGAGTCAACGTCTATCAGCCTATGTATACTGCTGAATATATGCCCGGTTTCGACCAATACTGGCAGGCTTTTAGAATCCTTGCTGAAGATTGCGAAATTATCTCCGTAACTGAACCCCTGGTAAATACGTTTTTAGGGGTCAATGGTCTAAAGGGCACGCCCTGCGGAGGCCGGAGTATGCGCGTCACACCCGACCGGCATTTAAAAGCCTGCGTTTACTGGCCGGATTCGGATCTGACCATTGAGGATCTGGCTAAAGAAAAGGAAGCGGTGTTCGAATCACCTTATTTTAAGCAGACCCATCAAACACCCCGCTTCTGCTTGAAATGCGAATATGTTCAAAATTGCGGCGGTGGATGTGCCGCCCGTCGGAAATTAAGAAACCGTTTTGATGAACCGGATGAGTTCTGTCCGATTTTCAAGGGCAAAAGCATCAAGATCGATGGTCGGCTGTCATCGGCTGGAAAACCGCTGCGAACCGGCAGTATATGCACGACCATTGTAAGAGGCAAATAGATTCATGGCAATAGTTGAAGCGGCGTTAAACCTTCCTCAAAATTTGTATATAGAGGTCACCAATCGATGCAACCTCAAATGCAAGGCGTGCATTCTCTATAAAGGCAGCTGGGAACCTCCGCGGGATATTACACTTGATGAACTCATCCGGATAACCGATCAGTTGCCGGAACTCAAACAGATTGCCCTGCACGGCATTGGTGAGCCGTTATTAAATGAAGCCTTGCCGGTCATGATCCGGCATTTAAAGAATCGCGATGTATTTGTATTCTTTAATTCCAACGGGATTTTGATCGATGAAAGACGACAATATGAGCTCATCACCGCCGGCCTGGATGAACTGCGCATATCTTTGGATGCGGCCTCCCCACAGGGATATAAAGACATGCGCAATAGCGATAAATTTGATCGAATCGTCGGCAATCTGAAGTCTTTCGTTGCGCACAAAAGGCGGCTTGGTGTTGCCTGCCCGAAACTTTCACTCTGGTACCTGGGAACCCGTGAAAACATTGCCGAGCTGCCTGAGTTTATCCGGCTTGCCGCCGCCATCGGCATAAAAGATGTTTATCTGCAGCGATTGGTTTATTTCCAGGACGATGGCGGCTATGGTGTGGCATTACCTGAAAAAACTCTGATGCAATCAGATGGTAAAACCCGGGAATATTTAAATCAAAGCCAGGATCTGGCAAAACAGTTCGGCATTCGATTCAGTGCTTCCGGCCTGAGTACACCGCTTGAAAGTGTTCAAACGTATTCCGGAAACCGCTATCCCTGGCAAAAGTGCTTCCGGCCGAAAACCCTGATGTACATCACCTCAAACGGCAATGTCCTTCCATGCTGCATATCGCCGTTTTCAACCTCAGATTATTCTTCGATTATTTTAGGTAACGTGTTTGAATCACCCCTGAAAGAAATTTGGCTCGGATCAAAATATACAGATTTCAGAAAAACTCACCAAACAGACACCCCCCCCAAATGCTGCCGGGGTTGCGGTATCCTCTGGAGCCTCTAAAACCCATCTCAAAAAGGCGTCTAAGTGCCCAGGGCTGCGTTGTCCCGCGAATTGAAATACTCACGTACTGCGTGTACGCTCCGTTTTCAATTCACAGGACGCCTTGCCCTGAACTCTGATCCACCTTTTTGAGATGGGTTTTAGTGTCAGGGTTCAAATAAAGGCGGATAGGCTGGGAAGCTGGAAGGCTTGAAAGGGCGAATGCTTCCAAGCTTTCTGGCGTCCCAGCCTTCAAGCTATGAGCTATCAGCTACGAGCTATTTTCAGTTCATTTTGGATCCAGTTTTCTCGAATTCAGCTTTATATCCCATCAATTCGTTCAAGTGACAAAAATTGACAATTATTGATTTTAAAGATACGATAAACACAATGAAAATACTTTAGAGGAGGTAAAGGATGAAGTTAATTCGGCAACGATCCAAATCGGCAAGTGTGTTTCTCATTACCTTGATGGTTTTGTTAACCATACCGTATCAATCGGTCCTGGCGGCTATGATCGAAACAGGTGCCACTCTGGATATCACCGTGCAGGGTCAAGAAGCCCGCAACACAATCAAGAGCATCCTTGCTCGCGAAGACGCTCAGGCGGTTTTAAGGGCTCAGGGAATCGATCCTCTGGAGGCCGGGGCACGTGTTGATAGCCTGACCGATGCTGAAGCCGCACGAATTGCCGATCAAATCGAAGAACTTCCGGCCGGCGGCAACTTCCTTATCGGCGTCCTCGTCGTTGTTGGTATCATTGTCGTTATTTTAGCAATTACAGATGCAATGGGATATACCGACGTCTTCACATTTATTAAATAAAGCCAAAAACAAGGGGCACGGCAACCACCATAGCCTACTGTGCATTCTTATTTTTGGGATAATTGGCGCACTGTTGGTTTTTACCGGATGCACTACGGTATCCACAAAAAAATGGTATCAGGATGCCGGGGGCATACCGCCCAAACAAGAATTGAAAGCGGTGCCTTTTTATCCCCAGAAAGAATACCAGTGCGGACCGGCATCATTGGCAATGGCCCTTGCCTGGAGCGGCCTTCAAATCGATCCGGATAACCTCACTCCGCAGGTATACACGCCTTCCCTCAAGGGCAGCCTGCCGCCGGCTATGGTCGCCGCAACCCGCCGCCATGGAAGGGTTGCCTATCCCATCAGCGGAGCAAATGCGCTGCTCAAAGAAATTGCGGGCGGGCATCCGGTAATCGTTCTGCAAAATCTGGGATTTTCCTGGATTCCGCTCTGGCATTATGCGGTCGTAATCGGTTATGACCTTGACGAAGGTGTGGTCACCCTGCACTCCGGAACAACAAACCAGAAAAAAATGTCCCTGAGGGCTTTTGAAAATACCTGGGCCAGAAGTGATTATTGGGGGTTGGCCATTTTCCCGCCTTACCGCTTGCCCGCTTCAGCAGACGAATTTACGTATGTCGCGGCAATTGTTGGTTTGGAAAAAGCCCGCCAATGGGACGCGGCAGCGCAAGGGTATCAAACGGCACTCCATCGCTGGCCCAAGAACCTTTCCGCTCATATTGGCCTAAGCAACAGCCTTTATGCAAAGGGAGAATTAAAAATTGCAGAAAAGGTATTGCGAAAGACGACGGATCTTTTCCCGAATGAAGGTGTGGCTTTTAACAATCTGGCCCAGGTACTGTGGGAGCAGGGGAAAAAACAGGAGGCCATAAAAACAGCCCTCCAGGCCGTAACGCTTGGCGGGCCGTTTGTTGAAAAATATCAGAAAACCCTGGATGAAATCCGGTCGAATGAACCCTATATAAGTGACTAAAGTTAAGGTGTCGCTGCGCTCCATCTTTTAATAAAATGATCGTTCGACCCAGTCGTTCGACCCAGTCGTTCGACCCAGAGGCTCTCGACGGGAGGCTCTTGACAGGCAGAATTCCTTAACTTTAGGCATTTTAGATCACTTTAGTCACTTTAGTTCACTTGTATTTTTTTACTTCTAATCCTTTTTCTCGAACAACCCCTTAACCTTATCGGTAACACCTTCCGCTTCTTTGCCGGCGCCCTCGACAATGCCCCCAGCTCCCTTTGCGGCTTTTTCGATATCGGCAATGCTGCCGACACCCAGTTTTTTAAGCTGATCATTTAAAGCTCCCATCACCATGGGTGACTGAATTTTGTCATACAGAGCCGCAAAAATTTCCTTGGCTATTTCGGCCGGAGAAGCACCGCCCTTCTTCTTGCCGAGGTCTTTGAGATGAATGTCGGGAAGATCGGCCTTGATTTCCTGGTCACCGAGCACACCGCCAGGTATTTCCACATCCAGGTTCACCTTGCCGTTTTTTAGGATAAAATCGTTAATGATCAACTTCTTTCCCGGACCCTCTTTTGCGGGCTCCTTTTTGGAAGACTTACCTTTGGGCACATTTTTTTGCACGTTAGCCAGGAGCGCTTTAAAATTATCTGATTTGCCCCGCTTTTCGTAAGTGATCTCAGGGCCGACCACCTCGACTTTATTAATAATAATTGGATCTTTTGTTATCGAACCCTCATCAACATCCACGTAGATAGAGCCCACCTTCATGGCACTCGCAGATTTGAAGCCTTTCGGATTTCCAAGGAAAAACTTTTTAAGCTTGGCTTCGGCCGAAAAAATGGAAATTCCGACATCATCCACCCGTAATTCTGTGCCCGTAATTTTGGGCCCGTAAGTGTTGACCGCCATTTTAACGATCGGGCCCAACTTTGAAATACCGACAACAACAACGACAATGAGGAGGACGACAATCGCACCGAGGCCGATAAATATCCATTTTTTCATAATTTTTTCTCCTTTTCAATTTGGGGAAGGCCTTTGCTTTTGATGGAAGATGGTTCCCATATATAGAAGCTATCTCAAAAATAGTAGCTCACGTCCAAGAGCCCCGCTAACGCGGGATTACATGTCTAATCTAAACAGATTAATGTATGCATCAAGGCGTGAGCCGACGCAAAAGCGCAGCATACATATAAGTATGTGAGCATTTTAAGGAGGTTCACAACGAAGCTATTGGGCGTTAGATGCATTTTTGGGATAGCTTCTATTTATTACCTGGGAAGTTAGGGACTAGATCGGGAAGTGTCAATATGAGAAGAGAAGAAAAACAATCTAACGATTATGATTGAAAAATCGGCATATTCAAGGATTGGCGGCCTTAACATATGTGTCCGCATTGGAAGAAGATTGTGTCAGCAGAGGGCGATAGGTTTTCCCTTCCACCTGTTTCAGATAACCCAGTAACTGCTGCTCCAGCTCGGCAGCCAGCCTGGGTTTTTCTTCTATCAGGTTTTTTTTCTCCATGGGATCTTGCTTCAGGTTAAATAATTGCAAAAGGTCCAGCTCAGCGAAATATATGAGTTTCCACTGCCAGTTTCGAAATAGAAAATAGCGGCGCTTAAAGGAGGCCCGGCCGGCAACATCTCTTTTAAGATAACGGTCGCGTTGGTTATTTAAAATAAGCGGGACAAGAGAAATTCCCATGCGGGGATCATCATAGGGCGGATCGGTCGAATAGCCTGCCAGATCGGCAATGGTGGGAACCATATCCGCAGCAATCACGGGAACATCTTCAAAACGTCTTTGAATTCCATGTACAAAAAGAATTGCCGGAATTCGAATTTCTTCCTCATAAAGGGTATGCCCGTGAAGGCTGGCGCCGTGTTCCCAGAATTGTTCTCCGTGGTCCGAAGTAAACAATATGACGGTTTTTTCGTAAATATGATTTGCTTTCAGCCAGTTGACAAAACGTTCAAGGGCACTGTCCAGATAAGAAAGGTTATTGTCGTAGAGATCTCTGGGGGTGTCGCCAAAATCTTTCCCGCCGGGTTTTTTCCAGAGATCATTGTGCACATCCATCAAATGCAAAAAACAAAGAAACCGCTCACCCGCCCTGATTTTCGAGATGGCTTCACGCGCCGAATGAAATACTTCATCTGCGGTGGCGGTACGCCGGTCGCTTACCGCCCGGGGTATGCTTAACTCGAGGACCGAATTTTCAGGCGCAAATATGGATCGCGGGCCAAAGCCCCTCATGACCATATAATGCCGGATACCTTCTGCCTGTGCAATTTTAAGAAAGAGATTTTCCCGGTATAAATCCGGTCCATACAGATCGAAGCGACTTCTACCGGCGACCAGAAATGGAAATGCCGCAAAGGAGCCGCCCCCCTGACTGTAGGCCCGGCGAAACGAAACAGCCTCCGCCTGGGCCCATTCGTCCAGAAACGGCGTCAGGTTGCGCCGGTAGCCGGCGGAATGGAAGGCATCGCCTCTGAGCGCATCAACAACGATCACCATCAGATTGAAATCTTCAGGAAGTAAAGATGGATGGGTCTTTTCCAGTTTCCAGGGTTGGGGCCAGGGATGCGCTTGCTGATTAAAATCCGGATTTTGCCCCAGGCGGACCCAGGAATCCAGTTTTAATAAGCCCGCAAGCTCTCTGGCATAGGCTGCTTCCACCCGGGTGAGGTCGCTGAACTGCAGAAGCGTTGTCTTTGCCGCCGGATATTTATTCAGAATTCCGAAGGGGAAGAATCCAAGAAAAAAAACAAAGGCCATCAAAGCCCAGTGCCTTCCAGATCCGGGCGATCGGGCCTTTTCAGCGAAAATCACCTCTTCAAAAACCAGAACCAGCGCTCCGGCGACCACTAATGATACGATTTTCAAAAGGATGCTTTTCAGGTAAGAAAAGGCGGTAAACCACGGATTAAATAAATCTCCATATAGCAATAAATAAGCCACAAGTCCGCACAGCAACAGCGTTGATAATATCAAAAATACCCATAAAGCCCGGCGATAGGGCTTTGAGGTAATCAGCCAGAACAGCGGGTAGATAAATAAGACCCCTAAGGAAACACAAATAAGTCCCACCGGGCTCAATTTTCGATCTTGAGGCAAATAGTTTAAAATCCGGCTGTAAGTAATTGACAAAAGAGCACCGCTGACTGCACACAGCACAAAAGCCAGCGAAAAGACAGCGGGCCTGAGGCCGAGCGTGTTGACCTGCCATTCAACCGCATATGTCAGGGCGGAAAGTGTAATGGCCGTGTAAGCCCCTGAGAGCAGCAAAAACGGCAAAAAAAATGATAGCCCTTTCAGGGCGGTTTTTTGATCCAATTTAGCCTGGAGAAAAGCCGTTAGCGCAATTATGGCCAGCGTAGCAATACCAAACCACAGTCCCGTTGTACCGGCAAAAACCGCGGGAACGAGTTTCCGCAGGACAATCTCAACACCTGAATTCAGGTGCATATATTCTTTTAGTCGATACCAGGAAGGATCCAGCTGGGCAACGACGACATTTAAAAAAAAGACCAGCACCAGAAACAACAGTGTGTGAGACTCTCTCTGCCGCAAACGGCCGGAGTCGTCACTGTTGTTAAACTGTTGATACCAGAGGACCGCATAACCCTGCATGAGAATTGCAGCCAGCAAAAGAAACGTTAGCGCGGATATTAAATTGCGCCAGCCATTGAAAACGGCCGGAGCCAAAAGCCCAACGGACAAAAACTGGATACCAACCGGTATTTTAAGCGCACCCGTATAATGGTCGTGATTGAATCGGACCCAGACGTGTTGTAATCCGCCAACAAGGATCAAATAAACCCCGGCCAGACCGATAAAAATAAAAATGTGTATTCCAAGCCAGGCAAATCCAGGACTTTCACCGGCAGAAATTTCCTGACCCAGCTGGCTGTGGATTGCCGTAAAAAGATAAAGGAGCACAAAGACCAGACAGGCCCCGGTAAAATGCAGCCACGGCAGGGTTTCATATAGCCTTTTTAAAAGTGGTGAGGTCATAAGTTAGCAAATACCAGGCACAAAATAACACCATTACGATGGTGTCAGGTGTCAGTGAAAATAAGTACTGAGTGCTGAGGACTGGGGACTGGGCACAAAAGCATGCTTGGCGGCTGACCATTTCAACATGACTTGTCGGTTTCCGTCATGAATCGTCCTCCAGGGACCATGAGTTGTCGTTTTCCGTCATGAGCCGGCACGGCCATTTTTGCTTATATACCTCAGACCTCAGCACTCAGTCCTCAGTCCTATCTTTTCAGACCGTTACACCGGAAGCCTAATATAAGACCGTATTTTGCACATTGCATAAGGGGCGGCAAGCTAGCGGAACGGGGTGAAAACAAGATCACCCGTAAGTCGAAATGCAATACTGTGGCATTGGTGGCATTCGTTTAGCTTCTCCCCGGAAAGCGACCAGATCTCTTCCGGAGTAAAGCGCGCATAACTCCAGTCAGCCGGAAAGAATTTTTCAGCGTCAGCTAAACCCGTAGAATCCAATTTGGTCATGACTTCAATTTCCAGAAGATCGGAATCAGCAAGGTGCGAGGCATCGCCCTTGTATCCTTCAAGAATGAGGATAGTACCCACCGGCCAGATTCGCATCGGGCCGGGCAGATCGGAGGTTTTTATCACTTTCGTGCGCTTTAGATCTGATTGGCGGTAATAGACCCAGGCGCTTTGATCACTTGAAAATCGGCGGGTCTTTATGAATTGCCTGGACCATCCCTTCAGCAGGGCTCCGGACGCACGCCGATATCGCGGAAGCTCCCGTTTCTGATTTAAATAATGATAGGCGGCCGGGATAACCGTTGCAGGCTCACGGATTAATCTGAGCCCGGGAGATTGTAAAAGCCTATCCGAATCGGCGGAATGACTACCCATCGCCGATAGCAAGATACCCATCAGGCTTAGACCCATATAAAAATGATTAATCGCTTTTTTCAATTATAAAGATTTCAAATAGTCAATAATCGCATCAATTTTATCGTCTTTCAGATGCTTAAATGGCGGCATCTTCTCACCCCCATTAACAATCCTTTCACGGATGTTCTTTTCGCTGGTGGATCGCCCTGACGTTGGAAGCTTCGGGTTTTTAAACAAGCCTTGCAACCCGGGGCCCACTTTTGTTTCATTACGATCGTGATAATGACAGATAGCGCAGTTGGCAGTAAACAGATCTTGGCCGGATCCGGCTGATTTTGCATTCTGCAGTTTGGAAAAAACCCAGTCGCCGGACCGACTCGGAAGGCGGAAACTGCCCTGCAACCTGATCTGGTTTTCTTTGCACACCACTTGAAGTTCGGCTTTACCCTTTTCGCCTTTGAACCGAAATTCCATGATGACCTTATCGTCTTTTTGATCCATTTTAGCGATGATAATATCGCCCTCGAACTGCTTGCCGCTAAACATCCCGGGAGCCCCCTGAGTAAATTGATAGACTTTGTCGAAGTTTGACTTCCAGGTACCGGCAACCTCACATTTTAGTTTTTCAGCATGCGCTACCGGCGGTTTATGCACGGATTGGTTCAAACCATTGTAAATGGGGCCATTGCTGCATTGATGATCCGCCACCACAAAGAGCCAGTTTTTAAGGTCTTCGCCATCAAGCGGCAGCGGGATAAACGGAGAAACATAATCTTCGCTCGGAAAGTCCGCTTTTTTATCTTTCAGATCACCGCTGTCCGGTGCCAGGCGATAGGATCGAAAACGCTTGGTATCGACTGCCAGCATTTGAGGGCCAAGGTTATTGTTGGGATCATCAACCCTCATTTTGATTTGAAAAACCTGATCGGAAATTTTGTTAAAACGGATGTTGGAAATGCGCGGATCATCACCCTTTTTTCCGTCAACCGGCAAAATCACAGGGATCTCATTATCCGCACCCGCTTTGATTTGCACCTGAAGCGGAAAGTAAATATACCCCTCACTGTAGACATGCAAGCCCCAAGGCCCTCCGGACGGTAAGGGTATTTTAAAGGTACCATCGGATCCAATAGCGCCGCCTGTGAGGAAGGCGTTGTTATGAAGCTCACCTTTTTCAAGCGCCACAGCACCACTGGCCACAACCTTTCCATCCGAAGTGATTACTTTTCCGGATATAAATGTTTGCCCCCGGGCATCCGGCAAATTCAAAAAAAGTAAACAGGCCATTATCAAAAGAAGACGTGTTGCAAAAATCCGTTTGTTTGACCCTTGTCTCATCATTTTGTCCCTTTAATTGCTTCCCTTTTAAGATGAGTTCTAAAGTGTTTTTAGATAATCTAACAATGCGTCAACCTGTTCAGATGAGAGCTGCCCGAACGGCGGCATTTTGCTAAAGGGTGTTTTTAGCTGCATTCGAAAATTTTCATCTGATACCGGCTGGCCGCTCACCGGAAACTTGTTTTGCTTGAAAACGCCCATCAGCCCGGGCCCGACCTTGGTCGCAGTGCTATCCGTATGGTGACAGGCCGAGCAGTTTTGCTTAAAGACCATTGCGCCTTCGGCTGCCAGGCCTTTGACGTCTTCGCCCGCAGGCGCTCTGGTTCCGTACACCAGTTCCCCGCCAAAATATCCCAGACCGATCACGGTCAGCAGGCAGAGCGCATATATGGCCACGACAGTTTTGGTAAAGGCTCCGGCCAAAGCGCCGTAAACGACAGCGACGAGAAGCAAGAACAAAAGTATTCCGCCTAAAATCAGTTTCATTTTGATCTCAAAAAGCCAGGCGCCGCCAAAGCGATGCTGCCAGTCCATGAGTCCCAATAGGATCGTCGGCCCGGCCATAATCAACGCCAGGATAAGGCAGTGACGCGCGGTTTGGGCCAGGCTTTTACGATTGAAAATCCAGGCAATCAGCGCAAATACAAATGCCCCGATGATAAGTCCGGCCGGCAAATGGGTCGCCGGCGGGTGCAAAGGATGCGTGTAACCGATTTTTGCCAGGGTCTGATAAATAGATTCAATCATTTGTGAGCCCCTTTCTCATTAAAATTGGAGATTGGTACCCGTATTGGGGAATTGAGCGGGTTTGATCGTTAGATTATCCCGATTCTAAATTAGGTTGATAGGAATAACACATGGTTTATTGAGGGCGTATAATGATTAACCTATCTCAAACGCCGGTGTCAATCGGATTTTCAATTCGCAAGGGTGCGAAGGCCTGCAATATAGAAGCCATCTCAAAATTAGCAGTACATTTTCGATGACAGAGAAAAAAAGTTACAAAGGTGCACTAAAGTTAGAAATGCCTAAAGTTGAGGAATTCTACCCGTCGAGAGCCTCCCGTCGAGAGCCTCCCGTCGAGAGCCTCTGGGTCGAACGACTGGGTCGAACGACTGGGTCGAACGATCCTATTTATAATAAAAGATGGAGCGCAGAGAGACCATAATTTTAGCTCATTTGTTGTTGTGAGCACTTTTTACAGGTTTAAAACTGTACCATCGGGTGTTAACTAAATTTTTGAGATAGACACCCAAGACTTGACCAATACCACTAAGTGGTATAGCTTAGGGGTTGAGAATTTTACGCAAAATAAATCAAAACATCCAAATGATATCGGAGGAAAAAATGAAAGAACAGGTTCAAAGCGCATTGAATGAAATTCGACCGTCACTTCAGGCGGATGGTGGAGATGTGGAACTGGTGGACGTGGAAGACGGTATTGTCAAGGTTCGATTGACCGGTGCCTGCGGCGGGTGCCCCATGTCCCAGATGACCCTGAAACAGGGTATTGAAGCCCATGTCAAAAAGAAAATCCCTGAGATTGTCAGTGTCGAGTCGGTATAACATCTGTACCAAAACGTGCAAATCCAATTGTCCCCGCGACTCCGAATAAAAATGCAACCATAAAATTCGTTGTCGGGCTGATCAGCCATAAAAATGCACCGCCAAAGGCGGCAACGGAGACGCACACATCGCGGATCAAATAATAAAGTCCGTACATACCGGCTTTGCAGTTTTCGGGTGCCAGATCCAGGATGAGCGCTTTGCGGGTCGGCTCGCCGAACTCTTTTAAGCCTCTGAGTACAAATGCTGGAATCAGCCACAGAAAAGACCGGCAGAATATAAGTACCAGGGGAAAAAATGTGAAAAAGATAAATGTGACCACCACAAAGGGCTTTTTTGTGCTTTTATCCGCCAGGTGGGCGACGGGGATATAAACCAGCACCGCGGTGGCCATTTCAATGCTCGTCAAAATGCCGAACTGAAAAGCCGAAACCTCAATCACCTGCATGCACCACACAACAACAAAGGCATAGGGGATCTGTTCACAAAAGCGTATCAGTATATCTGAAACCAGCAAACGCCTGAGGGAAGCATCCATGGATTGAAACAGCTTGAAGGGATTTTTTTCGGGCTGGAGAACACATTCATCATCCGGTTTCTTGCTTGAATCATCTTCGATTAATTTTTGCTGCAACAAAACCGCAATAATAGAAAGAACGAATGCCACGCTAAAGGCGACGCGAACACCGTTATTAACCCCCCATATACCGATGCACAGGCCCCCCAAAATGGGTCCCAGCGCCATCGGAAATCTCCGCACAAGCGAATGCATGGTAACCCCCATGGTACGCTTGTTTGTCGGCAGTACCTTCGCAATCAGTCCCATGGTCGCCGGTAAGGAGATCGCCGACCAGGCCAGAAAAAAAATCGCGCCGATCAGGACCGCCTGCCACGCCGGAATAAGAATCACCACCAAAAATCCGGTCATTGCCATGCAATTAAATAACAGCAACGCGCGCTTAGTTCCAATGCGCTCGGAAAGATACCCGCCGGGAAATGCATAAATCGCCGACAGGAAGTTATCCATTCCATTTAAAAGCCCGATCGAAATGACCCCGCCGCCAAGTGCCAGCAAATAAATTGGCAAAAAACGCTCTGCCATGCGTTCGCCCATACCCACCAACACCACCATAAACAGCAAACCGGCTGTACTTTTCGTCAAACCCAGAAAATCAGAAACACGTTTGGTGCGGGACATCGGGCAAGACCTCTATAAGAAATTATGGTGCAGAAATGAGTTAACTATTTGATATTTATATATATTTAATACTAAATTAAATGGCTGTGGGATTAAATTTAGTGCTTATCATTATTTTTGATAGCTTAGTTTGACCCATAAATCCATTTAATTTTAAGCAACCGGGAAAAGTTAATGAAAATTTTAAATTCGCAAAAGGATAAAAAGTCACCCCAAAACAAAGGGCAGGATGGGTTACATCCTGCCCTCTTCATCTCCATACTAATACAGGTCTTATCCAATTTAAATTCTGCTAGAAGTGATTTCAAAACCTCAGATCAGGTTCAAGGGCAAGGCGCAGGCCGATCGATAACGCGCAGCATACATGGGTATGTGAGCATTTATCGGAGGCCTGCAACGCAGCCATTGGGCCTTAGATGGGGTTTTGAAACCACTTCTAAGCATGCCTCATCTTGCGCCAGCCTTCTTCCATAAACTTCTTTTCGCGGTTTAACCCCCATTCTTTCATCGCCTGGTAGTAAGCAAGCAGATCGGTTTTGGCTAGCTTCTGGATTTCATCGCGCTCCTGGTTTCTTCTTTCGGTATCATCCGGTGTGATCCCGACCCAGGTGGCAAACCCCTGGTCGAAAACCCAGCCTGCGGTCACTTCCTGGGGTGCAACTCCCATTGAAGCGGCATGCGTTCGCAGAACGTCCATATCCAGCTCAAGTATCCAGTTATTGTCCCATACCCGGTCATTGCGTCCGGAATCAATATCCTGACTGCAGTTCGGGCAATAAACCTGTGCCACCGAATTTTCAGCCAGGACCATTTTCCCAAAAAAGATCTCCGCGGTCTTTTGCCCGCAGACACAATTGGTTTTAAAGCTCTCGCACATTTTTTTGACCTCCTTTCGGAGAAATCTGATGATTACATCGATAAGGATCTTTTACAAGATTATATGAAATAATTATATGTGAATCGAGAAAATGTAATTGATTTAAGTCAAATAATAAAAACTGTAATTAATCTTATACGTTTATTCGCTTCAATCCGAATTACAGCTCGTTGAAGAATAAACCTCGGAATCCATTCACCTTAGCGCCGGGAAGCCAGAATAATTTCAATTCGGCGGTTCTGATGCCGGCCCTTTTCAGTTTGGTTGGATGCCACTGGACTATAGAAGCTGTGGCCGCTTGCCGTAAACCTTTGGGGCTCGATACCGGCCTTTTCTGTGAGATAGCGCACCACGGCCGCAGATCGAGCTGCCGACAATTCCCAGTTGGTTGGATATTTTTCCCTCAAGTCCGGTCCGATCGGAACGTTATCCGTATGTCCTTCAACGATGATGTTTTGGTTATTTTGCTTGAGGCTTTCGGCAAGCGTTGACAGCAATTGCTTACCTTTCTCATTGACCTTTGCTCTTCCGGAATTAAATAGAATCCTATCGACTAAGGTAACTTTTAATTTGCCGGCCAGATTTTCCAACTTCACTTGCTGGGCCTCTATCTGTTCTTTCAGGTCGGTTTCAATCTGGCGTTTGGTTTTATCTCGCTGAGCGATGGCATTTTGCAGTTCTTTTATCCTTTTTTCCCGGAACTCTATTTCCGACTGCCGGTCATGCAGGCTGTTTTCTATTTTTAGCCGGACGGTATCCAGTTCAGTGATAATCTTCATTTGCTCGTTTATCGTTTGCTCCTGGATGACGATCTGTTCTTTCAAATCGATTAAATTAGTTTCAACATACTGTTTCTGGTTACCTAACTTTGAAATGGTCATTTCTTGCTCTTTTATCTTTTTTTCGCGACTCTCCAGCTGTGCCAGAAGGTTGATTTCCAACATACGCCTGGTTTCATCCAGCTTTGCAACGGCATCTTCCAGTTCTTTAATCTTTTGCTCGCGTGTCACGATCTGCGATTGCATATCGCTTTCTGATTTGCGCTTGGCCTCATCAACCTGGTGGATAACGTCTTCCCTTTGCGCTAAAGATTGGGAAAGCATTTGCTGTTTTTTCTCCAACCCTTGATAGCGCGCATGAAGCTCGCTAGTATCCTGCTGGCACTTAGTCCAGTTTTGTTCCAATTCCCCCAGCTTTTGCGCTAATTCTTCGACTTTCTTGTCTTTTTGTTCAAGTTTCGCCTGAGTATCGGTAAGCCTTGCTTCTAATTCCTCATATTTTTCTTTGGAAACACATGCTGAAACCAGAAGACAAGTCAAACATAAGCTGAAAAAAAATATTTGTTTGCGCATAATAATTCTCCCTCACTGTATGTTTGCATACGGATTCTACGGCAAAATAAGATCTGATTGAATTTCCTGCTGGCTGACGTTTCCTGCCTTTCGTTTGTAAAGGGCCACATGGCTTCTGAATAGATCCAGTCTGTTTTTCAAACTCCGGCTGAAAACTTTCTCGAGGCCCAATTCTTGTGAAACAAAGTTGATTTGACTTGCAAAAAGTTCTTCAGGGTATCGCTGGGTTTCTCTGATTCGATTGAGATAGAGTTTTACGAAATGATCCATGGCGGAATCGAGCAGGCGAATTGTCTCTTTTGCCTTAGCAATTCCGCTCTCCAATGAATCAGGAATGGACTGAGAATCCGTCTCGTCTTTTATCTTCTCAAGTTTGTTCAGCTCATTGAAGGCGATTTTTCGCCGGATAGCATATTTTTGCAAAGATTCAGCCGTAAAAAGAGCGCTGTGGATAATACCCTTCACCGTTTCAGCTTCCTGCTCTTTAAGTAAAATACTTTTTTGTTTGAGTACGTCTCGCAGAAAAAGTAAATTCCTTTTTTCGGTTTCATCAGCGGACATCGCCACAAATCGCTCAATTTCGGCAATGGGATCCTTGCTTTGATCTATTTCGATCTTTGGCGCTGAAAATTTTGCGGGAGCCTGGCCGGAATTTTGCTGAACACCCAGATTGGCCCACTCCTGATCGAGCCGTTCCTTGCGGTCCTGGGGCGTTAGGATCCCGGAAAGTGCGACACGAAAGCCAACATCACTGCTGCGAAAGGCACCATCACCGAGGAATAAAGGTTGTTCTTCGCGCCTTCCGGGCATGGTCTCAGCCAGACTCTTGCGAAAACTGCCGCCTTTGATGATAAACCCGCCGGCAGCGCCATGCAGCCGAAATCCTATTGAAAAATGAAATGGATCCAACACCATCTCGGCGGCATTGCCCGCGGTGTCGAAGAGTCCTAACGGATTAGCGCACTTTGAACCGATCCTGGCTAATTTTTGCTGGGGTTTGGCTGCACCCTGATCGGTAAAAACAGCGAAATCTTTATACGGCCTATCATTTAATGGGAAAAACTCCTCATCGTTTAATTGCGACTCGGTCACCATCTGGCCGCCACGGGCCGCATACTCCCACTCGGCTTCAGTAGGCAAACGCAGGTACCCAAAACGGTCATTGGAAAACTGGGGCAGGTGTTCCGGGGCATTTTTAATAAGCCACTCGGTGTATTTTCGGGTAAATTCCACGGCCTCAAACCAAGAAATATCCGTCTTGGGGCGGGCATCATCCGCGAAAAACCAGGAACCGGGTCCAAAACAAACATCATTCATCACCGCTTTCCACTGGAAATTTGTAACCTCGTATTTGCCGATAAAATAGTAAAATGCCCTGATATTCGTGTCGCCGGGTTGCGGGCAACGGCCATCACCGTTTACACTCGCATTTTCAAGCTTCACGCGCCAGGCAGCAGGCAAATCCTCCAGTGTAAAGGGTCCGGAAACCGCACTCAAACGCTTACCCTCCATGAAGCTATTTTTAAAACGCCCGCAGTCTTTGCAGCCCATATCAAAGGGTAAATCTGCAAAATATCCCCCGGCAGGCACACAGACACGCCGCAGAATCATTTCCCCCTGGCAAGGCATCGGAAGTGAGAAATCGCTTTGGGAAGGATTGGGGTTTACTGCCGCTACCACCGGACCCGGCAAAGCCAAGACACGTTGCTCAGATGGGCAGTGTTGAGCCAGAAGCAGTGGGACGTGTATCACTAAACCGAACAAAACACATAGCCAAGTAGAGGGAATCAGAAATTGTTTTGATAATCGAATGTAAAAATTGGGCGCTTTGTAATTTTGCCGATTCAACCCAGATACAGGTTGCTTTGTTCCAGGCCTAAACCTCACGGATAACCTCCGATGGTTCGATGCGTGATACCCGAAAAGCCCCGTAAGCTGATGCCAGCATGGCGAAACCCAGGGTCAAAACAAAGCCGGTCAACATATGCTCGAAGGATAGGCGACATATATATTCGCTCGCAGAGAGATATTCGGAAAAAAGTCCGTTGATCATTTTTTCCGCTATTTTGTAAAGGAAAACAGCCATCACCGTACCAAGAACGCTGGTGGCCATGGATTGGACGATCGGGTACCAAATGATCGTTTCGGTTGAAAAGCCGATCAAGCTTGAAATACCCAGATATCGGCTTTTACGGTTCACATTGGCCAATACATTGCTTACCATAGAGGCAAAATAACCCAACACTGCCACGACGGCGATGAGGCTGAAAATAAGGTTAAACGAACGGTCCAGGCGTTTGACCGTTTCAATATCCTCCGCCTGGGTATAAACCTCCAGGCCCTGATCCATCAACATGCCGCGTAATTTGCCCACATCATAAATTGAGCGGGCATAAAGCCGAAAACTGGGATAAACTCTCGGCCGGGTCGGCCGGGCACTGCCTGGCCATCCGAATGTCTCAGAGCGGTGACCGTCACGGTAGTCTTCGGTTGCCTCCAGAAGCTCCAAACGTACAAAGGCAGCTTCTCGGGTAAAGGCGTCCAGAGGCAAGACGGCGACAATTTTCAATGTGGCCGCAACTTGTTGCTTTACCCCGCTTACAGACCGTCCCACCTGCCCGGTGATATGCTGGCCCTCTTTGACCTTAAGTTTTCGCGCGGCCGGCTCCGATAACACGACCGTATTTTTCTCGGCCACGATGCGCCCATATTGCTCCAGCAGGGGATCACCTTCGGCGGTAGGAATGAGGGACACGACAACCGTGCGGGGATTTGCCGAATTTTTGTTATACAGAATCATACTGGCCGCAATGGAGCGCGTTTGTGGAATAACAAAAGCCACATCCGGGCGATCACGCATAGCAGAAAACCAGTCGGCGCCATAGCGACCGCTTCCCACCGCAGAAATTTCACGGTTCCGCGGATCTTGAATCAGGCGATCGGACAGGGTGTTAATAATCCCGCTCTTCACCCCGAATAACACCAGCAAAGGTGCCAGAACGGCTGCCAAGCCCATCACCGCACACGCAGATAACAAGCGCTCATGCAGGTAATCGCGCAGCGCCAGATGAATAACCGTTTTAAACTTGTTCATCGTTCAATCTGTCGTCTACCCAAAAATCCTAGCGTGCACCTTGCCCCGCTTCGGGTCCTGTTTGAAACTGAATTCTACGCGACGGAAACCGCGCTCCCCCAATTTTCCCCAATCATGCGTGGCCATAACCAGGGTAACACCATATTCGTCGGTCAGTTTGTTGAATAGACTCATGATTTCTTCAGCGTTAATTGGATCCAGTGAAGCGGTCGGCTCATCGGCTATTACCACTGACGGCTGATGCGCCATTCCCCTGGCAATGGCCACCCGCTGACGTTCCCCCACCGATAATTGACCGGGAAGTTTGTTCAGATGTCGTTCGATATGCAGGCGTTGGGCTATGGATTCTACGGCCTCTTCAATCGGCAAACCAAGTCCCCGCCGGCTGATTCCAATGTTCTCCCGGACCGATAGAAACGGAAAGAGACCACCTGTTTGCAGAACATATCCGATATGCAGCATGCGGGTTTGAGCCAGGCGGCCCAGCCGCCTGTGCTGCCAAGCGTCCATCACATTCAGCGCTTCCCCATTTTGGGGAAAAAAGTCAAATCGTCCGGCTTCATCAGGTCGCAGGATCATCGCCAGCAGGTCGAGCAAGGTACTTTTGCCGCATCCGCTGACACCCACCAGGGCAATCTTCTCTCCCCGACGAATAATAAGTTCGGGGACGGTCAATGTAAAACCCTGCTCCCCGGGCCAGCTTTTGGCTACCCCCATAAGGTGGAAGACTTCTTCGGCCTTTGAGAGCTTGCCTCCAGGCACCGATGACGCGCTCTCTTTTTCGGGTGACAGCTTCTTGCGATCGGCCACGATGGAGACCTCCCGATTTAGGGCATAAGACTCAAAGGGATTCGATAGACGGCATCTCCCGGTTCGGTTGCCCCGAAAGTTACCCAGTTGGCCACATCGTCATGGATTTGAGTATACCTTCTGATCTTCGATTTTAGATTATTGACGATGGCTTGCTGCTCCCCGACGCTCAATCTGTACCAATCCTCTTCGGTCAACCGCATGATATTGCTGCGGTAAGGTAAATCATCCAGGAATTCCGCAAGGACGCCCAGCTCACCCAGGTTTTGGTCCGGTTTTCGGCTAAATTGCAGGGGATCACGTGACATTTGTGCAACCGCTGCGAGAATGCTCTGGAAGAAATCCTTGTCCCGCGTTCGTTTGGTCCGCTGGGCTTGATCCAGAACGACCTTGAGGCGCTGGCTGAGGTCGCTGAGTTGATTTTTAGTTAGCAGAACGCTCACCTTGAAGGTCGGCGTGTCGGGGCGCGCTAAATCCATGTCTGAAACCCAGGCTTTAACAACCTTTGGTGCTTGAACACCAGCGCGACGGCCTAAAAATTCAAGCTGCATGGCATATCCCAAAATAGCCGCCTTGCGCACCGCCTCCTGCACCACATCCCCGGTTCGGTCTTTGGGTACCTCGGGCAATGTCAATCGCTCACCCACACTGGTTGCCCGCACCAGTTCTACCATCTGGGTGGCAACACCCTCAACCACGCTTCCAAAACCACGCACGCCGGTTGCAGGCTGAGCGGCGTCAATGGGGACATACAGATCCCCGACCATCGGATCGGAATGTCCGGTCAGAGCCCTGAATTGGGTTTCCGCATAAGGGTGGTTGTTTACCTTTTTGCCTGCAGGTGTTTTGAGATGTAAAGCAAAAATCTTTACACCCTTGGCCGCGGCCATATCGGCTATCTCAGCTTCGTTCATAGCGGTTGAGGAAAAGGGATCGTCGTTTCGAATAGCGCCTGCATCCGTAATGAGAAAGGCGAGCCGCGATACATACGGTGACCAGTTCAGTTTTTCAAGGGCCGTCTTAAGGCCGGCAAAGGCGTCTTCGTTGAAAGAATGCGTGGAAATCTTGGCTTCCTGTGCTTGGGCCAGGGCAAGTTCAAATTGTTGGCGCTCTCTTCCATCCCGCAAATCAGACAACACGCTGACCACATATTCAACGCCCGGTGTTTTCTTAGTGCTGTTGCGAAAGGCAACCAATCCAAATGCCACCTTATCGGATAAGCCGGCTTTTTCGATGGCGTCATAAATCTTGCGCACAGCCTCGCGGGTCCTATCGATATATGGTTTCATGGAAATCGTGGTATCAATGACGAATATAATTGCTGTTTTTAATTCCATATCTTCCGGGAATCGGCCTGAGCCGGGATCGATGGAAGCGACTTGCAAAAATTTAACGCCTTCAAAGAGCTCAAGCGCTTGAAAAATCGGCATGAGGTAAAACCGCTTTCTCGAGACGGCTTCCTCTGGTGGTTCGGCAGCCAATACTGGGAATTGCGCGGACGGGGAGATGCTTCCCGATTGAATCGTAGCAAACCGGGATGCAAGTTGAGCTGCCTGCCCACCCGGAGATGGTGACCCGGCAACCTTCTGAAGCGATTTCAGATCTTTGAAAAATAAGGCCGGCTGACGGCCGGTTCTTTCCGAAAAAACCAGCGTCAATGCTTGATTCCAATCAGAAGTTTTCGATCCTCTAATCCATCCGACTGCCCCTTCGGTGCTCGAAAGCCCGACTTCCAACCATGGCTCACCGCCGACCGAAGCACGCTGGTAAACATAAAATACCGTAAACGGCTTGACCCACTTTTCCAGAACTTTCGCAGAGTTTCCCGCCAGCGCATAAAGCTTAGAGCCCGGATGGGTGATGACCTTTTGATATAATGTGCGTTTACCGGGTATGAGCAACGGCTTGCTTTGCTTAGCTGCATAGATCTCTTGCCCCATAAGCCCCAAACAGATAAAAAATGTCACCAACATAACAATGAACCCGGCCCTGCTCATGGATTTCATGTTTTTGGATTGCATTGCCTGTCCTCCGTTTTTATAAAGCTATTGCCAATTCGTTAATACCTCACGCGCCTCCCGAGACCCCTGTGCCGCCTCTTTTTGGACCCATTGCCGCAGATCTGAGAGGTGATTTTGCGCCTCCGACTGTCCGCCAGACAGGGCTAGCTGGTACCACTCATATGCGGCCGCAGGATCTTTGATAATCGTTCCGCTATCATCCGTAGAGGTGGGATCAAAATAGCGCGCCACGATTAACGCGGCCTCTGCATGTCCGGCTTCAGCAGCGTACTCCAGCAGAATAAACGCCGCATCGGCCCGTTCCGGTTTTTGCGGGAATGATTTCGCTAGCGCTACGGCATCTTCCGGATCGATTCCCTTTCGCATCGCCTCTCGCACCTGTTCAAGTAAAGGCGCATCAGGTGAATAGGATGGTGGGGCAGGCTTGGGCGCCTCTTCCTTGGGAGGCAAATTTGCCATCCGAGGCAGTTTGGTTGGCTCAGCCGTTTCCTTGGTCGGAACGGCTTGTCTTGATACTCGCCAGGCGAAGTAGCCACCGACAGCTACAGTGATGACGATAGCAACCGTGATTGGGATCCACCACCGTGTTCGCGGCTCTTCATCGTCAAAATTATATTCCACAAGAACTCTCCTTTAATAACCAGTTATTGCAGCGATAATTATCGGATGCGGCGACTATAATATGCGTTCAGTTGGTTTTTCGGTCTATTTTATCCTATTCCAGGTGAGCAGGTAATATTCGGATTTATGAATTATTCCAAAACGATACAAGCGTCTCGGAAGGTTTGTCGGAACTGTGATCGTGACTGCAACCTGTAGCTGAAGAATGTGAATCTAAATCATCTATTTATTGTTTACCTTGCAAGTATATAAAGAAATGAATCCGTAGTGTCAAATTAAAGTTGTGACATCTATTAAATCCGAGCAAAATAAAGACAATTCAAGCTTTGACCCATTCCACTATATAAACAGTGCGTGTTTAGCCTCTGCCTTGATCCCGCGTGGAAAAGACGGGTCAGATTTCAACTGGACAAAAGGGCTATGGAGGTCCTAGTAGATTTTTGCTTGAATGTCGTCAGGTAAATCTTTATGATAGCGGCTAATTGGCTTCATAATCAGTTCTTCCGCCCGGCAGGTGACTTCGGAGAACTATTTCTGTGACGGTGTTTTGAGATCAACTTGTTCGTATAAGATACGAGAGTCCGGGAGCATACGTTTATGGCGGAACAGATAGGGTTCAGACGCAATATGGGCCTGTTTATGGCGGTAATGATCGGCATTGGCGCCACGATGGGGCCGGGTATTTTTGCCCTGCCGGGCGAGCTGGCGCATATGATCGGTCCGCTGGGTGTTCTCGTCTATTTGGCGATGGGTTTTTTAACCCTGTTTACCGCCTTAAATTACAGCGAACTCAGTGCAGCCATACCGTTAGCCGGGGGCGGATATTCCTTTACCCACAGAACACTCAACAGACCCGTGGCGTTTTTTACCGGCTGGTTCTTCTGGATCGGCAACACCCTCGCCTGTTCGATGTACGCCCTTATCTTTGCCCTGACGATCCGCGCCTACTTTTTACCGGACGCCAGCATTGCCCTTCTCACCCTGCTCACCACCGTCGTATTCACGGCCGTCAACCTCATGGGAATGAAGGAAGCCATTATCGTTATTACCGTAATGAATCTGGTGGAACTGGCGGTCCTGGTCGGCGTTGCCGGGCTCGGTTTCACAGATATTGAGCCGCTTAATCTGGAGCCTTTAGCGCCAATGGGATGGGGCCCCTTCATTCCGGCGATGGCCCTGATCTATATCTCCTATGTCGGGTTCGAACTGATTTCGAATGCGGCTGAAGAGATCATTCAACCGGGTAAAAACATTCCGCGAGCTATTTTGATCACATTGGGCGTAAGTACGGCAATTTATGTTTTTGTGGTCGGCGTAATGATGGGCACCGTCAATTATACCGAGCTCGCCCAGAGCGACATTCCGTTCATCTACGTTGCCGAGCGGCTTTTCGGCGGCTGGGGACGCTGGGCCGGCGTCATCGCGACAATAATGGCGAGTCTTTCCGCATTCAGTGTGACATTGGGCGCCAGCGCCCGCATTTTATACGCATTGGGGCGCGATAAACATTTTCCCTACTTTTTCGCCAAGTTGCATCCGAAATTCCAAACGCCCCATATTGCGCTTTTTATTTGTGCCCTGATTGTGATTATCTTCAGCTCCTCCGGCATCGTCAAATTTGTGGCTTCTTTGAGTGATTTCGGCTACCTGATGGGACTCGGAATCATCAATTATGCCGTGATTCCATTGCACAAAAAAATGCCCAATTTGCGACGTCCATTTCAAACCATGTTTTTCCCCTGGATACCTATTCTGGGCGTTATTACAACCTGGATCTTCGTTCCGGCATTAGAATTCAGAAGTTTTGTTCTGGGAGGGATACTGACCCTGGTCGGAAGCGCGATATATCTTTTCAATTCCGATAACCGCGCTGAAGTTTCCAAATTGACAAAATTTTATGTAAAATCATTGAAATTGTTTATATATAAATTAAGGAGAATGCGTATGCGAGTACTTATCATAAGTGGCGGAAAACAGGGCCAAAATATCGCTGATCGACTCCTGGCAAAAGATGAGTATCAGATGATGTTTCGCTCGGCGGAACATCAGGTAACCTTCATTGAAGAAGACGAGAAGCTATGTAAGGAATTGGAACAACGCTACAATTGTCCAATTTACCAGGGAGACGGCACCAAGAAGGAATTACTGGGACAGGTAGGCCTTGATAATATTGATGTTGTCATCGCTGCCTTTCAAGATGACGGCCGCAATGTAATTGCGGCCCTCCAGGCCAGACAGTTAAAACTTGAAAAAGTCATCGCCATTGTCCAAAATTCCGAATACACACAGCTCCTTGAGCAGAACAGCGTAGTGGTGGTTAACGCACCCTGGGCGACAGCAGCTATGGTCGAAAATATTCTCGACAACCCCGTTTTAGCGCAACTTTTCGAATTTGGAATCGGAGCGGCGAGTCTTTTAGAAGTAAGCGTGCCTGAAAATGCGAAGGTAAATGGCAATCTCATCCGCGATATTGAAATACCAAAAGGGTGCTTGATTGCCGCAATCATCAGGGATAAGCAATTTGTGGTACCGCGCGGCGTTACGAGCATCGAGGTTGATGATCGCGTAATTTTTATCGGACCCGCCTCGGCCATAAAAAAAGCATTCGATATATTTATGCTCAAAAAATAAAGGGACGTAATTGAGCAGAAATTGAATTTTTCGACAGTCGCCGGGAGATATCTTAAGTCTTTATTTTTTTTGACAAAATATGGGTGGCGCTGCCCAGAAAGAGTTCAGCCGCTTCTCCTTCCGTTTCGGACAGGGTCGGATGCGGATGAATGCTTAAAGCCATATCCTCGGCCAAAGCGCCCATCTCTATGGCCAAAACACCTTCGGAAATCAACCCTTCCGTATCGCGGCCGACAATTCCCACACCCAGGATACGCCCGGCCTCCGGGTCGATAATTATTTTGGTTAGACCTTCGGGTGCGCCCATGGTCGTGGCGCGTCCTGAAAATTTCCAGGGAAATCGTTGGACTTTAATCGGTATATTTTCTTTACGGGCTTGTTCTTCGGTTAGGCCGCACCAGGCTATCTGGGGGTCGGTATAAACCACAGCCGGAATGGCCCGAACATCGAAAGCGGAGGGTTCTCCCGCAATGACTTCGGCAGCCACCTTGCCTTCGCGGGTGGCTTTATGCGCCAGCATCAACCCTCCGGCGACGTCTCCGACCGCAAAAATGCGCCCATCGGTGGTGCGCTGCTGCTCATCCACTTTTATAAATCCCTTTTCATCAAGCTCCACTTTGGTATTTTCGAGACCGATATCCTGGGAACTTGCCTTCCGGCCAATGGCCACCAGTACCCGATCAAAGCGCTGTTCCGGTTTTTCAACGTCGCCTTCCAAAATGACGTCAACGCCATTGTCGTTTGCCTGCATGGAAGCCACTTTGGTTTGAAGGCGGATGGTTTCAAAAATATTTTCAAGCCTTCGATGCAGCGGTTCGACCAGGTCCCGGTCCACACCCAAAAGAAGGTGGTCTTCGAGTTCAACCAGGCTGACCCGGCTGCCCAGGGCGGCATAAACCGTGCCGAGTTCCAGGCCGACATATCCGCCCCCAAGGATGAGCAACGTTGGCGGTATATCCGCCAGTGCCAATGCGCCGGTGGAGCTCATGATACGGCTGCCGGGTTTAAACTCGGTACCCGGAAACGCAATCGGGCGCGACCCGGTCGCTATGATTGCATGCCGAAATTTGATGCGGCTGACTTCAGCATCATGCAAGCGCACCAAATTTGAACTTTCAAACTGGGCCCGTCCCTGCATTAATTGAACACCGCGCCTGTTGCTCAAACTGACCAGGCCGTTGGCCAACGAATCGATGACGTTTCCTTTCCATTCCCGC
The DNA here is from genome assembly GCA_030145015.1 of Desulfobacterales bacterium. The sequence continues at coordinate 79,551 of JAQYWI010000002.1, forward strand.
AAGGCTTTAAGATCAATGCGGGGTTTATCAAACGTAATGCCCATGCTTGCGGCACGCTCTGCGTCATGGATCAGTTCGGATAAAAAAAGAAAGGTCTTGGAAGGAATACAGCCTTTATACAGGCACACCCCGCCCGGTCGCCGGGCCGGATCCACCATGGTCACGTCCAGTCCCAGGTCGGCTGCCCGAAACGCAGCCGCGTAGCCACCCGGTCCGCTGCCGACGATCAGGACTTCAGTTTCCTGCTCTAATTCGCCCATTACCATGGTTTTTTCTCCAAAACGCCATACGCTGTGGCCGATGGCTGTGTTGTTTACGCTTTAAAATGCTCACAAAAACAAGTGAGCTAAAATGCCTAAAGTGCCTAAAATTAAGGAATTCTGCCGTTTTTATAATAAAATATGATGGAGCATAGCGACACCATAACTTTAGGCACTTTAGTTCATTTTAGGCATTTTAGGCACTTACATACCTTCATACTATATCATCGTGATAAGCAGTTCATCCGGATCTTCCAGGGCTTGAATTACCACCTTTAAAAATTTAATGGCATCGGCGCCGTCCAGCACGCGGTGATCGATGCAAAGGACAATCGGCATGATCAATCGCGGGGCGATTTCATGTTCGCCTCTACCTTTATCAACCACCGCAGGCTGCAGCCGCCCCTGACCCATTCCCAGGATGGCCACCTCCGGAAAATTAATGATCGGCGCAAAATAGCCTCCGCCCATGGCGCCGGCATTGGTAATCGTAAAGGTGCTGCCCTGCAACTCTTCCAGGCCTACTTTGCGAGTGCGCGTGCGTTGCACCAGATCGTTCATTTCCACGGCAAGCTCTTTTATGCTTTTGCGGTCGACATCGCGAACAACCGGAACAATCAAACCATTATCCGTGTTTACGGCGACACCAATATGAAAGTAGTTCTTAATAATGATCTCTCCGGCCCGGGCATCAAGGGTGGCGTTGAATTGCGGATACGTTTTCAGAGCGGTGGCAACCGCTTTTAACGCAAATACGGTCATGGTTAATCGACCGCCCTCGGCTTCGATTTCCGCCTTGTGTTTTTGGCGAAATGCTTCCAGCTTGGTGATGTCCACCTGATCCTGGCTGGTCACATGCGGGATCTGCGACCAGGCCGTAATCATCTGTTTGGCGGTTGCCCTCCGAATGGAGCGAAACGGCACCCGCTCAACCGGGCCCCATTTGGTGAAATCGGGTAATGCCGGCGATGGTATGGAAACAGCGGGAGCTTCTGCCGGGATAACTTCCCCGGCCGCCGGCGCTTCGACCAGTGCTTTGCCCGTTTCGGCAAAAGCGTGAACATCATCGGCTGTCACCAGGCCGGCGGATCCGGACGGTGTTACCCGATAAAGATCAACGCCCAGCTCGCGCGCCAAACGGCGGGTGGCCGGTGAGGCCGGTACAGGTCCTTTTGTTTTCGCGGCTTCCGCTACGGATACCCCTTTTTCAGTTTCAGCCGCTTCAGCCGGTATTTCTTCGGGTTCCTGCACATCAACGACGACGGCTTCTTCACTGTTGCTAAAGGTCATCATCACATCTCCGACCTTTACCGTATCTCCCGGTTTGACAAGCACCTCGGAAACCGTACCGCTAAACGGAGATGGGATTTCCACAGCCGCTTTATCCGTTTCGACTTCTAAAATGAGATCGCCCTCTTTTACTTCCTGACCAACGGACACATGCACCGCAAGCACTTCGCCTTCGTGAACGCCTTCGCCTAAATCCGGTAATTTAAACGACCTGGACATAATCCCTCCCTTCGCCTTGCAGGCGAGCAGCAGGTTCAAGGTTCAGAGGTTCAGGGTTCAAGGGTTCCGGCTTCTGGCTGCTTTTCCGTGATTTTAGCCGACTCGTTAATCCGTCAAATAGTTAAATAGTCAATTAGTTATATGATTTAAACCATTTGACGATTTGACTACTCAACTACTTGACCATTTAACTAAATCTTGAATCCTCCGACGAATTGACTATTCAACCAATCAACTGTTTAACTATACCCTCTGACCTCTGATATCTGCTTTCTGTTAATTAACCCCTGAACCTTTGAACCTTACGCAGCTGCCAGTACCTTTCTGGCCGCACGACATATACGTTCGCTGCCGGGCAAATAGACTTTCTCCCGATTAAACAATGGTATAATGACATCAAAACCGGCGACCCGCTCTATGGGAGCTTCCAAATGGTAAAATGCTTTTTCCATTAAACGCGAGACGATTTCAGCACCGGGGCCGAAACTGCGCGGGGCTTCGTGAATCACCACCGCCCTGCCGGTCTTTTTAACCGATTGAACCAGAATTTCTTCATCCAGAGGTGAAATTGTCAGCAGATCGATTACTTCCGCTTCAAGGCCGTCTTTGTCTTTAAGTTCAGCGGCCGCCTCCAGCGTGGGCCGCATCATGGCCCCATAGGAAATCAGGGTGACATTCGTGCCTTCCTTGATAAGTTGCGGCTTCCCAATGGGTAAGGTTTCTTCGGCCTCGGGCACTTCCTCGCGAAAGGCACGATACACCGCCTTGGATTCATAAAAGATCACCGGATCCGGGTCCCGGATAGCGCTGACCAACAACGCCCGGGCATTACGCGGTCCGGAAGGAATCACCATTTTGAGCCCCGGGGTATGGGCCCAGTAGGCCTCACGGCTTTCCGAGTGGTGTTCAAGCGCCCGGACACCACCGCCGTATGGTGTTCGCAAAACCATGGGTACATGAAATCTCCCCCGGGAGCGCCAGCGCAAACGCGCGGCGTGGTTTTCAATCTGATGAAAGTTCTGATAACTAAAACCGGAAAACTGAATTTCACAGACCGGCTTGAGCCCGTAAGCCGCCATGCCGATGGACATGCCCACAATTGCAGATTCTGCCAGGGGCGTATCCAGCACCCGTTGATCGCCGAATTGATCGATGAGGCCGTCGGTTACCCTGAACACGCCTCCGTCAACCCCGACATCTTCTCCCAGGACGATAACACTGTCGTCCTTTTCCATTTCCTGCTGCAGTGCCAAATTGAGGGCCTGAACCATCGTCATTTTAGCCATGATTGCCCTCCTCTCCGCCCCCGGCAAGCTCGCGGGCCAGGTCTGCTTTTTGTTCCTTTAAATAGGGCGGCATTTCGGCATAAGCATGCGCAAACATATCGATAGGATCGCCCAGCGCCTCCATTTGTTTTTCAGCGCCGTCCACGGCTGTCTGAATCTCTTCCATAATTTCAGATTCGACTTCGATCAGTTTCTCTTCAGAAAGCAAGCCCTTATCCAGGAGGTATTTTTGAAATCTGGGTAACGGATCCCGTTTGCTCCATTTTTCAACTTCCGCGTCGCAGCGATAGCGTGTGGGGTCGTCTGCGGTGGTATGCATTGTCAAACGGTAGGTCACGCACTCGATCAAGGTGGGCCCGCCGCCGGTTCGTGCTCTTTGCACGGCTTCCTGCGCAGCGGCATAGACTGCCAGAATATCATTACCGTCCACCTGAATCCCCGGCAGACCATAAGCCAGTGCCTTCTGGGCTATCGTTTTTGAACGCGTCTGCCTGGAAAGCGGCATCGAGATCGCCCAGTGATTATTCTGACATACAAAAACCACCGGGGCCTGGAACACAGCGGCAAAGTTTAAGCCTTCATGAAAATCACCTTCGGAAGTTGCGCCATCTCCAAAATAGGTCATGGCCACGTCATCTTTTTGCCGGTATTTAGCGGCCCAGCCCAGGCCGACGGCATGAATAATCTGAGACCCCACAGGAACCGATATGGGCAGATCATTGCGGTCTTTTGGGATATCGACCCCTTCGCCAAATCCGTTGTTATAGATGATAACGCTTTCAAGGGATCTGCCGCGCCATATCTCGGCCGCTGTTTCGCGAAATGCCGGAACCATCCAATCACCGGGGCGTAAATGTGCAATCGTACCGAGCTGCGCGGCTTCCTGACCTTTTATCGGCGCAAACGTTCCGACCCGGCCCTGCCTTTGAAGATTAAGCAAGCGCTCATCAAACTTACGCGCCAGCAGCATGGTCCGATGGAGTTTGCGAAGAACATCTTCGCCAATATCCGGCTCCAGCTCTTTGTCCAGCTGCCCTTTTTCATTTAGAATCGAAAGATATTCAACTTTTTCGGAAATCGTTATTTTTTTTCGCGGCATCGCGTGACTCCTTTGCAAAACCGATGATAACTCCGGCTGTAATAGATTTTTGGCTTTACTTCCGGTGTTCAAATTACCAATTTAATTATGGTGCGGATTTTGGTTTAGTCAAGAGCTTGCGGTATAACTTGAACCTATCTCAAAAATTCAGTTTTCTACTGAATTCAAAAGTATTCGATCAAAAAGTCTTTCGAGGAAGAAAAGGACTTTCAATTATTGTCGTTTACGAGTGAGTTCTCATTACACCTGGAGATTTCATGGAGAGTTAAGCGTTCTAATACCGGCGAGGAAAAAGTAAGCAGGATTCCAATCACTAGAAATGAGCCTGCAGCCGGCTGAATCAGGAATCGGCTAAAAGTTTTTGCCGGGCTGAATCTTTAACCATTTTTCAGTTGAGGCATTCAAAGCTTTCAAATGCAGGAAAATTTCCGGGTAAAAATTACTCTACAATTTCAAGCACTGTGCGCTTGTGCATCTTCGCTGATGCGGCGCCTAAAATGATGCGAATAGATTTGGCGGTGCGCCCCTGTTTGCCGATGATTTTCCCCAGATCCTCTTTGGCCACTTTGAGTTCTAATACGGTGGCCTGGCTTCCTTTCAATGCGTTGACCGTAACCTGCTCCGGATGGTCTACCAATGCCTCCGCAATACGTTGAATCAGATCTTTCATTTCCATAATCCCCTCCAATGCCTGTTCAACCTGATTGCATTATCCGATCTATCTTTTAGATACTATTTTCAACCAGGTTTGTAAATTATAAATAAAAAGTCGATAAATTTTTATCGTCTAGAGGGATTTTTCAATTTGAAATTTGGACTTTAGTCGTAAGGGCCAAATGACTGAAGCGACTGAATCGGAGTTTGGACGGTTTTCATTTTATCGAACGCCTTGTTTTCTGCAGCTTTATGTCTATATTTTTTAACCAAAAGGAGAAACCATGGATTTTTCAATTCCCAAGAAGCTTTCCGAAGAAATCATACGCTTTAAAAAATTTCTCAAATCGAGCGTCATATCTGAACTGCCGGGCTGGTATCAAAACCAGGAAATCCCTGCTAAATTTTTCTGCGAAATGGGAGAAGGCAACTGGTATGGAATTGAACTAAAAGAAGGCCGGCTGCTCAAAGGATCGGCCTTAAGGGAAGCTTTAATTGCAGAGGAATTGGCCAAGGTGTCACCGGGTGTGGCGGTAGCAGCCCTGGCCCAAATTGATTTAGGCCTTATGGGTCTGTTCCTCTTCGGCTCTGACAACCTTAAAAAACACTATGGCCACGCCGCCGTCAGGGGCCAGACGTTGATGTGTCTTGGCAATACCGAGCGTCAGGCCGGCAGCGATGTGGCCGGCATCGAAATGCGCGCCCGAAAAGTCAAAGGGGGCTGGCTTCTCAATGGCACCAAAGCCTATGTGACCAACGGATTCGTCAGCGATCTGGCTGTGATTACGGCGGTATCGGATCCTCAGGCTTCGAGAAACAACCGGCTTTCCATGTATTTGGTTGATCTGCACGCAGAGGGCGTTCAGAGAAAAAAGCTGAACAAACAGGTCTGGATCCCCTCGGATTTGACCCGCCTGCAGTTTAGCGATGTATTCGTCTCTGACGATCATGTTCTGGGCAATCAAGGACAGGGGCTGCAGCAGGTGCTGACCATATTCACCTATAGCCGGGTCCCCATTTCCGCATTGACTCTGGGAACGGCCGCCGGGGCGTTCGAACTGGCGCTCGAACATGCCAAAAAACGTAAGATATTCGGTCAAACCATCACGGATTTTCAAGCGAAAGCTTTTGAAGCTGCTGATTTTTACGCAAAAATTGAAGCAGCCCGACTGATGCTTTGGAAGGCCTGTTGGGAAATGGACCAGAATGAAAATTTTAGGTTGGATTCCTCGCTGGCAAAATATCTTGCTGTGGAAATAACCCGCAGCGCCACCACCTGGGCCGCAGATATTTTTGGGGCCGCATCGGTCATCCAGGAACACCCGGTTCATAATTTCCCCATGGATGCCTGGGCATCGTCTTTAGGTGAGGGCACCCAGGATGTGCAAAAATTGGTGATTTTCCGGGAAATGATTAAACGGTATGGATAGCGTTTGTGGTCCGTTGTTGGTCGTCCGTTGTAAAAAATGGGGCCTTTAGTGATCAATAAGATACCACAAATATCAGCGGTTGAAAGATTCCTTTACAACGGACTACGGACAACGAACAACTGACTTTTAGTATCTGTAAGATAATTAAAATATTTGGATTCGGTGAAACACCAAAGTGGCTAAGGCGTTAGGACAATTTTCCCTAATTGCCCCCCTTTCTCCATAATTTCATACGCCCGGCGTCCCTCACTTAAGGGCATCACCCGATCGATGACGGGTTTGAGTTTGCCGGCCCAGAGCATGGCAATCACATCCTTAAAATCTTGATGGCTCCCCATGGTACTGCCGATCAGGCTGATCTGTTTTCCGAAAATATAGCGGATATCGATTTCAGTTTGGGGTCCACTGGTGTTGCCGACAATCACAATCCGACCGCCCCGTGCCAAAGCCTGCATGCTGGTGGTAAGCGTTGCCTTTCCGACATTATCAACGACCACATCAACACCCCGCTTGTCGGTAAGCTTGTATATCTCAGGGCCCCAATCGACCTGGGAGCGATCCAGCACCACATCGGCACCTAATTCTTTCGCCAGCTGTGCTTTTTTCTGATCGCTTGCTACGGCATATACAAAGGCACCGGCAAGTTTGGCAACCTGAATGGACATGCTGTTGACCCCGCCACCGGAGCCCACAACAAGCACGGATTCGCCGGCACGT
>JAQYWI010000176.1 GCA_030145015.1 Desulfobacterales bacterium
ACATGCTATAGCACAGCTGTTTCTTTTATGGCAAGAGAAAATATTAAATTCTGAATGGCATTCATTTATTAGATGGCTGCCGGATGAACATGTACAAAGATGATGCGATATAAACAAAAAGGAGCGTTTACCTTAACCGGAATCTTCCTGTTTGCTTTGGTTGAGGGATTGCTCGAAGTCTTCGAAAAATTCGTTGCGTTGTTTCCAATCCGGTCCAAAGCGAGTATTAAAGAAGCCGCCGAGTTTATCAAAAAGCTTTTCCCAGACCGGCTGGCCGCCTTTGAGCACGACGTCGGCTAAAAATTCATCCAGTTCGCTCATTTTTTCCTTTGGCAAAAAAGAAACGGCACCCAGTTTGATGGATTTTTCCAGCGCCTCCGGTGTCAATGCATAGGCGGTAAGCATTACGGTTGGGAACCCCCTTTTGACCGAGGTCTTTAAAAGCTCGAACCCATTGACCCCCATGATGTCCAGGATAACAATATCGAAGGTGTAACTCATCAGGAGTTGGCGTGCGGTATCATAATCATTGGCCTTTCGGACGAGGCACATATCCAAAACCTCTGTTACCGTATCGGTAACGTCAACCTCGTCATCTACCACCAACACAATTTTGTCTTTCAACAGGCTTTCAGAATCCATAATTTTGATTTCTCCTTTCTGCAAAGGGCGGCTGTCTCAGGCTTGCATTCACCGCACTAAATAAAGTACCGAAAACCCGGCACGTTTGCTCATCCCCATGGCCTATACCACTAGGAAAAACGACAAGTCAAGGCATGCCTTAAGGCAATGATCCATCCGATCAGCTTTTCATATCTTTTAAGCATTTTATAATGCTTAAACTATGAATTATTTCTTGCATTACAAGACGCCATGTAATAAAGGTTTCAGGTTTCAGTGTTCAGGTGTCAGGAAGATATAGAGGATTTAGGAATTGCAGGTATTCTGTCATTCTAATTCCTAAATCCCTCAATTCCTGAATTCCTCAATCATTGAATCCTGACACCAGACACCTGACACCTTTAACAATGATGACTCCGCAAGAAAAAAAACAAATATTGACTCTCAATGATGTGCTTTCAAAAGATATTCAAATCGGTCTCATTGTCACCGAACACGAGAAGAGCGGATTGACCAGGCAATTTTGCGACGATCTCATTCAATTGGTGCCCAAAATACGCGTCATAGAAGAAGAAGGCGATCCGGATGAAGTTCCGGCCATTAAAATCCATAACGGGTTACGCTATCAGGCAATTCCTTCGGGAACTGAAGTGGCGCCTTTTATAGAAGCGATTGTAATGCTCGATTCGGCTACGGCGCAGATTGATGACACCATAAATGATCAACTTGCAAGCGTTGATCTACCGACAAATCTAATAATTTACGTTGCACCGCAATGCAAATTCTGCCCGGAAGCCGTGCGTCAACTCCTTCCTTTGCCGACCTTAAATCGCAACATTCGATTAACGGTAATCGACGCGATGCATTTCCCCGAACTCGCAGAAAAAGAAAACATTCAATCCGTACCCACTTTGATACTTGAAGACCGCTTCCGCTGGGCCGGATCGATTCAGATAACCGAAATCATTGATGTCATGGCAAACCGCGATGCCAGTATGCTGGGTCCGGTTTCCCTGGAAATGATGATAACGCAAGGCAAAGCCGGCGAACTGGCAGAAATGATGCTTGCAAAAGAACAAATCTTCCCGGCTTTTTATGCGGTTTTAACCCATCCGAAATGGCCGGTTCGTCTGGGTGCGATGGTCGTGATGGAAGAACTCATCGAAAGCAACCTGGATCTGGCAACCCAGACGCTGAAGCCCCTGTGGAAACGTTTTAACAAGGTCGATAATCGTGTAAAGGGTGACCTGCTGTATATTTTCGGCCAAATGAAGCCGACAGATTTGGTTCCGCAACTGCAAGCCATATTAAATAGTGACTATGATCCCGAGGTGCAAGAAGCCGCCCAGGAAACCCTGGATAAAATTAGAGGTGCCTAAAATTGAGGAATTCTACCCGTCGAGAGCCTCCCTTCGAGAGCCTCCCTTCGAGAGCCTCCCTTCGAGAGCCTCAGGGTCGAACGACAGGGTCGAACGATCATTTAACAGAGGCTGGTTAAGTAGCTGCGTAATTTTGTATCGAGTACGAGGACGAGGACGACGACGAGTACGATGCTTATGAAATCGTGAATCCTACTCGTCCTCGTTCTCGTCCTCGATAGCCAAAAGCAGGACTTCTACCATAAAAAAAAGACCTTGCAGAATATATCCACAAGGTCGTGTTGAGCGGTTTTCCGTAAGACGGTCAAGCTAAGTTGTTTTTGCGTCCTTTTCGGTGTTCTTTTTGGCAGCCTGCTTGGGTTTGTCTGCGGCTTTTTCTGCCTGCTTAGTTTCCGTGGCTTTCTTTTTAGGTTCCTTTTTTGCTTTGGCTGCTTTTTCAGGCTTTACATCCGTCTTTTCTTCCTTCTTGTCAGACTTGGCCTTACTTTTTGTTTGTTTCTTTTCTTGCTTGGTTCCGGTTTCGGCTTTCTTGCCGGCTTTTGTTTTCTTTTTCTCAGCTGCGGGCCTTCCGGCTTTCTTTTTGGCCTTTTTCTTTCCGCCGGCTTCGGGAACCACGAATTCGATCAACGACATCGGCGCCGCATCGCCCGCTCGTCTTCCCAGCTTGACAATCCGCGTGTAGCCTCCGGCTGAGTTGCCAAATCGCTCATTCGCTTCCTCAAACAATTTATGAACGACGTCTCTTTCCCTAATAATGGATAAGGCTTGACGTCTGGCGTGCAGATCCCCGCGTTTGGCTAAAGTGATGATATGATCGGCCCAACGTCGCAATTCTTTGGCCTTGGGGCCGGTGGTCCGAATGCGCTCATGCTTAAATAGCGATGTGACCATATTGCGGAACATTGCTTTCCGATGGCTCGTGGTTCGATTCAGTTTCAGGCTAGCTTTTCGATGTCTCATATGGCCGACTACTCTCCTTCTTCAATTTCTTCAGCGGGAGCTGCAAACCCATCGAGTTTAATCCCAAGGGACAGTCCCATTTCGGACAACACTTCTTTGATCTCATTTAGCGATTTGCGGCCGAAATTTTTTGTTTTGAGCATTTCTGCTTCGGTCTTGCTGACCAGTTGCCAGATCTTGTTGATATCTGCATTTTTCAGACAATTGGCGCTGCGAACGGACAGTTCTAGCTCTTCGACACTTCGATACAGATTTTCGTTGAACTTCGGCCTCTCCCTATCTTTAACTATTTCCTCAGCTACCGGTTCCATTTTTTCATCAAAATTTATGAATATGCTCATCTGCTCTTTTAAAATCTTGGCTGCATAAGCCATAGCATTTTCAGGAATAATGCTCCCGTCTGTCCAAATCTCCATCGTGAGTTTATCGTAATCCGTACGCTGGCCGACACGCGCGTTTCCCACCACATAGTTGACGCGTTTGATGGGTGAAAAAATCGCATCAATCGGTATTGTGCCGACAGGCGCTTCTTCATCTTTATGCGCTTCGGCAAGCGAGTATCCTTTGCCGAATTCAACGGTCATGCTCATGTTTAATTTCCCTTTGCCGGAAAGGCTGGCAATGTGGTGCTTGGGATTCAGCACTTCGCATTTCCCGTCATCGCTAATGATATCGCCGGCTGTGACTTCAGTTTCTCCGGAGGCTTCAATTCGAACTGTCTTGGGCTCAGGATCGCTAATCTTAAAGCGCACCTCTTTAAGATTGAGAATGATCTCGGAAACGTCTTCCAGAACCCCCGGAATAACGCTGAACTCATGCATGACACCATCAAATTTGACCGTCGTTACGGCAGCGCCGTATAAAGATGACAGGATAATCCTTCTCAGGGAGTTTCCTATCGTGATCCCATAACCCCTTTCCAGTGGTTCACAAACGAACTTGCCATAGGATGGGTTGCTGCTAACCTGCACTTTTTCCGGCTTAACTGTATGCTGCCAGTTAGCATACATCAGTTCATCAGATGACATTTTTTTCTCTCCAAATTGTTAAAGTTTTTGGATAATCGATTTATAAGCGGGGTCCGCCAGCCACAAACATTAACCCGCATAACACATTATTTGGAATAAAGCTCGACAATCAATTGTTCTTGGATCGGCATCGTAATATCCTCTCGCACGGGAAAACCGTTCACGACGCCTTTGTGCTTTTCTTTTTCAAGCTCCAGCCATTGAGGTATACCTCTGCGTACGACCGCTTCCAGAGAATCCTCAATTGCCGAAACCTTTCTGCTCTTCTCCTTTACCTCAATTGCATCGCCCTTTTTGACCAGATAAGACGGAATGTTGACCCGCTTGCCGTTGATTAGAAAATGATTATGGAGAACAAATTGACGGCCCTGAGCCCGCGAGTTTGCAAAACCCAGTCGATAAACGACATTATCGAGACGCCGCTCCAGAAAAACAAGGAGATTCGTACCGGTTATGCCTCTATAACGCTCGGCCCTTACAAAAAACAGGTGAAATTGCTTTTCAGAAAGTCCATACATTCGTTTGACTTTCTGCTTTTCCCGTAACTGGATACCGTAATCAGAAATTTTTCTACCCCGGCGTTCACCATGTTGACCGGGCGGGTAAGAGCGTCGATCGAAGGCACACTTATCTGAATAGCAGCGGTCTCCCTTGAGATACAATTTTAAGTTTTCGCGCCGGCAATGCCGACACACCGAATCTTTATATCTTGCCAAATGATCCTCCCTTTTGTTTCGTCAAATGGTTAATTCGCTGAATGGTTAAATCGTAATTGAAGATATTTTCCTTTAAACTATTTGACTATTTAACGTTTCAACTAATTAACTAAATTATACTCTTCTTCTTTTGGGGGGTCGGCACCCATTATGGGGAATTGGGGTTACGTCTTTAATCATCACGACGTTGAACCCGGTAGCCTGTAAAGCCCGCAGGGCCGATTCTCTTCCGGGTCCGGGTCCTTTAACGTATACCTCCACGGTTCTCATACCATGTTCTTTGGCTTTCTTGGCGGCATCTTCAGCGGCCAGCTGAGCAGCAAAAGGAGTGCTTTTACGAGATCCTTTGAAGCCCTGAACGCCGGCACTTGACCAGGCCACAACATTTCCCCCCGAATCGGTTATGGTGACGATGGTATTATTAAACGTTGACTGAATATGAACAACGCCGTTGGCTATATTTTTCTTTACCTTTTTTTTCGTACGAATTTTTTTGGCCATAGATTTCGCCTTATATGATTGAAAATTTGCTATTGATTGGGTAATGTTTAACCGATAGTTTTAAAAATAAAATGATGGAATTCCTCCAATAATCAATCGTCAATATTCAATTATTACCTGTTTTACTTTTTAGCTTTGGCGGCACCCTTCTTTTTAACAGCCGCCCGCTTCGGTCCCTTCCGCGTCCGTGCATTCGTGCTGGTGCGCTGACCTCGAACCGGCAACGATTTACGATGCCGAAGTCCGCGATAAGATCCAAGATCCATCAATCGTTTGATGTTCATAGAAATTTCAGTACGCAGTACACCTTCAACCCTATATTCACTATCGATCTCTTTGCGGATGTTACTGACTTCCTCATCTGACAGCTGATCGGTTTTTAGATTCGGATCGATATTCAGCTTGGTCAATATCCGCCGGGATGAGGTTTTACCGATCCCATAAATATAGGTCAGTCCGATCTCGATCCGTTTATTTCTGGGTAAGTCAACGCCTGCAATCCTTGCCAATGTTTGTCCTCCTTTATCCCTGCCGTTGCTTGTGTCGTTTGTTTTCGCAGATCACCCTTACGGTCCCTTTGCGCCGGACTATTTTACATTTGGGACAAATTTTTTTTACGGATGCTCGAACCTTCATCAATAATGCTCCTTAGAATTAGGTATTGGATATTTGGTATTTGGTATTTGGTATTGACCCTAATATACGGTCTGTTTTTTATTCTGCCGTACCCAATACCCATTAACTAATACCCAACCTATCATTTCTCTCTGTAGGTTATTCTACCGCGTGTCAGATCGTAGGGAGAAAGCTCAACGGTAACTTTATCTCCGGGCAGGATCTTAATAAAGTGCATGCGCATCTTTCCCGATATATGGGCTAGCACCCGATGTTTGTTCTCCAATTCGACCTTAAACATCGCGTTGGGCAATGTCTCCAGGACAATACCCTCGACAACTATTGGTTCTTCTTTGGCCACAGACAACTCCTATTCCCAGGGTTTACAACTTGCAGGCAGTTACGAACGGCCCTTTACTCTGGCGCCGCCTTGCTTTAAAAATCCCTCATAGTGACGACTCAACATATGCGATTCGATTTGCGCAACCGTGTCAATCGCCACGCCGACCACAATCAGCAGCGCCGTTCCACCAAAGTAAAATGGAACATTAAACCGGGTTATTAAAATCGAAGGCAATACACAAACAGCAGACACATAGATGGCCCCACCAAGCGTAATGCGGGTTAACACCTTATCAATATAATCCGCCGTGCGCTTCCCGGGCCGGATGCCCGGAATGTATCCGCCGTGTTTTTTCATATTCTCGGCAACGTCAACCGGGTTAAAGGTGACCGCTGTATAAAAATAACAGAAAAAGAAAATAAATCCGACAAACATTAATTCATAAATGGGATTGCCCGGCCGCATCGTTTCGGCAATATTCTTTATCCAGGGAATATTGACAAAACTTCCTATTGTAGCTGGAAACATGATGATCGACGAAGCAAAAATCGGCGGGATCACACCGGATGTATTTATTTTCAAAGGCAGATGGGTGCTCTGGCCTCCGTACATTTTTCGTCCCACCACCCGTTTCGCATATTGAACCGGAATGCGGCGCTGCCCTTGTTCGACAAAGATGATGAATCCGACAACCAGCACCATAAAGATGACCAGAATCAAGGCAATAAATACCCCCATTTCACCGGTTGACAGCAATCGAAACGTATTCCCTCCGGCAGTCGGCAGCCGTGCAACGATACCGGCAAAAATAATCAGTGAAATACCATTGCCGATTCCGCGCTCGGTAATTTGCTCCCCCAGCCACATGATAAAGGCCGTACCGGCCGTTAAAGTGATGACCGTCATCAACCGAAATGCCCATCCCGGTATCATCACCACCGGGGCCCCGCCGGGCGAACTCATCGTTTCCAAACCGACACTGATGCCAAATCCCTGAATAATACTTAATACAACTGTGCTGTATCGGGTATACTGCGTGATTTTTTTGCGCCCCTGCTCACCTTCTTTTTTTAATTGTTCCAGATGGGGTATGACAACAGTTAAAAGCTGTAAAATAATAGAGGCACTGATATAGGGCATGATTCCAAGAGCAAAAACCGACAGCCTCTCAAATGCACCTCCCGAAAACATATTAAAAATTCCAAATATGGTGCCTTCCGCCCGGGCAAAGAAAGATGCCAAGGCTGACGTATCGATTCCCGGGACCGGAACATGGACACCGATCCGGTATACGATGAGCAATGCCAACGTGAATAAAATGCGCTTCTTCAGCTCGGGTATTTTGAAAATATTTTGGAACCCACTGCCAATCATTGCACGACCTCTACACTGCCGCCAGCCGCTTCAATTTTCTCTCTGGCACTTTTGCTGACGTGGCTGAGTTTAACATTGAGGGCAATGCTGATATCCCCCTGCCCCAGTAATTTAATGCCGTCTTTTTTGCCTTTAACGAGTCCCGCTTTTACAAGTGCGGCTTCATCTACCAAACTGCCGCTCTTAAGCGTTAATAAATCCCTGATATTGATGACGGCAATTTTTTTTCTGAAAATATTGGCAAACCCGCGCTTGGGAAGGCGCCGTTGAATCGGCATCTGCCCGCCTTCATAACCGGGTCTGACACCGCCACCGGATCGGCTGTTATATCCTTTGGTACCGCGACCGGCGGTCTTACCACGACCGGTTCCAACACCGCGGCCCAAGCGTCTGCTCACCTTGCGGGATCTTGACGGCGGCGACAGTTCATGAAGCTTCATCGACCTTCTCCTCAGTGCTAACGAGATGTGAAACCTTATTAATCATCCCTCGAATTTCAGGTGTATCTTTAAGCTCAACTGTTCTATTTAATCGGGTTAACCCCATTCCCTGCAAGACTCGGCGATGCCGCTCGGGTCTGCCAATCATACTTCGAACGAGTGTTACTTTAACATTTCCAGCCATTTATTTAATCCTTTCCGCGATCCTGCCTTTGCTCATTTCGTGCTGGAATCTACAGATTTTCTACAGCAATTCCTCGCCTGGCAGCCACCTGCTCACGACTCTCGAGTTGTTCAAGACCTTTGATCGTTGCCTTCACCAGGTTGTGAGGATTATGTGATCCGATACACTTGGTCAGAATATTTTGCACGCCAGCCGCTTCCAGAACCGCCCGTACGGCACCACCGGCAATTACGCCGGTACCTTGGGCAGCCGGTTTGAGTAAAACCCTACCGGCGCCGAATCGGCCAATCGTCTCGTAGGGTATGGTGCCCTCAATCAGGGGGACATCAATCATGCTTTTTTTTGCTTTTTCAACACCCTTGCGAATGGCCTCCGGGACTTCGCCGGCTTTACCGAGCCCGAAACCAACGGACCCTTGACCGTTACCGACAACAACGATCGCACTGAAACTGAAACGACGACCCCCTTTTACGACCTTCGCCACCCGATTAATATGGACAACTTTGTCTATTAATTCGGTTTCCCCTATTTCCTGTTTGAACAAGAGCCTGCCTCCTTTGGTATCACACCCTATAGAGAAAAGTTAAATTCGTAAAATTACAATTTACTCTATTCTTAAAACTTATCACCCCAAAAACACGAAGTTCACAAAGTTCTTAAAAACAATTTTTAATTATAATTCTTTGTGTGCTTTGTGACCTTTGTGGTTAATTCCTTTTTAATTTTTAGAATTCCAAGCCGGCTTCACGGGCACCTTCGGAAACGGCTTTGATCCTGCCATGGTACAAAAAGCCATTGCGGTCAAAAACGACCTTTTTGAGACCTTTTTCCTTGGCACGCTGGCCGATAATTTTTCCCACACTATTGGCCGCAGCTAACTTGCTCTTCGATTCCGGCTTCTCCCGAACGTCTTTTTCCATGCTCGAGGCCGCGGCAAGGGTTTGACCGAGAGAATCGTCAATGATCTGGGCATAAATGTGCCTGGCACTTCGAAACACACACAATCGAGGTCGGTTTGTCGTGCCAACCAGCTTTTTTCGAATTCTTTTTTTTCGTTTTAAACGTGCTTGCGTTCTTAAATTCAGCGTTCCCATTTTTCAAAACCCGTTTATGTTAAAGCTTTATTGCTGGGCAGAGACGCCTGCTTTACCGGCTTTTCTGCGGATATATTCCTCTGCATATTTTATCCCTTTGCCCTTGTAAGGTTCCGGGGGTCGAATTTTCCGGATGGCCGCAGCGGTTAGGCCCAGTTTTTCTTTATCGATGCCGGATAACTTGACCGTGGTATTCCGTTCAATGGATGCGGAAATGCCATCCGGCAGACCGAATGTAACCGGGTTTGAAAATCCGACGTTAAAAATGATGTCGTTGCCTTTCAGCTCGGCCTTATAGCCGATACCATTTATCAACAGCGTACGCTCAAATCCTTCGCTAACACCGGTAACCATGTTAGCCACCAGGCTTCTCGTAAGCCCTTGCAGAGCCCGACTGGTCCGTTTATCCTCCAGGACGACCACATTCAGCACCCCATTTTCTATATTTAATTCCACAGCGGGATGGATCGGTCGTGTAAGGGTGCCCTTGGCACCTTGGACGGTTAAAACCCTGTTCTCATATGAGATCTTGGTTTTTTCTGAAATTAAAATCGGCTTTTTACCTACTCGAGACATGTGTGACATCCCCTCTTCGGCAGGCCTGAAGAAGCAAGTAAAATCAACAAATCATTTTGGTTTGGTTGACCTGCTTACGACCTGCGACTAAATCGATCCTAAATTGAGCGTTTCAAATTAGGTCTACCATATATTGCACAGGATCTCGCCTCCGACATTTTTCTGCCGCGCCTTTTTATCTGTCATGACACCCATAGATGTAGATAAAATTGAAATCCCCATACCATTATAGACAGGCTTGATATCGTTGCTTTTCACATACACCCTGCGGCTGGGCTTACTAATGCGTTTGAGGCCGTAAACTACAGTAGATTGCCCCGCACCGTACTTGAGGTAAATCCTCAAAATACCTTGCTTGCCATCTTTAAGGAATTTATAATTCTTTACAAAGCCTTCTTCCTTCAATATCTTGGCCAGCTCTGTTTTAAGTTTTGAGCCCGGCACATCAACACTGTTAAACTTGGCTTTGACACCATTTCTAACGCGGGTCAACATGTCGGCTATAGGATCACTTACCGCCATTATTTTCTCCTCTTATCCGGTATCTTGCTTCTAGTCGCTGGCTACTGGCTGCCGGTCACTGCTCACTTGTTCCTGGCTGCTTGTCTCTGGCTCAACCAGAAACAAGAAGCCAATAGCCAGGGGCCGGTTATTAGCTACCAGCTAGATTTTACAACTCCGGGAAGCTTGCCATGGGATGCGAATACCCGAAAGCAAATACGGCAAAGTCCAAACTTTCTTAGATATGCTCTGGGTCGCCCACAGATGGGACATCGATTGTATTGCCTTACTTTGAATTTAGGCTTTCGCATCGCTTTTATTCTAAGCGCTTTTTTCGCCAAATTACCCTCCCTAATTTCTATACGGCATGCCCATCAGACCAAGCAGCAGCTTGCCCTCTTCGTCTGTTTGAGCAGTGGTAACTATGCTAATATTGAGACCTTTAATCTTATCAATCTTATCGTAATCAATTTCCGGAAAAATAATGTGCTCTTTAATTCCCAGCGAATAATTGCCCCGTCCGTCAAACGCTTTTCCGGAAACACCTCGAAAATCTCTGACCCGTGCCAGCGCGACATTGACCAGTTTGTTATAAAAATCATACATCCGTTGACGCCTCAGGGTAACCATACACCCGATGGGCATCCCCGCTCTCAGCTTAAAGGCCGCAATGGACTTTTTTGCACGGGTCACCACCGGCT
>JAQYWI010000177.1 GCA_030145015.1 Desulfobacterales bacterium
GCACTGGACGGCATCGATAAGGAAAGCCTCGATTACATTATTGTGGGTCAAAATTTAGGGGACGTTAAAGCGGACAACATCAGAGTGGATATGGTCCCTAACATCGCGGCCCGGGTGAAACACAAGCTGCGAATAAAAAATCCCTACACCGTCACCTTTGATATTCCTTTTGGTTGTCCCGGTTGGCTGCAGTCAATGATAATGGCCGACTATCTCATCAAATCAGGTGATGCCAAGCGTATCCTGGTAATCGGTGCTGAAATCCTGTCCCGGGTGTCGGACCCCCATGATGTTGACAGCATGATATATGCTGACGGCGCCGGCGCAACTTTACTTGAAGCCACAGACCAGGCGGTCGGCATTCTATCGCACCTCTCCCGGTCGGACACCTATGATAAAGCATGGTGTTTATGGTTGGGCAAATCCTACAAGCCGGAAAGAATTGAGAATGATCTATTCATCAAAATGAAGGGCCATGAACTATACAAATATGCAGTCAGAAATGTCCCTGCAGTGGTTAAAAAAAATCTTGAAAACGCCGGAATCGAACTGAGGGATGTACAAAAGGTTTTGATTCACCAGGCCAACGGAAAGATGGATGAGGCGATTTTAAAAAGACTGTTTAAGCTTTACGATATCAAAAAAATACCTGCCGACATCATGCCCATGACCATATCCTGGCTTGGCAACAGCTCGGTTGCCACCCTACCGACCCTGTTGGATCTAATCCACAAAGGAAAACTGGAAAATCATCGACTTCATTCGGGAGATATCGCCCTCTTCGCCTCGGTTGGCGCCGGAATGAATATAAATTCCATGATTTATCGGGTGCCCTAAGCATTTATATTTCGTAATGGCGGCATTTTCAGGGACTAAAAATATTTTGGATTGGATAAAAACAATGAAAAAAATTGTCGGTCTGATTACCATTAGTTCGCTATGGCTGCTGCCTTTGATTTTACCGGAGATTCAGGCCCAGCAGACCGCAACTTCCCCATCAAAGGCAGCTCCATTCCCGGGCATAAGCATTGAAGAGCTCAAATCCAGGCGCATTACGATCGAAACGATGACGGATATCGATGCCACGGTTAAAACCGACAGTCTGAAATATATAGACCGGGCGATTACATATATAGAACTGGCCTTCAGCGCCAATAAAAAGGCAAAAGAACTCTCACAGCTCAACCAGACAGCCCCCGAGCGGTTGAAAATATTGCAGGCTGAACTCAAAAAGCCATTCATGGCGCTTGAAAACGTCGAGAAACGCGCGCTGCAAATGAGCACGTTAAAACTCGAACAGCGAGTCCGCCAGAAAGAAGCCGAACTCGCGACGGCTCAAAGCAGACTGCGGGAATGGAGTGACCGCTTAACGGCGGAGAAGGATATCACCAATCAAACACCCGCACAGCTTGCGACCGCAACCAGCCGGCTCAAAGACATTCAAACTGAGCTGAAAACAGCATCCGGCGCTGCCGAGAAAGACATACTTAATCATTCCAAAGTGCTAAGCCTCAGGTCCGAGCAGGAAAAATTGGAAGCCGAAATCAAATTGAACGAGCAGCGACAACGCAGTCATAATCTGCTCGTAGAATTGTTCAACACGGAACGAGATGTTGCCCAGAAAGCGGTGGAGAGCCGCCAAAAAATATTGACAACCTGGCAGGCCGAAGTTCAGAAACGCCGCCAGCAGGAGGCCACTCAGGCACGGGAGGACGCCCAGGACGCCATCGTCAAGGTTCCCCTACTGCCCAAGATTGTCCAGGACCTGTTTGACATCAACATCCAACTGAGTACCGAGCTGGAAGAAGTTACCCGGGAAGAAACAGTGCTGGCAGGAAATTATGAAGGTTATCAATCCCGTCTGAAAGCGCTGGAAGAGGAATTTGAAACGGCTAAAAAGAGAGTTGAATCCGCCGTGCTAACCGAGGCCATCGGGTTGGCGCTGCGCACCCAGCGTCTGAAACTGCCCAGGGCTGATCAGTATTTTGCGGGTTCCGATGCCCGCCAGATCAGAATGAGCGAAATCAGCGAAAAGCAGATCGAGTTGGATCGCTTGCTGCGTGAACTTTCCGACCCTAAGGCTCTGGCAGATCGCGTGATCGGTTCCGTCAGTTTTCTATCGGATGTCGACCGCAAGTCACTCGATTTAAAAATTCAGGAATTGGTAGCCAATCGCCTTGATATCATTCAAAAATTGAAACCCGGCTACGACCGCATCTTCAAATTGATACAGGACATTGAATTCACTGAACAAAAACTGGTCAACACGGCCGAGGATTTCGGTGAACTGCTCGATCGCCATCTGATCTGGATTCGCAGCTCCAAGCCGGTCGGTTTCAGCGACCTCCGGAAGCTGCAAGTCTCAGCAGGATGGTTTTTCGAACCGGCTTCCTGGGGCCAATTTTTAAAGGACATGGGCCGCTCATTCGTTCAGAAGACAGCCGTCTGGATAATCGGTTTGCTGATCGGTTTGTTTCTGATCGTCGGTCGCGGGTGGGCTAAAAGAAAACTGAAGGATATCGCTGAATGCGTCGCGCAGCAGGTGGAGGATTCATTCTTTCTGACGATTAAAGCCCTGGGCCTGACGGTATTGCTGGCCGCTGTCTGGCCGTTCCTGCTGGCATTTCCGGCAATTCAATTGACAAACCTGCGTCAGGCAGCACCGTTCAGCATTGGCATTGCCGGTGGTTTGATCTACGCTACCCGCCCCCTGATCTTTATGGTCCTGTTCTACAGTATCTGCCGTCAACACGGTCTGGCCCAGGCACACTTTCAATGGCCGGAGTCAGCCCGCCGCACCCTGAGGCGCAATCTGGGCTGGCTGATCCCGATCACAACGGTGTCCTCCTTTTTCCTGGGAGCGATGGAAACAGTGCCTCAGTTTGAATACAGCGATGCGCTCGCCAAATTAGCCCTCATGATTCAGGCCCTGGCCATATCCACATTCGCAGTGCGCATCCTGAGATTCAGGGGCGGCATCACATCCGTATTGATTGAAAAACACCCCCAAAGCTTGCGGTGCCGTCTGCGATATGTATGGTATCCCCTGGCCATCCTTCTGCCGCTCTTTATTCTCTTTCTGGCACTGATCGGGTATTATTATTCAGCCATCGAAATACGCGGCCTGGTCCGCAACACCATCGGGCTGTTATCGGGTTTGATTGTCTTCAACGATCTGGTATTGCGAATACTGCTGCTGGCCCGCCGCAGGATTGCTTTAAAAAAAGCCTTCGCAAATCAGGCGTTGCACCAAGAATCGACCTCAGGCGCGCAAGCCGCCATGGATCCCGGCGGCGCTGATCGGCCTTTGATGATGGAAACCATCGTCGAAATGAGTCAGATAGATGAACAAACCCGTAAGCTTTTGAAACTGGTTGTGTTCATCCTCGCTCTGGCAGGAATCTGGGCAATTTGGGAGCCCGTCTTTCCGGCCTTCGGCATCCTGCAGGATATCCAGTTCTGGAGTTACGGCACGGTTGTGGACGGCATTGCAAAAACGGTTCCCATCACCCTGGCCAATATTACTATGGCAGTCATTGTGGCCGTGACAACGATCATTGCCAGCCGCAACCTGCCGGGCCTGCTGGAAGTTATTTTGTTGAATCGTTTGCCGATGGATCCCGGGGCGCGCTATGCCTACTCAACCGTCTGCCGATACTCGATAACGGCGATCGGTATCATTATTGCGTTCAACACAATCGGTATGAGATGGGCGAATTTGCACTGGCTGGTTGCGGCTCTGGGTGTCGGCCTCGGTTTCGGACTGCAGGAAATTGTGGCAAACTTTATTTGCGGATTGATCGTTCTGTTCGAGCGGCCGTTCAGAGTCGGTGATACGGTCACCATCGGCGATATCAGCGGAACCGTATCGCGTATCCGTATCCGGGCAACGACTGTCGTCGACTGGGACCGCAAGGAATTGATCGTCCCCAACAAGGAATTTGTTGTCGGCCGCCTGATCAACTGGTCGCTTTCGGATAAATATATCCGGATTCGGATACCGGTCGGAATCGCTTACGGCTCCGATACCAAATTGGCCGAAGAACTGCTCGTGCAGGCCGCCCGCAAAAATCCACGCGTTCTTTCCGAACCCGCTCCGGATGCCATCTTCAAAGGTTTTGGAGACAACAGTCTCAACTTTGAACTGCGGGTATTTATTAATGGAATTGAAGACTGGTGGCCAATGCTGCATAAATTGAACCTTACCATTGACAACACCTTCAAAGAGGCGGGGGTGACAATTGCCTTTCCCCAGCGCGATGTGCATCTGGATGCAACCGGTCCGCTCGAGGTCCGGGTGGTTTCAGAGCCTTCCGGTTCTAAGGCCGGCAAACGGTCATCTGCGGCACAAAAAGAACCGGGCGGTTAAACCGTATTTTTAAGCCTTACCGTTTGAACACATCCGACGAACTTATCATTTTTTAGAATGGGTGCAAGGGTTACGCAGATCGTCTTTCCATAAGGTTTCGCCTCGTAATGAAAAGGGTCCCTTCGGCCCTCCTCAAAACGCTTAAGCATTCGATTTACTTTTTGGTTGCTGTCTGTCTTTTTATGATGAGAATGGATGTCTGTCCCAATATACTCGGGTTTTCGATCCAGGATCTTTGTCGAATATTGGTTGTAATACAGAAGTGTTCCTTTCGCATCGATAAGGGTTACGGCAACCCCCATGCAGTCCATCGCAAGATTTATGAGTTCCCCTAATGGGTTTTCACGCTCAGTGTCACGCATTTGATAACCCCCGTAATCAACAGCATTTTAGTTTTAAGCTGGTGCAAATCCTATTTTTATTTATCGAGGACGAGTACGAGGACGAGTAGGATTTACGATCTCATATGCATCGTTCTCGTCGTCGTCCTCGTACTCGTTCTCGATACAAAATTGCGCAGCTTCTTCATCATCCTCTGTTAGATGATCGGTCGATCCGGAGATTGCGGAAAAAGGCTGTTTATAAACAAAAACTGATTACCAGCCAAGCGTTAAGTAATCATGTATGGAGTTAGCTGCAATCCGGCCTGCGCCCATGGCCAGGATAACGGTGGCCGAACCGGTTACAATGTCGCCGCCGGCCCACACTCCTTTTTTGGCGGTCTTGCCGGTCTTTTCATCCACCTGGATATAGCCCCATTTGTTTAGCGCCAAACCGTCAGTGGCTTGTGTCAAAACGGGATTGGGTCCCGTACCGACGGCCACAATAACCAAATCGCACTCCAGTTCGAACTCCGAACCTTCCATCGCCACCGGTCTGCGCCGACCGGAGTCATCCGGTTCGCCTAATTCCATCTTCAGGCATTGCATGCCGACCACACGCGCCTTCTCATTTCCGATAAATTTCGTTGGGGCTGCCAGAAAAAAGAATTCAACCCCTTCTTCCTCGGCATGGTGCACCTCCGCAGCCCTGGCCGGTACTTCCGTTCTTGATCGCCGATAAACAATTCTGGAGCTTTCAGCACCCAAGCGCAGAGCCGTACGGGCCGAGTCCATGGCCACGTTGCCGGCTCCCAGCGTAATTACATTCTTCCCCCGAATAATGGGCGTATCATACTCCGGGAAAAGGTACGCTTTCATAAGATTGGATCGGGTCAGGTATTCATTGGCGGAATAAATGCCGATAAGATTTTTACCCGGTATATTCAAAAAGGTCGGCAGTCCCGCACCCACACCGATGAAAACGGCGTCGTACCCGTCCTCAAATAGCTCATCCACCGTAATAGTTCTGCCGACCACCTGATTGCATTCAACCTTAACGCCTAGCCTTTCAAGGAAATTGACTTCCTGGGCCACAATCTCCTTTGGGAGCCTGAATTCGGGAATACCGTAAACCAGAACGCCGCCCGACTTGTGAAACGCTTCAAATACCGTTACATCGTGCCCTTTAACAATCAGATCCCCTGCAACGGTCAGACCGGCGGGACCGGAACCAACGACAGCAACCCTTTTTCCGGTGGACTCGGCTGTGGGGGGTAACGCCCCGGTACCATTTTCTCTCTCCCAGTCGGCCGCGAACCTTTCCAGGTTACCGATGGCGACCGAATCCCCTTTTTTGGCAAGGATGCAGAGGCCTTCACACTGGATTTCCTGGGGACAGACCCGGCCGCAAACCGCCGGGAGGCTGTTTTTTTGCCAGATGTGTCGAATGGATTTGGTAAAGTCTCCATCTTTAATGAGCTGGATAAAGCCGGGTATGTCAATTTCTACGGGACAGCCCGCCACGCAACCGGGCTTTTTGCATTGCAGGCATCGTTGCGCCTCTGTCATCGCCATCTCTTCGGTGTAACCCGTCGGCACTTCCAAAAAGTTCCTGGCTCGAATTTCGGGTTCCTGTTCAGGCATCGAAGCTCTGGGGATCTTTTCTTTTTTTACTTTTTTGGTTACGCTTTCAGCCATTATGTCCTCCGATAAACAACGCCGACTTAAGGCCAACGACTCTATATCATTTAAGTGAACGAAAAATACGATGTGTTCAAACGAATACCGCCGTCTCAGAGAAGACCTAATTGATCCGAACCGTTGCCGTCAGGAATTTATTGGCTATCGCGGATGATACAATAATCTTTATAGCATTCCTGCTCGTCTTCACAATAGGCTTGAAGCCTTTGCATCAGCTCATCATAATCGACCTTGTGTCCGTCAAATTCGGGTCCGTCCACACAGGCAAACTTGGTATGCCCGTCGATGGTGACGCGGCATCCGCCGCACATACCGGTGCCATCGACCATTATGGGGTTCAGGCTGACCAGGGTCGGCACGTTATACTCTTTGGTAAGTATAGAAAGAAATTTCATCATAGGCACAGGGCCGATCGCAACGACCTGGCTTATTTTTTCCTTTTCTAATATCTCTTTTAATACCTCGGTGACAAAACCATGGTGGCCATAGGAACCGTCGTCTGTGCATACGCGCAGTTCATGCGAGGCCGCTTTCATCCTATCTTCTAAAATGAGTAGGTCCTTGGTGCGAGCCCCGATAATGCAAATCACATGATTTCCCGCCGCTTTCATGGCCCGCGTAATCGGGTGCAAGACGGCAATCCCGGTACCTCCACCCACGCAAACCACTTTGCCGAGGTTTTCGATATGGGTGGCCTTGCCCAGGGGGCCGATAATATCCTGATAGCCTTCATCCACCTGCAGGGTTTTAAAAAGAGCCGTCGACTTCCCCACCACCTGATAGATGACGGTTATGGTTCCTTTCTCAGGATCCGTTTCGGCCATCGTCAGCGGTATACGCTCACCCGTTTCATTAGCCTTCAGGATCACAAACTGCCCGGGCTTGGCCTTGCGCGCGATAAGCGGTGCTTCAATTTCATTAAGCACCACGGTTCCATCGGACATTTCCTCTCTTTTCACAATTTTAAACATGTAAAACCTCCCCGTCGTGATTTCGCCGGTCGCAGGCTTAAAGAATTTATGTTGTCAGAAACAATGTTTGAAATCAAGGTGAAATCTTGATTATTCAATGTATCATTGATATAGCGCAACAGTTAAAATGGGTCCGGTTCAGCGCTTTGTCCAGTTACCCATTAGTGCCCTGTCCTGTTTGCAGGCAATAAAATTGTAATCAGACATTTTCCTTTTCTAACGGACTCAACCTAAACGGTAATCTACAATCTTTGAGATAGATTCAGATTGATGTTTCAATTTTAACCCTGTCAGAGAACAGATAAATGAAACTATTCGACAGCCACTGTCATCTTGATGATAAGGCTTATGCGAAGGACATCGCCGGGGTGATTGAACGCGCCCATCGCAACGGTGTTGCGCAAATGATGACCGTAGGGGTCAACCGAAAAACAGCGGCCCGGGCGGTATCGCTGGCAGAATCCAATCCGGGCATTTATGCCTCGGTCGGGTTTCACCCCCATGATGCCGGACACTGCAACTCAGAAGCACTTAATTTTTTTATACGACTGGCTAAAAGCCCCAAGGTAAAGGCATGGGGTGAAATCGGGCTGGATTATAACCGCATGTACGCCCCTCGAAAGGATCAGGAAAGATGGTTTATTCGCCAGCTGGAAATTGCTGATGAACTTAGCCTGCCCATCATTTTCCACGAGCGCGATAGTCAAGGTCGTTTTCTTGAAATCCTGAAAACTCATTTAAAAAAAGAACAAAGTGGAGTCATTCATTGCTTCAGTGGTACACCAAAGGAACTGCAGTCCTATCTCAGCCTGGGATTTTACATCGGGATCACCGGCATTGTGACCCTAAAAGAGCGCGGTGCCAATTTACGCAAAATGCTCTCGCAGGTACCCGCAGAACGACTTTTAGTGGAAACCGACGCTCCCTATCTGACACCGGCCCCTGAAAAAAAATACACCCGGCGCAACGAACCCGCCTTTGTCAAATCTGTCCTGTTCAAACTGGCCGAAGTCCGCAATGAAGCGCCCGATCAGCTGGCGCAGATCATCTGGGAAAATACGTGTAGATTGTATAATCTGGAGCCTTAATCCTGGTTCCGGATAAGGTATCAGCCGGTTCTCGAGGACGAGGACGATATTCTATTCTCCTCATTTTACTCGTCCTCGTACTCGTCCTCGTACTCGGGTGTTGTTCAAGAATACCTCTGACACCTGAAATCTTATCTATACACGGGTAGCTTCAGGCCGGCACAGAGGCCCCGCTTAAGGGTCGGGATGCAAGCACCGGCCCTACATAAAGATAGAAGATTGCCTCTTTCAAAACGTAGGGCAGCCCTCTGTGGCTGCCAAAAACAAGTAGCCAGCAGCGAGCAGCCAGAAACGAGAGGCCAGACTATTTCTGCATGAGATGAGAGACGGCCTGCTCGAGCCCATCGATGGTCAGCTCGAACATGGGAAATATCTGACGGATATGGGCGATGGTGCGGGTGTAGTCCCACATGGAAGCGGACACCGGGTTTAACCACACGGTGTGGGGAAATGTGTTCGCAAGCAAGTTGAGGCACTCGACACTCGGCATGCCGCTGCGATCCTCAAGGTGAATAGATCCGTCGGTAGCCATGAGTTCATAAGGCGCCATACTGGCGTCACCCACTATAATCAAGCGTGTTTCAGGGTCAAGACGTACAAATTGATCGATGCGTTGCGGCTTTTTATATCGGGCGGTATCTTTCCAGAGCGTGTTGTAAATGGTGTTGTGGAAAAAATAGGTTTGAACATCTTTGAATTGGGCACGGGCATAATCGAATAAGGTCTGCACTACCGACACATAAGGGTCCATAGACCAGCCGCCGTTGTCAATCGCCAGAATAACTTTCAAGCGATCTTTGAGCGAGCGGTCAAACACGATTTCGATCTCACCGGCGTTTTTCATGGTCTGATAGATGGTTTCGTCAATATTGACCTGATCTTTGGGACCAAAGGGGACCAGATTTCGCAGCCGTTTTAAGGCTTCGCCCATCAGGGCACTGCTCAGCGGCCCGCTCAGCGAATAATCTTTATACCTTCTGTCCATCGCCACCTTCACGGCCGACTTGTTGCCGGAGCCCCCCCCCACTCGCATGCCCCCGGGATGATAGCCGGAATGACCCACCGGAGAGTATCCACCGGTGCCGATCCACTTGTGCCCTCCGTGATGGGCTTCTGTCTGTTCTTTGAGCCGTTCTTTAAAATATTCAATCAGTTCTTCAGGGGTAAGCTTCATTAGGGCGGATTCATCCATGCCCAGTATTTCAGCCAATCCCTCGGGATTCTGCAACCAGGCCTCCAGCATAACCCGTGCCACCTCATCAAGCTCAAGCCCTTCCGGATCCGGCAGTTCAGCTCCCTGAAAGTAATGGGCAAAGACTTGATCATATAGATCGAAATAACGCTCACTTTTAATAAGAATGGCTCGCGAGGCTGTATAAAAGTCCTCCAGCGAATTAACCAGCCCGCGGCCCAGTGCTTTGTGAAGCGTTAAAAAGGAGGTGGGGCTAACCGGTATTCCGACATCTTTCAATTTATAAAAAAAATTAACGAACATGGGTTCACTTCGTTCACGGTTCACGGTTCACGGTTCAGGGTTTAGGGTTCAGGATTGATCTGATGGTTTCAAATTTCTGATAAAGACCGTTAGCCTTGCGCCCTGTGCCCTGCGCCTTTTAGTATGCCCCTCTGCGACCCACCATGCTTTGGGCCTTACGCAGATCCTGGCTCTTTTTAAAAAGGACACCCAGATAGGGCAATTCGCCCTTTTCCAGTTGTTTGGGTTTAAAATCAGGGTCGGCCTGGAGCGCCCGAATCCAGTTAATCAATTCACGGGTGGCCGGTCGCTTTTCAATATCACCGAAATCCCGCACGGCATAAAAAGCAGTAATCGTATTTTCCAACAGATTGGAATCGATGTCCGCAAAATGTACCCTAATAATTTTGCGCATCATCTCCGGATCCGGAAACGCAATATGGTGAAAATTGCAGCGGCCTAAAAACGGATCCGAAAGGTCTTTTTTGGCATTTGAGGTAATAATAATTACCGGACGAAATGTTGCCGGAATGGTTTTGTCGATTTCAATGATATCAAACTCCATCTGATCCAGAACATCGAGCATGTCATCCTGAAAATCCGTATCGGCTTTGTCGATCTCGTCGATCAGCAGGACCGTTCGGGCATCCGCGGTAAAAGCCTGCCCGATTTTGCCCATCCGGATATAATCTTCTATTTTACTGACATCGCGGGATGAGTCGCCAAACCGGCTATCGTTGAGCCGTGTCAGCGTATCGTACTGGTATAGTGCCTCAACAAGTTTCATGCTGGATTTCACATTAAGCACAATCAGGGGCATCTTCAGACTTTCTGCGATTGCATGGGCCAGCATGGTCTTTCCGGTACCGGGCTCTCCTTTCAACAGCAACGGCATTTCCAGGACCATGGAAATGTTTACAATCTTTGCCAGTTCATCATCGAGGACATAACGTGTCGCACCTGCAAAAGTTTTGTTCAAATTTTCAGTCATTCTTTACCTCGCAAAAATTAGTTCTTTAAAAATATAATTATTAGTTAA
>JAQYWI010000380.1 GCA_030145015.1 Desulfobacterales bacterium
ATATTCAGAGTTCTACAAGCGAAAGGGCGAATCATCAAAAGCCAGAAAAAACCTGAATAAGGCCATAGAAATCTTCAAAGAATGCGGTGCTGATGGATGGGCTGAAAGATACGAAAAAGAACTGGCTTCGTTATCGTGAAAGTTATCGCTTAGGAACACTATTCAAAACTTTTTTGGCCTCAAAAAACTAGAGTTATGATTAAAAGTTGTGTTTAGAGGAAAAGGCGGTGTATCCACCGGTAGATTGTTCACAGGCAGTCAACCGGCCACTTCAAAATGGAAAGGATACACCACCCATGAGCAAAGATAACGTAATCGATTTAAAAAAGCCAGAGCGATTTATCGATGATCCGATCACAACCATCATCCGTCAGGGAGCCCGCAAATTGATAGCCCAGGCATTGGAGGCCGAAATCGAGCTTTTTACCCACCAATATGCCGACTTAAAGGATGAGTTGAGCAGACAACGGATTGTTCGTAATGGTTATCGTACGGAACGCGAGATCCAATCGGGAATCGGTCCGGTTCCGGTTAAAACACCGCGTGTGCGGGACCGCCACCCAGATCCATCGGAAAGGATTCATTTCAGTTCCTCGATTTTGCCACCGTATCTTCGCAAAACCAAAAGTATGGAAGCGCTGATTCCCTGGCTTTATTTGAAAGGCGTGTCTACCGGCGATTTTTGCGATGCCCTGGCAGCGCTGGTTGGCCGGGATGCCCCGGGACTGTCACCGACCACGATCAGCCGCTTAAAGACCATCTGGCAGCAGGATCTGGATCAGTGGCAAAAACGCGATCTGTCGGCAAAGCGTTATGTATATTTCTGGGCCGATGGCATTTACTGCAACGTACGCATGGACGATAAGCAGTGCCTGTTGGTGATCATCGGCGCCACCGAAGACGGTACCAAGGAACTGGTTGCCATTGAGGGTGGATTCCGCGAAAGCGAATTGTCCTGGTCCCAATTGCTGCTGAGTCTCAAAGGCCGCGGTCTAAAGATTGGACCGCAGCTGGCCGTGGGAGACGGTGCCCTGGGCTTCTGGAAGGCACTGACCAAGGTATACGGCAACACCCGCTGGCAACGCTGCTGGGTTCACAAAACCGCCAATGTGCTCAATAAGTTGCCAAAGAGCTTACAAGCAAAGGCCAAAGCCAAGCTGCATCAGATCTGGCAGGCTCCGGAAAAAGATGAAGCTCAGCGCCACTTTGATGATTTTATCGGCATTTACGGTGCCAAATATCCCAAGGCCGCAGAGTGTCTGAAAAAGGACCGTAACGTGCTGCTGACCTTTTATGATTTTCCGGCTGAGCATTGGAGGCACATCCGAACGACCAACCCGATTGAATCCACTTTTGCAACCGTAAGGTTACGTACAAACAAGGTGCGCGGTTGTTTTTCAGTGCAGAGCGTAATCACGATGGCTTTTAAACTTTGTCAGTGTGCGCAGAAACGATGGATTCGACTCCACCATCCACAACGCCTGGCAGAAGTCATTAGAGGAGTAAAATTTGTCGATGGTGTCGAAGATAAACGGATTGCCGCCTGATTCTTCATACACAACTATTGACTATATCTCTCTGGATGGCAATATTGATATAGGGTTCCAACTCTTCACGAATTTGTTGGGATATCGCTGCAAGATGCATCAAAGGAAGGTCGAGATCCTTAAGAAAAGAAAAATTTGGGGGATTGAATTCCGTCAACGTGGACCCCTCTATTTGTTAACACATTGATCTATAGCATTTACCGTAACCAGCGAAAATTTATTAAGAAATAGGAGTCTATTCAAGCTAAGTATCAGTAACATGTTGAAATGTCAATAATATTATATTGATTTCACTTTTCACCAAACAGGAACAATTGAAAGGTAATCATAGAAGCGATGGCTTGATTATGCTGGCAAGGATGGATCGCAGAAAAGATTAAAAATGCGATTGTGAGCGGGTTGAGAGCACCTTTATGTTTTTCAGTTTCTAAGAATTAAACCCATAACAAGCCGACTTATCCTGCTATGTTCACCTGAGATACTTTCTGGAAATGGCAACTTCACCCCGACCACTGATAAGAAGAATAATATTTTGAATCTGAAAGCGCTCCCAGAAGTTGTGATATCGCAACCGCTAATTTCCCCCCTGAATATTTAAGATTACGACCACAATTCATTAATTTTTCAGGCACCCAGATGTTCAAGTATACGATAGGGTTGTCATTACATCAAGTAATGCCCAAATAGAATCCTTTCATATTATTACCAAGGGGATCGCCCGTTAAAAGGTATTTGATGATAATGCCGATCTTGATTTTTTTATTGACCGGCTCGGCTTGATCCTCAGTAACATAAGCACCCAATGCTTTGCGTTCGCCTTAATTCCCAATCACCTGCTGTTGAAAACCGGGGCCATCGACGGCAATGCTGTTTGTAAAGGTGATGGTGGTGCCGGATGTGGATCGGATCTTTTTATCCGACGGTTTTGCGTTCTTTAGAGTTTTTTTTGCAAAGCCAGTTGGCTTCGATCAACGCGAGCTTTCATTCAAACATCATCCTTATTTTCGGGTTTCATTGCCGTCCACAACATGGGTTGCAATTCCGACTGAACATAGGTACGACGCGGTTCCCCCTGGTAGTGTGTGCACCAGCTGTCCGGCCTGCGATGCAGGTTCAATTTCCGTATAGTCTCATCACAAAGGTAATAACCCTGCAGTATATCCGGATGCGTGCAATATTCGTACGGTGGTCCGTCCAGCATACAAATCCAGTCGTTGGGCCGTGGAACCCAGTAACGGCAAGTGGCGCAGCATTCGCCTTGTTTTCTGAATTCAATGATCTCGCCCATACGGGATAACCTCCGATATAAAATTAAACTCCACTGTTTAGAATTGATGAATCGTCGTTTATCATTCAATCCTCTTTTTAATCTTAACTTGTTTCTTTCCTCATCTGGTAATCTATAAAACATTTTTGAATCAGTACCATGTGGAATATGTTTTACATCTAAATTATAATAATCTTTTACTTGCTTTTGACCATATTCCGCCATACTAACAGGACATTCTACCTTTTTTAAAATATTTTCACAATTTCTT
>JAQYWI010000178.1 GCA_030145015.1 Desulfobacterales bacterium
GTTGTCTTCATGCTATTTTCGATGGAGACATCTGTCGCAAATGTAGCATACTTGATAACTGCCCGGTTCGCGCACCCAATCACCGTGCACGCGGTTGTAAACCTCAAGACACAGTCGGAAATTTTCGGTTAGAAATAACAGCTGGGCTTCGGTTACGAGATCAGATGTATTCAATCCAACAAACTACCGAATGGAAGGAACAATATAGAATCCGTTCGGGAGTAGAGGCGACGATGTCTGAATTGAAGCGCAGACACGGCATGGGTAAGCTGCGGGTCCGCAGAGCAGCCAAGGTATGCTTTGCAGTCGCCTGTAAAGTAATAGCCTGCAATATAAAGCGATGGGCTAAAGCCCATATGGCTTTTGATAAAGCTTTAAACCGCTTTATATGGTTCGTTTTACATCGCGCACAGGCCTGTATGGTGTAAATATCAACAAATACGCCTTGGTACGCTGACAAACTGCAGCCCGCAATTTTAAATTCATTTGTTGCAAAAAAAAGGGACTTATTTCTCAGGAATCAATATATAAATAACTAAGGGATCGGGGTGTTTTTCCTGTCATGGGGTCGGACATCCAGGTTGCGGCCCCAATTTTTCTGGATTCCTGCCTTCCAGACTGTGTCGCAATTGGCAGAAGGCGTGAGCAGTGTTTTCGTCATTCCGGGCTTGACTCGTGGTTCGACAGGCTCACCACCCTGAGCAAACCTGTCGAGAGCCTCGAGGTCGAACGAGTCGAAGGGGAATCCAGTGCTTTTTCATAATATTACGTTACTGGATGCCGGATCAAGTCCGGCATAAAAGGCAGAATTTAGGCACTTTTTGTTCAACCTCGACGATAACGTTGGGCCAAACAGTTCTCATATCCGACAAGGCTTGGAAAATACTTTTTATATATTCCACGATCCCGGGTTAGGATCGTATCACATTTTGCGGAGGCAAAGCCGCCAATAAAAAAATCGGAAAGAAAATGCGCCTTATAAACCATTTTGTGGCCACAACTGGGGCATTTTACTCTACCTTTTCTTGTCAAATATTTCATCCAGCTTTTTGCGGCTGCGGTGACTGCATCAATATCAAGAGATTCAATTTTAACTCGATGTTCCTTTAAAAACTCATCAATTTGTTTAGTGCTGCCTTTAAATTGGGGCAACAATTCGCCATAGACCACAGACGGAGAAACCAGCTCTTCTTTTCTGGCTAAGGCTTCATATAATTTATCCTGGAAATCTCTAAATTCATCCTTCAGGATGTCGAGAAAAATTGTCGTATCGACGCAAACTCTCAATTTGCCGGCCCTCTGATTTCGTCAAGGTATTCCATGGTTGTGGAATCGTCTTTGAATTTTCCACGCCACCTATTTTTAAGCTCTTTAATTGGATCGAAAGTTAGCACGTATTTGGTTCCCTTTTTAATGATATCCACCTCTGTTCCGGGGACGATCCCCAGCTCTTTTCTAACTTTTACCGGTAAAGTGATTTGATATTTTGCCGTTACTTTGGACATTTGCATAACCTCCAAAATTGGTATACCTTTTATTCAAATACAGTATACCCATTGCGGCTTTGGTCGTCAACCCTTCAAATGATTTAATTGCGGTAAAATTGGATTCTGAGGACTCATCAATCCGGCCGGTAGGGTTTGCCCAGGGCGGACGGCGCCATCCCTGAAAACATATTCAGCAAAGCCTTCACATGGGCTTTGCCTTCGGCCCAGATCTGGACGGATTCTTTCTGGGCAATGGACAGGATCAGGAGGGTGAAGATCATCAGCGGGAAGGGTGCCACCTGAAATACCTGGGCCGGCACCGAAGGCAGCCACCCCTGAAGATAGATGCCGATAACCTGCAAAAACGAGAAAAGATAGGCCCCGATCGCTGCCCGCGCAGGATTCCAACCGCCAAAAATAACGAGGGCCAGGGCGATCCAGCCCGTCCCTTCTGCGCCCTGGGGGCGTCCCCAGCCGGGTTTTGTGGCAAGGGAAAATGTGGCGCCGGCCAGTCCGACAAGCAAACCGCCGCAGACGGCATAGAATAACTGCAGTTTTTCAGGACTGATTCCCCGGGCATAGGAAGCCCTGGGGTGTTCGCCAACCGATCGAAGCTTGAGACCATATGGTGTGCGGTAAAGATACCACCAGCATAGAAAGATCAGCAGCAGGCTGAAGTAAACCGGTAAATTGTGGTGAAAAAAGACTTCGCCTAAAAAGGGTATCTTATCCAGCAGCGGCAGGGAAAGTGGTGTCACTTGAGGGCCCTGTATCCGTGAATAAGGATTACCGATAAAATACGCCAGATCCCGCCCCATCAGCGTTAAAACAAACCCCACCGCCACCTGATTCTGCCCCAGGAAAATACTGAATACCGCCACAATCAATGACATCAGCGCCCCGACAAGCGCGCCGCCTATAAAGCCGGCCAAAACGTTGTTGGTCTCAAATGCGATGGCAAATGCTGCCATTGCGCTCAATAAGATAGAGCCGTCCAGAGAAAGATTGATGAGCCCGGCTTTCTCCGTGATGGTCTCACCCAGAGCGGCGAACACAATCGGTGTCGCTCCGGCAACAACCCCGGCAAATAAGATGGTGATGTCTAATTCTGTCATCTGTCTTCTGTTCTCTGTCCGCTGTCTTGCGTCCATCGCTTGCGCCACCCATGAATGCCGAGGGTAGCCAGCACCAGGGCTCCCTGAATCACACCGCTTAAAGAAGAGTCCAGTTGAAGCACCATCGGCAGCTGGATGCTGCCGACATTCAGACAGGCGAAAAATAAAGCCACCAGCGGTGCCAGCCAGACATTGTAATTGGAAAGCATCGCAACCAGTAGGGCCAGGTAGCCGTAATTGCTGGATATGGCCGGAAGCAGGCGGTGGTAAACACCAGTGACCTGAAGGCTTCCGGCGATACCGGCAAACCCTCCGGCAAAAACCATGGCAATCACCATATTCCGGCCCGTTTTCAGTCCAAACAAATAGGCTGCTGACGGATTACTTCCAATCGCTTTTAAATTCAAACCGATTTTAGTATAGCGCAAGATCAAAGCAGTTAAAATCAGCGAAATAAATACCATGGCCAGTGCCGAAAACGATAACCTGAGGGACGCTAACTGGGATAGCCACAACTGCGGCGGAAACACCTCCGTGCCACTCATCGATGCCACGCCCGGCCGCTTCCAGGGGCCGAAGATGAGCCACAGAATAATTCCCTGGGCCACAAAATTGAGTCCGAGACCGGCAAAAATTTCATTAACACCGCCCTTTGTCTTTAGAAAACCGGCAATCAAGGCCCACAGTGAGCCTCCGATTAATCCGGCAACAATCGATAAATAAATAATTGTTGTAGGCATCTGACTTTCAAGCCCTAAACGCAGAACGGCAGTAGAAAAAATAGCCCCCATCATGACCTGCCCTTCGATGCCGATGTTCCACAGGCCAATTCGAAAGGTAAACAGCAGACCGCAGGCGCATAATGTAAGGGGTATCCAGGCTTTTATGACATGCGCAAACTTAAGCCAGGAACCCAGCGATCCTTTAAAAATATGATAATAGGCTGCCAGCGGCGGGGCTCCGGCGACGAGAAGAACCAGAGAGGTGAAAATAAACACGGCAACCACAGTCACCAGAAAACTGCGAGATTGCCTCGTCAAATATTCAAATCTGTTCGTAAGAGGTGTTTCCATAGGTAACTGAGAAGACTTCTACTTTTTTGCTCGGGCACTCGGCAAATTCGAAACTCGAATATCGAAATTCGAAACAATACATAAATTCAAAATCCTAATGTTCAAAACAACCGCAAAATACATGTTTCGAATTTTGGTATTTGGTCATTCGGATTTGTTTCGTGCTTCGGATTTCGGATTTCGTATTTATGGATGTTAATCGTATATAAGAAAAATATTAACATGAAGTAATGAAATAAAGGAAAATGTATGATCAAATTTTCCCGGCAATAGCGCGTCCCAGTTCGTGGCCATCCGTGTTTGACGATTCAACCTCTTTGATGATTTGGCCGTTAAAAAAAACCAGCACGCGATCGGCAACCATCAAAATCTCATCCAGTTCCGGTGAGGAAAAAACGATGCTGGTCTTTTGGCCGCAGTATGTGTGCAAATGCTGCCAGACCCAGTTGACAGATTCAATATCCAGTCCGCGGGTGGGGTTTTCAAGAAGCAGTAATTGCGGATCAGCGGGAAGAAAAGACAATAAAAGCCGCTGCTGGTTGCCTCCTGACAGCTCTTCTACCGCAGAGGCCGGTTGGCCTTTAATTTGAAATTTATCAATACGCTGTTGCGCCAGCCGAAATGCATCCTGCCATCGGACCACAAAATTGCCCTGACTGTCCTGCAGGGCAAAATGTTCGGTGATATTCAACCCCGTTATCAAACCCTCTTCAAGGCGCGAGGCCGGAAGAAAGGTAACCCCATTGCGCCTGAACGTGTGGTGGTCCTGTTTGCTCATGTCACGTCCCCGCAATCGGACGGACCCGCTCCTGGCCTGCTTTAAACCTCCGGCAATTCGCAGAAAAACGCCCTGGCCGCTGCCTTCAAGACCCGCCAGACCCACAACTTCCGCCTCGCGAATAACCACATCACAAGCCTTAAGCCCGGTGCGTCCGCCGCTGCCGGAAATGTTCTTCATCGTCAGAACATCTTTTCCGGGAGTTTCCGAACAGCGCGGCGGGAAAACAGGTGGAGCGCCAAACATCATTTCGAGAAGCGTCCGGGATTCAAAGGGTTGATCCATCTCCCCGGTGACCTTGCCATGGCGCAAAACCGTTACCGTGTCACAAAGCGCTTCGACATCTTCCAGTTTATGAGAAACCAGAATAAGGCTTTTGCCGTCGGCCGCCAATTTTTTTAGGGCATCAAAAAGGATCTCTTTCTGGGTACTGGAAATGCCCGTGGTCGGTTCATCCAAAATCAACACCTGAATTCCCAGCGCCATTAATCGGAGAATTTCCAGTTGTTGGCGTTCACCGATGGTCAGCGTTTTTAGAGCAGCATCCGGCGCCAAATCAAAATGCAGTGCTTCGGCAAGTGAATTAAAGCTTTTTTTGAAATTATTCTTCTTCGGGCGCAGGCCATCGGTTTGACCCAGCATAAAATTGTCCAGCACGGTCAGTAACGGGAAATCTAGCGGGTCCTGATACAGCATGCCGATGCCCAGCTTCGCGGCCTGGGCCGGACGGCGGTAATCGACGGCAGATCCCTCTACAAGAATTGAACCCCGCGTCTGCTGACTGAATCCAGCCAGGATTTTCATCAGCGTGCTCTTACCGGCACCGTTCTCACCGAGGATTCCGTGAATCTGTCCGGGAGTGACTTTTAAGTTGATCCCGTTGTTGGCTTTTACGGGTCCGTAATATTTGTGGATGTCCTGAAGCTCAATTTGCATGATAAATGGGTGTCTTCAATGTAAATTAGCGTGTTGAACTTAAATAGACTTATTCGATCTAAAAAGTAAACAGGTTTTCGAAACAATGGAGTGCTGAAGTTATGGAGGAATGGCGTATTGAAAAACGAAAAGTGCAGGAGGCTTCCAGCGTGCCTCCTGCACCTTAAGTATTTAATCATCAATTTTCTGGATCGAGCATTATTTTGCAGAGCTCTGCCCGTCAATACCCTGCAGCAATTGTTCCATGTACCAGACCTGTTCATCGTTTGCGGTCTGTCCGGATTTAATAAAGACGCTGCCGTCTTGATAATTCAGGGGGCCTTTAAAGAGGTTGATCTTGCCTGAACCGAGCGCCTTGATAAAGCCGTCCAATTCTTTTTTAGCGGAGGCCGACAGCGCAGAACCGGCCAGAAATCCGACGGTACTCGTATCGGGATTATTGATATCTTTCCAGTCCGGTCCCAGCCAAATCCATTTGGATTTCCATTTACCACCAAAAGAGGCCTTTATAAAGTCCACATAGCTCGGTCCCCAGTTAAAGTAGGGCACGCCCAGGCACACATCGGAAGCGCCTTCACAGGCGCCGATGTAATCATAGGGGATGGCCCAAACGGCTTTGCCTTCCTGCTTTTTCTGTTTGGCCACCACAACCCCTTCTGTGGTGTCAATACCGGAGATGACCACATCATAGCCGGTATTAAAGAAGTTCTGGGCTACCTGGGTCGGATCCGCCGTCACCCCCGGAATGTTAAACCAGAAGCCGATCCAGGTTACCTGAAATTTCAAT
Organism: Desulfobacterales bacterium; assembly: GCA_030145015.1. The sequence goes on from JAQYWI010000178.1 coordinate 6,177, forward strand.
GCCTTGGGATCTTTCTTAAGCACGTTTTCCCAGGCATATTTTGCTCCCAGGTAAGCACTGGCAACCAGACGACGGGTTTCTTCGTTGATAAGCGGTCCCAGATAGCCTATTTTTCCGGTTTTAGTGGTGAGTGCGGCCGCAAAACCCGCCATCATTTTGCCGTATTCCATGCGTCCCATTAAATTGCTCAGATTCTTCGGGGCCTTGCCGGTCAGCACGTCGTCGCCGGAAATATGAATAAAGTGAATATTCGGATGCATTGCCGCTGCTTCGCGGGTTCCGTCTTTCATATCATCGGAATTGGCAATGATCAGTTTTGCCCCCTTTTCCACCATGTCGTCAACCAGCTGCGGAATGGTGACACCGGGACGATCGGCCGGGTTGACCTTATCTATGTAAATCATTTTGGTGCCCGGAACCATCTTCTCGACATATTTACCGCCCTCAAAATGAGCCTGGCTCCAGCCGTGGTCATTATAAGGGCCAACAAGAAGCAACCCGAAAATATGGGTCTTTTCGGCTGCCAAAACCGAACCACTTGTCGCGAATATGAAGGCGAAAACGAGACAAATGATTGCGAATCCACAAATCCTTTTTTTCATCATGGCTTTTCCTCCTTAGTCAATTGAGATGAGAAAGGCTCTATTATTATTGGCGGGATAACTGATATAATTCCTTAAAGATACAATCTTGTGAAACCAATGGGATCCTGCTCCGAATGTTCGCCCATCCCGTGTTAGATAAGAATAATAATAATATAAATAGTCTGAAGAGGATCACAAGGACTGTGTCTTTATAAATAAAAAGATTGCCTGAGGTCAAGTCAGAACTTTCAAATTCCACTAATTTTTTTTATATAAATTTCAGTTGGTTATAAACTGTAAAATGCTGTCAATTCGTTTTCCGAGTAATATTAATAACAAAGACCACATCATATTTAACCACTTTCTGCATATTTTCTGACTGTTTGCTGCTTTTCAGTGAAAATTTCACGTGAAACAAAAATAAAATTGCCTAAAATGAACTAAAATGAGCTAAAATGTCTAAATTCACTAAAATCAATCGACTGGTTCTGGTTGCGTATTTATTTGTTGACATATGAAATGATGTATGAATTATTCAAAATTTTACTAACTTATAAGAGGAATCATTTCAAGCCCTTCATATTCTGCCTGATCGGCCGCCTTTTCGCAGGAAATATCGCTCACTTGGATTCTAACTTTGAATTTTGTGCCTTTTAAGGCAGGAGATTTCTATATATCGCAACCGTTTTTATGAAGTGCGCTGTTCCATCATCTTTGATTATTAATTCTGTACTTTTTTACGCTTGAACTCTGGTAGGCGTGATTTCAGGAGGCATAAATTGATTGGTATTGAGAACATAACCAACAATAACGGATGGGCCATGGCGGCGGTGGGCGCTGCGATCGTGTTCATGGGCCTGGTTGTATTGACTTTTGTAATTTCCCAGATCCACAAGATCCTTAAGCTCTGGGAAGAAAGAGAAAAATATCTGGACCGATTCAAGAAAAAAGCCCCGGCGGTTGAGGGAGACGAATTCGAAGTGCCGATTTATAAAGAATGTCGTCTCCCTACTGTGGATGAGCTTGCCAATACTTACAGGCCCCTGGTTGAAAAGCTGAAGGAGCCGTTTGTTCTCTCACAACTATTCGAAATTGCAAATAAAATTGATTTGCCCCACCCACATCTATCGATACAACGACTGCAGGAAGCCGACATCCTGGTCGCCCAAGGGGATGGCACGTTCACCTGGAATAACTTAATAGGAAATGAAGGCTTAAACAATGTTTGATCTATTTTTACAGTTTTTATCAAATACCGGATATTTTTTAGCGGACTACCGCCATTACGTTATGATCGTTGTGGGCTGTATTTTTCTCTATCTGGGAACTGCTAAAAAATACGAGCCCCTGCTGCTGGTTCCCATCGGCTTTGGCATTTTAGTCGGAAATATTCCTTTTTTTAAAGGCTTTGGAATCGGCATCTATGAGCCCAACAGCGTTTTGCACTATCTTTACTTTGGTGTTACCTCCGGCGTCTACCCTTCGATTGTCTTTCTGGGCCTGGGCGCCATGACCGATTTTTCATCTTTATTGGCCCAGCCGAAACTAATGCTTTTGGGTGCAGCGGCCCAGATGGGAATATATTTTACCCTGCTGGGGGCCTTGTTTTTCGGGTTTGATCCCAAAGAAGCCGCTTCGATTGCAATCATCGGCGGGGCTGACGGCCCGACATCCATTTTTTTAACCGCAAAACTTGCGCCGCATCTCATCGGACCCATTGCAATTGCGGCGTATTCTTACATGGCCTTAATACCCGTTATTCAGCCGCCGATCATGCTGCTGCTGACCAGCAAAAAAGAGCGGCTTATCAAAATGCCGCCTTCCAGGAACGTTTCCAAAAAAGAGCTATTGATATTTCCGGTGGCGGGCGTCTTGCTGTGTTGCTTTTTGGCACCCACGGCATTGCCGCTTTTAGGTATGCTGTTTTTAGGAAATTTCTTAAAAGAATGCGGTGTTGTAAATCGTCTGGCCAATACAGCCCAATCCGCCATAATTGATACGGCTACGATATTCCTTGGTTTTACAGTGGGCTGCAGCACCCAGGCCGATGTATTCCTGACCCCCAAAGCGCTGGGCATATTTTTTCTGGGTGCCGTCGCATTTTCGATTGCCACCGCATCCGGTTTAATTTTTGCCAAAATTATGAATCTATTTCTGAAGCAGAAAATAAATCCGTTGCTGGGGGCCGCAGGCGTTTCGGCAGTGCCCGGCTCTGCCCGTGAAGTGCATTTGATGGGCTTGAAAGAGGACCCGACCAATTTCTTGCTGATGCATGGAATGGCGTGCAACTCATCGGGTGTTATCGGCTCGGCCATCTGCGCCGGAATTTTGTGGAGCTTTTTTATTTAATCGGAAGATGGTATTAGATATCCGGTATAAGGTATAAGGTGCGAGGCAGGTAAAGCTAAGGGCCTCACGCATAGAGCATAGCGCAAAGCGTTTAAACAGGGAACTTCGATGATATTTTTTTACCCTATGCCCCATGCGCTATGCTATTTCACTGCTGTGCCGGGACCTCTTTGACGCAGCGAAATCCCAACCAGTGAGCACCGCCGATGGTGTCTTCCGGAGTCCAGCGGCAGGTCGCCCTGACAAAAATGGCGGAGCCCAAAAAACAGCCTCCTCGCATGGGCAGACTTTCTTCCAACCATCGCCCTTCACACACCTCCCAGACGTTGCCGCACATATCATAGCAGCCATAAGGGCTAATCCCGTGGTCGAAGAGTCCAATATCGGAGGTATGCTCGAGACCGTATTCCCTTGAATTACAATGATCGGGCAAAAACTCCTGCCCCCAGGACCACCAGCGGCCGTCCGGGCCACGCGCGGCCTTTTCCCATTGGTCCTCGGTCGGAATCGACTTGCCTGACCAGCGGGCGTAAGCACGAGCATCGTCCCATCCCACAAACACCACCGGCTTCATGGGCTGTCCCCACAGCGGATGTTTTAGAAGGACCGGCTCCCGGTGGCCGGTTTCATCAATAAATTTTTGGTATTGGTAGTTGGTAACCGGATAACGATCAATATAATAACCGGCCAGATAGACCGTCCGGCCGGAAACTTCGGTGGCAAATATAGGATTTTCAATCTTGTCCAACAGGAATAAGTGGGCCAATTCTTCTTCGGTGATTCCGCGGGTAAACTCACCGGGCGGAACATATACCATTTCAGCACCATCAACAGGGGAAACGATGGTCTCAGGAAAAGGGCCGGCGCCCAGCATCTGGGTTATGTTCCACGGAGGGTTCATTTTAAAGCTTGGTATTGGATAATGGCATTCGGTATTGGGCGTCAGGTATTCATTGTTGTGTTTTGGGCGTATGATTTCCAATCGCAAAGCCACAAAATCAATTCATAAATCTTTCCTTCGCAAACTCTGAGGCCCTGGTGCTAACACAAAATCATTGTTCCTTTTGTCAAATTCCGCAATCCGAATTCCGCATTCACTTTTGCCCTTCTTTTTCCAGAAGCTCGCGGTACCAGCAGGCAAACTCGAACACTCCTTTAAAATACTCGTCGTTGTTAACGATTCCAAGGGCCATTTCAAGAGCCCCGCGTCCGTAAGCATTACTGTAATCTTCTGAGCTGCACGATTGCAGAAACTCTCTGACGAGCGTCTGGGTGGTCCGTTTGGTTTTATCTTTGCGTATGTCAATCGGATCTTTGGGTTCTTCAAAGGGATCCCACTTATCATAGCCTTTTTTTAAGATGTGTTTTTGACGACGGGGTGACATGCTTTCAAAGACCGCCCGTTTTCTCTCTTCGGCTTCTTCAGGAGAAAATTCGCTCATAGGGTTCTCCTTCGGCGCTTTTTTCCGGAGGGTGGCTCGGGCTCCTTTTCCTCTCCAACACCAAGATAGGCCTCATCAAAGGTCGTAAGCAATGCCATCGATAAGGGGACCAGCATATCCGCAAGTTTCACATATCTGGATTTAAGATCCCGGATCAATTCCCCGGATATTTGTTGAAGCCGGGTGTTAACCGCATCCAGATTCACAGTGGGATACTGCTCGCCTTTTTCGAAACCGGATTTACCGCAGGTATGCCCGGCCCCTCCGATCGCAGTCGGTATCCCATAAAACCGGCAGGTAAGCGGCCTATTATCGTACAAATCACATAATTCCGCTTCGTTTAAGAGGGGGCAGCGTACCCGTTCCTGTG
>JAQYWI010000179.1 GCA_030145015.1 Desulfobacterales bacterium
ATGCTCAACTTTCCGCAGTTGCGGGCCCAGGACCTGCGTCCGTGGGTCAATGAACAGGACGCCCTGAATGCCGGGCTGACGCCGGATCAGTTTGCAGCCCAACAGGCGGATCTCTGGCGCAAAGGCCTGGGCGGCTGGGGCCAGGATCCGGAGCGCATTGCCCGTTTACGTGCAGCGGCGGACTTTGCCGTTTATACGCCGGGCAGCAGTGCCGGGCTGCCGGTCAGTGTGCTGCGCAGCTTTGCGCCGCCGCCGGCCCATGTCGGGCAGGATATGGATCTGCTGCGCGAGCGCATCCAGACCACGGCCACCAGTTTACTTGCGCTCCTGGGCGTGGAAGCCGACCCCATCACCAGCCGGGAGCACATCCTGATTTCCAACATCCTCGAGTCCGTCTGGGCGGAGGGCCGCGCCCTGGACCTTGCGGGATTGATCCGCGCCATCCAGTCACCCCCCTTTGAGCGCATCGGTGTGATGGATCTGGATTCGTTCTATCCGGCCAAGGAGCGGTTTAAACTGGCCATGCGGCTTAACAATCTTTTGGCTGCCCCCGGTTTTGAAACCTGGCTGGAGGGCGATCCGCTTAACATTAATCGCATGCTTTTTACAGAGGACGGCAAGCCCAGAGCTTCGATTTTTACGATCAGTCACCTCTCGGATGCCGAGCGCATGTTTTTTGTTACCATGTTGTTAAACGAAATTCTTGCCTGGATGCGGACTCAGGACGGAACCTCCAGCCTGCGGGCGATCCTGTATATGGATGAAATTTTTGGCTATTTCCCGCCGGTAAAAAACCCGCCGTCCAAAGCGCCGCTGTTAACGCTGCTGAAACAGGCCCGGGCCTTCGGCCTCGGGGTGGTTCTTTCCACGCAAAACCCGGTGGACCTGGATTACAAAGGTCTTTCAAATACGGGGTCGTGGTTTATCGGTCGCCTGCAAACCGATCGTGACAAGGAACGCGTGCTGGCCGGGCTGGAAGGGGCCGTGGCCGGCTCCGGGTTTGACCGCGGCCGCATGCAAGAAGTCCTGGCCGGGCTGGGCAAGCGCGTTTTTCTTTTAAATAATGTCCATGAAAATGCACCGGTTACATTTGAAACCCGCTGGGTGCTTTCGTATCTGCGCGGCCCGCTGACCCGTGAGCAAATTAAAATATTGATGGCGGATAAAAAATCCGCTGCAGCGCAGGCTGCGGCGGTTTCCCTGCAACCGGCCGCCGCTCCGGCAACCGGAGGCGCAGGCGCGCCAACGGTTTCACCTGCCGCTGAACCGCCGGTCGTTGCTCCCGGAATCAATGTCATGTATCTGGCCGCATCCGGCGCCGGTCAGGGCCTGATGTATTACCCGGCAGTGGCCGGCTGGCTGGATGTTTATTATTCCAGCATCAAATACAAAGTCGATGTCACCCGGAAGCTGGCGGTTGCGGCCCTGCTCGAGGACGGACCCGTAGCGGTGGACTGGGACCAGGCTGAAGAAATTGGTCTGAGTTCGGACGACCTGCAAACCGCACCGCTGACCGGTGCCAATTATGCCGGGCTGCCGTCGGCGGCGGGAAAAGCCAAATCTTACAACCAATGGAACAAGGATCTGTTACGCTGGGTTCGGCAAAATCGCCCCTTGACTCTCTACCGCTCCAGGCGGTTTAAGCTGACCAGCGGTCCCGAAGAATCCAGGAGCGAGTTTTTATCACGGGTGACTCAGGCCGCCCGGGAAAAGCGCGATCTGGAAGTCGAAAAGCTGCGCCGCAAATACAGTTCCAAATTTAACACCCTTCAAAATCGGCTGATGCGTGCTGAACAGGCAATCCAGCGTGAACAGGAGCAGGCCAAATCCAAAAAAATGGAAACCATGGTCTCTTTTGGTACCGCGATCCTGGGCGCATTTCTGGGCCGCAAGACCGTCAGCTCCCGCTCGGCCACGCGATTCGGTACCGCCGTGAAGTCTGCCGGCCGCATGCGCAAGGAAAGGTTGGATGTCGCCCGGGCCCGGGAGACGGCCACCGCCGTTAAACATGAAATGGCCGCGCTCGATGAGCGCCTTCAGAGTGACATCGACAGCCTGGATGCGGCCTTTGATCCGGCTGGCGAAGCGCTGGAAGAAGTTATGGTCAAACCGCAAAGCACCAACATTACGCTGGAAGTCTTCGGCCTGACCTGGATGCCGTATCGCAAAGATGCCGGCGGGCGCCTAAGTCCGGATTGGCTAAAAGATAAGTGACTAAAGTGAACTAAAGTGACTAAAGTGCCTAAAGTTAAGGTATCGCTGCGCTCCATCTTTTAAAATAAAAATGATCGTTCGACCCAGTCGTTCGACCCTGTCGTTCGACCCTGTCGTTCGACCCTGTCGTTAGACCCTGAGGCTCTCGAAGGGAGGCTCTCGAAGGGAGGCTCTCGAAGGGAGGCTCTCGACGGGTAGGATTCATCAACTTTAGGCACTTTAGATCACTTCTAACGTTAGTCACTTTTTTTACGCTTTTATTCTTGCGATCCAGATCATCGATTTTATAAATGAGCAAAATAGATTCCAAATTTCCAGTCCAAAAAGAGGTTAAGCCCTACCGCGAAGTGCTGCGGGTTAGTTTGCCGCTGGTGGTCAGCATGTCTTCCACCATGATCATGGAGTTTACCGATCGGATTTTCCTGGCAAATTACTCGTTGGATGCCATTGCCGCTGCGCTGCCGGCCGGCATCACCTCTTTTTTATTTATTTCGTTTTTTATGGGCACGGCCCAGTATTTAAATGTTTTTGTGGCCCAGTATACCGGATCCGGGACGCTTCATCGGGTGGGTGCGGTCCTGTGGCAGGGAATCTATTTTTCCGTTCTTTCGGGAGTGGCCATGGCCGGCCTTTATTTTCTGGCCGAACCGCTGTTTCGGTTTGGCGGCCATTCCCCGGAGGTGCAGGCCTTAGAAGTTATTTATTTTCGGATCCTGTGTCTGGGTTCGGGAATACTTATCATCGGAACCAGTCTGTCATGCTTTTTTAGCGGGCGGGGACGGACCCGGCCGGTGATGATCCTCAATATGATCGGAACCCTTTTTAACATCCCCCTGGATTATGCCTTGATCAATGGAATCTGGATTTTTCCCGAATGGGGCATACGGGGAGCCGGGATTGCCACGGTGATGTCCTGGTCGTTGATTGCCCTCGTTTTTGCATTAATGGTTTTTACCAAAAAAAATGATCGCGTTTTCAAAGTGATATCCCATCGTGCTTTTGAACCGGGTCTTTTCGGCCGCCTCATGCGATATGGTATACCCAGCGCCGTTCAGTTTTGCATGGATATTTTCGCATTTACGTTTTTTATTTTTATGGTGGGCCGCATCGGCAAACTTGAGCTGGCTGTAACCAATATTGTGTTGTCGATAAATTCTTTGGCCTTTATGCCCATGATGGGTTTTTCTTTGGGCACCAGTACGCTCGTGGGACAGGCCCTGGGCCGCAATCGAGTAGATCAGGCGCTTGCGGCAACCAAGGCGACGATCCATATTGTCTTATTTTATATATTTTTGTTGCTCCTTCTTTTTTTGCTGGTACCCCGGCCCTTGCTCGAGCTCTTCAGACCCGGCCACATGACCTCCGAGGGCTATGCCGCAATTCGTGAAGCCGGTGTTATCCTGTTGCGGTTTGTGTCGGTCTATATTTTTTTGGATGCCCTCTATATGGTCTGCATCGGGGTACTCAAAGGTGCCGGTGATACGCGTTTTATTATGTGGAGTATCGGCCTGCTTTCATTGGTCGTTATGATCCTGCCGATTTATATTGGAGTGGAAATATTCGGTGCCGGGCTCTATTATGCCTGGAGCTGTGCCACCTGTTTTATTTTCTTCTTGTTTGCCGCTTCTTTTTGGCGCTATCGGCAGGGCAGCTGGAAACATGTGCGCGTGATCGAACGCCCCGTTGAAATCTGAATTTTCTTTGTTTCACCATTTTTCTTTTGACAGGAAAATTTCTTTTCCTTAAAATATCAGCGGTTACCTGTTTTTATATGCCCTCCTATCAAATGCCGGGTTTAACCCGTCTGCAGCGGAAGCTATGATTGATTTATCAATGACGGTTTACATCCGGCCGGCCCGGTCTTAAATGGTATAATCAATTAACTAAATGGTGGATGCCAAATGAAGACACTTCGGGTGGTCAGAATCGCTTTGCCAACTATTTTCTGCTTATTTTTATTGTTCGAATCCCATGCAGTTATACACGCCCAGGAAACCGCAGCGCAGCAAGAGGCCAATGTTAAATTTCAGTGGGCCTTCGGCGCTTTAAAAAAAGCCAATGGATCCAAATTTGAAGCCGTTTCCAAAGACACGGATCTCAAAACCGGCGACCAGATCAAATTCTTTTTAAAAGTCAATAAAAACTGCTTTGTTTATCTTATCTACCGCAGCTCCCAGGGCGAACTCAGCGTGTTGTTTCCCTACCGCTTTAAATTGCAGAGTGCCGAATACACCATAGCGGGCAACCATTATATCCCCAAAGGCGATCAATGGTTTGAGCTGGATGAGCACACCGGAGAAGAAAGATTTTATTTGCTCGCTTCCGTTGAACGCCTGATTGATCTGGAGGCACGCATTAACGACTACGAGAGTGCCGATAATTCTAAAAAACCACCACTGGCGAAGAAGATACTTTCCGAAGTTCGCAATTTAAGAAAACAACACCTGAAATTTAAAACCTATGCCGAGCGGCCGGTAAATATTATTGGAAATTTGCGTGGTACCGAAAAGGCCGAAACGGCTGGCCCTCACGACATTGCCAAATTTGCCGTCGAGATTTCAGCCGACACGTTTTATAGCAGGACCTTTACGATTGACCACAAGTAAAACACAAAACATACGCATTCCGATCCTGTTAATCCTCAGCGCCTTTTTGGCGGCCCACCTCTGTTTCTGGCTCTTGCCAAACGTCTTTGAAATCTGGAATTCTCAAACCATCGATCAGATTTTTATTTTGCGATCCAAAACTGAAAAGCTTCGCCCGGTTTATGACCCCACGGTTGTGCATCTGGATTTCAATAATACCAGTATCGAACGCTTAAAAAACCTTTATCTGAATCGATTTCATTTTGCCCAGCTCGTTCGCAACCTCAAATCCATGCAGGTGGCTGCGCAGGTTTACGATTTCATTTTTGCAGCTAAAATAAATGAGCAGGACGATCTCGAATTAATTGAATCCGTCAAAGACGCCGGGAATGCGTATTTTGGTCTGGCCCTCGAATTGCGCCTGCCGGATCAGCCCGGGCACAAAAAGTCAGGTCCCTCAAAAGGCAGAAGTTATGTGCTTCGAACAAAATGGAATGTCGCCGTAGATGATAATGGGAAACTTTATGTGGGTAAAAACCCCCTGGCGACTTACGCTGATCTGGCCAATGCATCCCGCGGCCTGGGATCCCTCAGTGTAAAATTTGACCCGGATGGTGTTTTGCGCCGTGTCCCGCTGCTGGTGCGCTATGAAGATGCTCTTTATCCGCTGTTGCCGCTGCGCGTTATCTGTGACTATCTTCAGGTGCCTCCCGAAAAAATTGTGTTTGCACCGGGCCGACATCTTATCCTGCAGGGTGCAACCCGGCCGGGATCGCCCGGGTCCGAACCCTACGATATTAAAATTCCCATCGATCGCCATGGCAATATGATCGTCAATTACATCGGCCCCTGGGGGCGTATGGATCACTATAATTTTGCCGACATTTTGCGCGCCTCCGATGATCGGGATGAACTGGAAATCTGGGCCGAAGAGCTGAAAGGCAAGATCGTCATTATTTCGGATGTTTCCACCGGTTCAACGGACATCGGGCCGGTTCCCACAGATGCCAATTTCCCCTTAAGCGGCGTGCATGCCAATGTGATTCAAAATATCCTGACTGAATCCTTTCTCAGAGAGCTGTCGGGCCGGGAAATGCTGCTTATCGAGTGCCTGCTGCTGGCGGTGCTCTTTTTGCTTTCGATTCGTTTTTCATCTCTGACCTTTTCACTGGGCACCGCTTTTCTGGCGGCGGCTTACATTGGTATTGCCATAGTGAGTTTTTTATACGCGCAGGTTATTTTTAACCTTGTTCGTCCGCTGTTGATGATTGGTTTTGCCATGGTTTCCATCGTGGTGTACCGTTACATTTTAGAAGAAAAGGCCAAGATGGAAAGCCTGCGCCAGCAGGATTTTATTCGCGATACCTTTGGCCGGTATCTCAGCAGTGAAGTGGTTGGAGAACTGCTGGACTCTCCCGAAGGCTTGAAAATGAGCGGCGAAAACCGCGAGGTCACCTTTTTGGTTTCAGACCTGCGCGGATTTACGGCGCTGACATCCAGGCTTCCCCCTCACGAAGTTATCGAAATTATGAACCGCTATTTCGAATATATGGTTGACATTATTGCGCGCTATCGGGGGACGGTGAGTGAATTTACGGGAGATGGCATTTTAGCATTTTTCGGCGCCCCCCTGTACGCCGATGACGATCCCGAACGGGCGGTGGCCTGCGCTGTTGAGATGCAGAATGCGTTGGCGGCGGTGAATGCTGAACAGCGGCAGCTTAAACTGCCGGAGCTGGCCATGGGGATCGGCATTAACACCGGGGAGGTCGTGGTGGGCAATATCGGATCGGAAAAGCGCGCTTCCTATGGCGCCGTCGGGGCGCCGATTAACGCGGCCCATCGCATCGAATCCTTTACGGTCGGCGGCCAGGTTCTGATCAGCCCCAGCACCTATGACCGTGTGGGAGCGGATCTGACCATCATCGGAACCAGGGAAGTCAAATTCAAAGGACTTGACCAGCCGGTACGCCTTTACGATGTCGGTGGTATCGGTGATCCGTATCAGGTCTTTTTGCCGCAAAAAAAAGAGGTGCCGATGAAGCGGCTGAGTTCACCGCTGCCGATTGAATGTTTTCTTTTAGAAGGCAAAACCGTATCCGATAACGCTATCATCGGCCGCATTACCTGCCTCGGTGAAAATGCGGCTGAAGCGTCTTTGGACCAAACCGTAGATATGTATGCCAATCTTAGAATTTTAATCACCGGTCAAGAGGCCCCAGGATTTTCAGAGCTGTATGCCAAAGTGATGCCGAAGGAACAATCCGATGCGATCGGCAGCGGGGACGGCATACGGATAGAATTTACTTCTGTGCCGGATGAAGTAAAAAAATTTTTAAGCAACACCTTTTCCGGAAAGCCGGCGACTCCTTAGCCGCCGCTCACCTTCCTTCGTTTTTGTTTTGATTAGCCCCAGACCCACGGTTCCGCCTATTAACCGGCTGACCGCTATCAACCAAACAGGTAAACCGCATGATCTTATCGATTGACTTTTCGGTTGTAATCAAACATAAAAAAGGAGCAATTCATTTACCATTAACCCCGATCCTTCCGAAAACCAGATGGCCAATTTAATACATACCTTCCATTTTGCAGTTAATCTGCAAAAGGAAGGTGCATTCCGTTTTCACCCCTAACCGAAAGGAGGTTGGCGATGAAAAAAATTCTCGGTCTATTGGGCTGCTTCCTGCTGATATTCAGTGTGATCAGTGCGGATGCAGAGGTAAAAAACCCGGACACATTTATACTTGCCAATTACGGCAATCTTAGGACACTTGATCCGTCCGTCGCCTACGATGTGACCTCTTCCCAGCGGCTCTGGAACATTTACCAGCCGCTGGTTTTTTTCGACGGTTCGCATACGGACAAGTTTGTACCTCTGGTCGCCGCCCGGGTGCCCACCCTGGAAAACGGCGGCATTGCTGCGGACGGCAAGACCTATACCTTCTCGATTCGCAAAGGGATCAAGTTCCATGAAGGCGGCGATTTGACGCCCGAAGATGTGGTGTATTCCTTTAAGCGCAACATGATTGTCGATCAGGACGGCGGTCCCATGTGGATGCTGCTGGAAGCTTTGACCGGTGAGGGCTCCACCCGGGACAAGGAGGGTAAGATCGTTGCCGGTATTTTCGACACGATTGACAACTGTGTCGAGGCCCGGGGGGATAAGGTAATTTTCCATTTGCCAAAGCCCTATCCGCCCTTTATGGGAATTCTGGCCTACTCGTCATCTGTGATTATGGATAAGGAATGGGCCATATCGAAAGGGTGCTGGGACGGAAACATAAAAAACGCCGCCAAATACAACAACCCTTCCCCGGGCCACGAGCCGTTGCAAAAACTTGCCAACGGCACCAATGCTTATAAAATGGTGTCCTGGGAGCCCAACAAGGAGTTTATATTTGAGCGCTTTGAAGGCTACTGGGGCCCGAAGCCCAAACTCAGAAGGGCGATCATTAAATACGTCGATGAATGGAGCACGCGCAAGCTGATGCTTCAAAACGGTGACGCCGACCGGGTCAGAGTGGACAACCCCTACGTTCCCGAGGTTAAAGCCATGCAAGGGCTGAAGCTCTATGAGGTCGAGCAGTTATCCGTTACGGCTGCTTTTTTCTGCCAGAAAATTAATCCCGCGGGTAATCCCAACATCGGCAGCGGCAAACTGGACGGCAACGGCATTCCACCGGACTTTTTTGCCGACATCAACGTGCGCAAGGCGTTTCTGCATGCTTTTGATCGCAAAACGTATAAGAAGGACGTTTTTAATGACCTGGTGGTTATGCCTTCCAGCCCCAATATCAAAGGTCTGCCGTATCACAAGGATGTTCCGGTTTACGCGTTCGACCTGAAAAAATCAGCCGACTACATGAAAAAGGCCTGGGGCGGTGAGGTCTGGGATCAGGGTTTTAAGATGATTATCACCCACAATACCGGCAACGAGATGCGTGAGGCTGCCGCCCACATGATGGCTGAAAACATTATGTCCTTGAATCCGAAATTTCAGATCGAAGTCCGCAATGTCGAATGGAAGGACTACCTGGTGAAGTACCGCAATTTTATGTACCCCATTTTCATCATTGGCTGGGGAGCCGATTATGCCGATCCGCATAATTTCATGTACACCTTCATGCACTCGCGGGGTGTGTACGGCCGCTATATGGCCTATGAGAATCCTGAAGTAGACCGGCTTTGCGAAGCGGGTATCGCAAATGTGGATCCCGACAAACGCAGAGAGATCTACCACAAGCTTCAGGACCTCTGGTACACGGAGGCCGCCGCCAATACGATCTACCAGCAGGTTGTGGTGCGCGCATACCGGGATTGGGTAAAAGGCTATGTGCCCAACGCCATGCTCACGGATGCCAATGAGATGCTGATGGACATCTGGAAAGAGTAGCAAACCTATCTCAAAAATGCATTAACGCAAGTGCCCTAAAGTGAGAAGTGAGCTAAATTGACTAAAGTTAAGGAATTCTGTCCATTTTATTAATAGATGGAGCATAGCGACACCACAACTTTAGGCACTTTAGGGCACTTTAGGTCACTTTAGTCACTTTTTGAATACCAGCCATGCATGCTTTCATCACCAGAAGGTTTCTCTTACTGATTTTTGTTCTTTTCGGGGTTTCCGTTTTGATATTCGGCATCCTGATGACCTTCAGCCCGGAACGCCGGGCGGCCGCCTTTGTAACCACCCCCCAGCAGGCCAAGGACATTCCCAAACTGATCAAACAGTTCGGTCTGGATGATCCCTTTTACATCCAGTACTTTCGCTGGATCAAAGAAGTCTTTAGGGGCAATCTGGGTTGGTCGCTGGTGGCGGCCCAGCCGGTCGGAGAAGCGTTCTGGCGCTATTTTCCCGTTACCCTGGAGATGAATCTTTTGGCCGCTCCCATTGTCATTATCTTTGGGATCTGGCTGGGCACCGTTTCCGGGGTCCACCGGGACAGCTGGATTGACCACATCACCCGTATTTTTGCGATTGTGGGCTGGTCCCTTCCCACCTTTTTATTTGCCCTGCTGCTGCTCATGATTTTCTATGGATACATCCCGATATTTTCGCCGGGCGTCATCAGCGATCAATTCACCATGTTTATCCTGGACAATCCCGACAAGTATACCCGCTATACCGGCATGTACACCCTTGACGGAATTCTCAACGGGCGACTGGATGTTACCCTGGATGCCCTGCGCCACCTCGTATTGCCGGTAATGACCTACGTAATTGTTGTTGTGGCCCTGAACATGCGGGTCATGCGTTCGGGAATTATCGAAGAGTTATCCAAAGATTACGTGATGACCGCCCGGGCGAAAGGGGCTGACAAAAGAACCGTCCACATTAAGCATGCCCGCCGCAATGCGCTGCTGCCGGTGGTCACCGTGGCGGGCCAGCTGGTGGCCCTGTCCATGGAGGGCAGCATTGCGGTGGAGGTGGTGTTTAACCGTCAGGGAATCGGCTGGTGGCTGGCGCATTCCGCCAAGCAGCTCGATATGCCGGTGTTGATGTGCATCTGCCTGTTTATGGGGATTGTGTTTGTGATCACCAACCTGACGCTTGATATTTTGTATGCGTATATCGATCCGAGGATACGCTTAAATTAGTTGGATTCGGTTGATTGGTTAATTCGTTGATTAGTTAAAAGAATGTCAGCGAATACAGCCCATAAAACCATTCAACCAATTAACTAATCAACTATTCAACGAATCAACTATGACCGAACAACATCCCAGACTGCGTGAATTCAAATTTACCCTCTTTCGGATTTTTAGAAATCCGTCGGCCATTATCGGCTTCACGCTGCTGTTTATATTTACCGCGGTCGCAATTCTGGCGCCCCAGATTGCGCCGCCGAAGTATGCCCACAACCCTTATTTGATGCCGCACAAGGGATTCTCGCCGACACCCAAACCCCCGGGCCCTGACCGCATCTTCGGCTCGACATCGGGCCAGTATGATATTTTTTACGGGGTGGTCTGGGGAACGCGCACGGCATTTAAAATCGGTCTCTTTGTCGTTGTCATCGCCGGCTTCGTGGGGGTCACTCTGGGGGCGGTGGCCGGGTACTACGGGGGCATCGTTGA
>JAQYWI010000180.1 GCA_030145015.1 Desulfobacterales bacterium
TTTGCCTCTAAATTACCAATTTTTTCTCAATTCTTGTAAAAGTTTAAATTTAGGGTTGAAATTTTTTTATTTATAGCGCATTAATTCCCTTTCAAATCATCATCGGGGCTAGGAAGGCCTTGACGATCCATCACCGAAAATTATAAATTATATTTTACAAATTATAGAAATTACTTGAGTTCGCTACAGGGAGATGAGAATGCAGAAAATAGGTCTTTTATGTTTGTGCTTGAGTATGATTTTGGTTTTTGGAAGTATTACGATTGTCGTGGGGCAGGAAGCGGAAGATGAAATGGTGGTTCCCATGGGGATTATCGTGCTTGAACCGCCGGAATCGGTGGAACCAAAGCGATCTCCTGTTGAATTCCCGCATTCTACTCATTTTGCCAGCGTCGCTTGTGGAACCTGCCATCATAAATGGCAAGGAACCGATCTAATAAAGGGGTGCGGCACTACAGACTGTCATGATGTGACAGTTTCACCGACCAAGTCCGGCGAAGGTAGATCAGATCCGGAACTAGCAATAAGGTATTACAAGACCGGATATCACCAAATGTGTATTGGATGCCATAAGGAATTAAAAATCCAAAACATAGAATTGGAGACGTCTTTTAAAGAGGTGAAAGAAACCTTGACGGTTCCCGGCCCGACCAGTTGCATTCAATGCCACCCGAAAGAGGAATAAAGCGCCGGCAAAAGCATTAAACGTGTTGAGGCCAACCCAACAAAATTGCGGCGATAAAAACTTTAGTGCAGGCGTTTTTCCCTTAGCCGGGTAAATTTTTCAAGCCGGGTTGCAAATTTTGTTTGTTGATGACCGTCACCCATAAAAAATACAACCAAATGCAGGCTTCGTTTTTTTAAGCCCAGAAAAAACCCGGTGATTTTAGCCGATCCCGGAACACATTCTGAGGCCCGATCTGCCTGATCAGGCTTCCCCGTTCCGAGCGCAATTACCGATCTGAAAAAACACGTCAAATTTTCATCATTAAAAACCCGATCCGGCGGCAGATAGGTATCTTCATATTTGCCTAAAATAAAATCTTCGAGCGCCTTGCTAAACACCCGGCGCAGCGTATCGGTTTTGGCAAAACAGCCCATACCGACCATGTTTGACACATGGTTCATTGTAACATCTCCTTTCAGTGTCCAGGGTTAATAGATAAGTAATGAGTGCTGAGGTCTGAGGACTGAGGACTGAGCAAAACTACCTGATAGGCGCCCGACCCTTCAATATGACGTGTCGTTTTCCGGCCCGAATTGTCCTTCAGGGGCCTTGAGTTGTCGTTTTCCGGCGTGGGCTGGCATCGCTATTTACGCACTTTCATATTTCGCTATACCTCAGACCTCAGCACTCAGTCCTCAGTCCTATGTTTTCAGGCCTGACACCCGACACCCGACACCCGACACCCGACACCCGAAACCTTATTATTCATAGGCACAGCAATGTTCATTGAAATAGACACTGGCTTCTTCGACCGTATCGAAGGTAATCCAATCCCGCCAGACTGTAATTTCGCCTTGTTTACGGGTAAGCTCAATGGTTGTGTTCCCGTGGTATTCGTAACACTCATCATAATCCGGATTATAAATATGCTTTGTCATGTTATTTACCCCCTATTCTTTGGTTACCGGTTTCATTCTTATATTTTATCAAAATTGCAATTCCGGCCATTTTCGAATCCAAGACTACCACGGCAGTTTGTCAGATCCGGACAAACTGATGGGGAAAAAATAAAAATTTTTCAATGGAAACTTGACCGGCGGCCCGGTTGGGGTTTAACTGTTGACGACATCATGTTTTGAAGCTGACGATAATTTTGCAAACCATGTATATAACGGGAGGGCATTTATGGCACGGGGAGATCAACTGGCCAGGCAGTGGCGGATTTTGCAGAGCCTCATCGCCGCACGCAGGGGCAAATCAGCCGCCGATCTGGCCCGGGAACTTGAATACCACTGGCGTACGGTATATCGGGATCTGGAGGCGCTGCAGTTGGCCGGGTTTCCGATTTTTACCGGCCGGGTAGAGGGCAAAAACCTGTGGTCCGTGCTCGACAGCGCCCGGCACAACATACCCATTCCGCTTAACCTGACTGAGTTGATGGCCCTTTATTTCAGTCGGGGGATGATGACGGTTTTAAAAGACACTGTTTTTTATGAATCCCTGGAATCGTTTTTCCAGAAGATAAAAGCCACCCTGCCGGCTGAAACAATCCAATATCTCGACCGGATAGAGGAAAGCTTTGAGATCGGCTCAAAGCCTTATAAACAATATGGCCAATTGCGGGATTCAATCGACAGGATCAGTGCGGCCACCATCCATCGCAAAATTATCGAAATCGACTATTATACCATGAGCCGCAAAGAAAAAACGCGGCGCAAAGTCGCCCCTTACAAAATCTGGTTTTTTGACGGAGCGTTTTACCTGGTCGGAAACTGTGGGTTGCGGGAAGACATCCGGATTTTTGCCCTGGACCGGATCAAATCGTTAAAGTTAACGGATGAAACATTTGAAATGCCCGATGATTTTAAGGTCGAAGAATTTATGCAGACCAGTTTCGGGGTATTTCATGGCAAGCCGCAAAACGTCAGAATCCGGTTTGCGGCCGAAGTTGCCGGATACATAAGCGAAAAAATCTGGCATAAGACCCAGAAAATTCAACCCCAGAAGGATGGGTCCCTTATTTTTGAAGCACGGGTCGCCGGAACCGACGAAATTAAATTCTGGTTGATGACCTGGGGATCCAAGGCTGAGGTCCTGTCACCGGCAGCCTTGCGGGATGAAATGATATCAGAAGCGGAGGTCATGCTGCAAAATTATCAAACCGCAGGGTAAACATTTCCGCGTTACATAATTTTACCACGAAGGTCACGAAGGACACAAAGTTAAGAAATAGAAACATTCATCTTTCAAGTTTCTAACTTCTTTTTGGCTTCTTGCATAAGCCTTGCGATGGGCAATCCCTGCGGGCATTTGCGCTCTGCCAGTGCATAATCCAGCTGGGTTAGACGTCGGCGAATATTCTCCGGAATTTTTTTAAAGCAGGCCGCAGCGTATTCATAATCATCGTAGCTGTTGCAGTACATCAAATAGCGCATCACATCACCAATAGGTGCTTCTCCTTTTACGTGCGATTCACAAATAGCAGTACATCCGGCGCAGTAAGCAGCGCGGGTTTCTTGTGCATAGCGCTGCAACAGTTCGTTGTCCCGGATTGACAGTTGGGTTTTATTCAGAGCGGCAGCCACATTCGACATTAGTATCGTCATGTTTTTCATTCGAGAGCAAATACTGGATATTTGCGGGTTTTCCCACACTGATTTTAGCCTGGCCTGGGCATCGGTGAAGCCTTTTTGCAGAAACCGACCGGCCAGATCAAGTTCGGTTTCCGAATCGCTTCTGACCTGACCCCCGCCCTGGGTTTTCATGGCTGTCAGACCGATACCGGCTTTGACGCAGGCATCCATCGCGCGCCGCATCTGATCGGTATGCATCAAGCGATAATTGTAGGTCATCATAATGCCGTCAATCCAACCCAGTTTGGCCCCTGCCAGCAAGCATTCTTCCATGTTGCTGTGGGTGCTGAAGCCGAAGAAGCGAATTTTGCCTTCACGTTTGGCCCTTTCCGCCCAGACTTTGGTGTCGTCATCCATCTCGCTGATGCTGCTGATGCCGTGGACAAAGTACAGGTCGATGTAATCCGTCTTCATTTTATTTAAAGATGAGTTTAGATCACGGGTCATTCCGTTTAGGGTCCATGCACTGCTTTTTGTTACCAAGAAGATTTTTTTTCTATCCTGCGGGTATTTATCCAGGTATTTGCCGAAACCGGCCTCGCTGCGACCCCAGCGATAGGAAGGCGCGGTGTCCCAGTAGGTTGCCCCCCACTTTACAGCCTGCCTGAGCATCAACTGATTCGAAGCCGTGTCAACCGTCCCCCCCACCGATAGAATAGATACCTGCGCTCCGGTTTTGCCAAAAGGCCGGGTGGGGACGGTTGCGTGCTTTTCAGAGGCGTTTGCCAGACCGGTCATCGGGGCGATAACAGAGCCCACTCCGGCCACTCCGGCAGCTTTTAAAAATTTTCGGCGTGACAAGTTGTTGTCTTTTTTTGTCATTTAAAATTTCTCCAACTAAATTTCTAGATTCTTTTTAGGTTCCGGATGGCAATTTTGAGAGTTGATTTTTAGTATGTCCGGCTTCCATTTATGGCTTTAAGACAATTCCTTCAGCGCTTCCTGCATAAGTTTACCGATCGCCATTTTCTGGGGGCATTTTTTTTCCGCTAAAGAATAATCAAGATGAATCATCTGTCGGCATCGCTTTTTAGGAATTTTTTTAAGGTAATGGCTTGCCTTCCCGGGGTTGTCGTAACTGCGGGCATACATGAGATAACGCATCACATCGCCGATGGGAACGTCGGCCGCAACAGCGGACTGACAAATGTCAGCGCAGCCGATACAGTAACCGGATCGCGTTTCCTGAGCATACTGTTGCAGCAGCTGTGTGTCCCCGGCGGAAAGTTCGGTTTTGTTAATGGCAGCAGCCACATTGGCCATTAGAATCGTCATGTTGGGCATTTCTGAACAAATGCTGGCGATATTTTGATTTTGCCAAACGGCTTTGAGTTTGGCCTGGGCATCGGTGAAGCCTTTTTGCAGAAACCGGCCGGCCAGATCAAGTTCGGTTTGCGAATCGCTTCTGACCTGACCCCCGCCCTGGGTTTTCATGGCCGTCAGACCGATACCGGCTTTGACGCAGGCATCCACCGCGCGCCGCATGTCATCGGTATGCATCAGGCGATAATTGTAGGTCATCATAATGCCGTCGATCCAACCCAGTTTGGCCCCTTCCAGCAAACATTCCTGCATGTTGCTGTGGGCGCTGAATCCAAATAATCGGATTTTATCGGCGGCTTTGGCTTTTTTGGCCCAGGACTTTGTTTGATTATCCAATTCGTCCGCGTTCCAGACACTGTGGATGAAGAAAAGATCGATATAGTCGGTTTTCATCCGTTCCAGTGATAAATTTAGATCTCGGGTTATACCTTTGGCCGTCCGGGAGTGGGATTTTGTCACCAGAAAAATCTTTTTACGGTCCTGAGGATATTTGTTTAAATATTTGCCGATTGCCTTTTCGCTATTGCCACCCATGTAGGTGTTGGCTGTATCCCAATAGGTCACGCCCCATTTGATCGCCTGTTTTAATAGCAACTGGCTGAAGGATACGTGTAAACTGGTGCCAAAACCCAGAATGGGAACCTCAATTCCGGTCTTGCCAAACAGTCGGGTCGGCACAACCACGGATTCATCAGAAGCCCGGGCCAGGCTCTTTTTAAGCGTAATAACGGATCCCACACCGCCGGCACAGGCGGTTTTTAAAAACATTCTTCGGGTCCAGTTCAAATTCTTTTGGGTCATAGCAGGATTTTCCTTTATTCTAACCCTAATTGAGCGAAAGTCAGGGTTGCCCCAGCTTTAAGGCGTCCAAGGGTGAAGCTGTAGTTGTCTACCGCAAACCCTTGGCAACGCAGAAGATGGGGTAACATCGGCTTTCCCGAAGGGTGAACAAAATGAAAATTTTTTAAACGATAACTTATCCCTAAAAAGTAACCCTGTTTTTCATTTTGTTTACGATCAATTAGGGTTTTAGCCTTGCAGAATTAAGGCATGCTGACGGGCCCGTGACTCGTTTTCAGCGGTGACGCGGATGGCGCGTTTACCACGCACCGGACATTCATGTTCACAGACCCCGCAGCCAATACAAAGTTTGGGATCGACATAAGGCTGTTGCAGCCGAATTTGAATCGAAACGGAATTTTGCGTCTGCGGCGCTTGTTCAAACGGCAATCCATTATCCACTTGTAAGCTGCCGGTCGTATTTGCGATGATCCGCCGGGGTCTGTAGTCTGGGGATCCTGCAATAACGCAAAAATAATCTCCGGTGGCATAGCGGCCCGGTTCCAGTGCATCGGTTTCAAACTCAATTCGGGTTGGATCGGCATTTTTTACAATCAAAGGACGATGGAGGCGAATCGTATTGAAAAGCTCGCGCGTGAAGATCGCTTTCGGGCTGACCGGGCAATTTTCCTGACAGACGATACAGGGCCGGTCCATGGCCCAGGGCAGGCAGCGGCCGCGATCGATAAAAGCGGTCCCGATTTTTATGGGCCCCTGTTCGGCATAGCGGTTGATTCCTTGCCGCTCCTCGAGGCTGATGGGTCGAATAGCAGCGGTCGGGCAAAGATTTCCGCAGGCGATGCAATTGTGCTGACACCCGCTGGTGCCGATTCGAAAATTAAGCACCGGTGTCCATAGGCCTTCCAGGCCCGCCGTTAACCCGGCGGGGTGGATCACATTGGTCGGGCAGATGCGCATGCATTGGCCGCATTTTATGCAGCGGGATAGAAACTGGTCCTCCGGCAGGCTGCCCGGAGGGCGTACCGTGCGGGCATTCCAGTTGGGGCCCGGTACCCCACCGATTCGCAACACCGGGATGACCGCCATTCCGGATGCGGCCGAGACTAAAAATTCGCGACGGGATAAATCCGCTGAAACGATTTCACCGCCGGCAGACGGCGCGGTGTGGTAGCCCATTAGACCGTGGTGGCAGTCGTCGATACAATTTAAACAAAGCACACATTCCGCAATCCGAATCTGAGTGGTGGGCTGACAGGCGCCCTCGCAATTTTTCTCACACAGGTGACAATCGGTGCATTCCTCCCGGGCTTTACCGATACGCCAGAAGGCAAAGCGCCCCAGCACCGCGAAAAGAGCCCCCAACGGACAAACAAATCGACAATAGAACCGCGGCCAGATTAAGTTTAACATTACAGACACCCCAAAAATGGATGCGATCAGCCAGGTGCCCGTATAAAGCCGCGGGCTGCTGGAGGCCATCAAGCTTGTCTGATCGATAAGGGGCAGGACAATTAAATTGATCGAACGGTATACCAGCGGTATCGGATCCAGCAATCCGATTTGAAGCGATGCAACCGGGCGCCAGTCCCCGTAAAATAAAAAACTGAGCAAAACCCAGCAACCGGATAGTATTAAAACAGCTGCAATGGCTTTTTTAACATTAAATTTTATCTGCCGGATGACCAGGGCGATAACAGTGGCCAAACCCAAAGCCATCAATGCCGCGAACCCCAGCGGCGTTAAACGTGGTAAACGGATGATATCTATGGCCAGTTCGGCGATGGCAATGGTGAGGATAAAGACCAGAATCCAATATTTGACGGATTGCGCCGGATGGTAACGATTGAGCTTAAGTTTGGTCTTGATTGATTTTTTGCGTTTGGCGAGATAACCGACAAATTGATGAATGGAACCAAACGGACACAACCAGCCACAGAAAAATCTGCCCAGAATAATCGTCAGAACCACCGTAGCAAGGCCCCAGAGAAGTCCGGCATAAAGGGTTCGGGTGGTTAACAGGGTGCCCAGGCCCACGAGCGGGTCCAGCTGAATGATCCAGTTGACCGGCCATCCGCGCAGCTGCCACCATTGCTCGCCTAATGTGGCAGCCACACAAAACCAGAAAAAGAGGATGAAAAAAAATATCTGGCAGATTCGTCTAGTCGTTATAATGTTCATTGTCTGCTGTCAGTCACTTATCGGCACGTTCCATAGTTCTGGGTTCAAGTAAAATTAGGTGTCTGTGTTCAGGTGTCGGGTGTCAGCAAACAGATGAGTTAGGAATTCCTCAATCATTGAATCCTGACACCTGACACCTGAAACCATTAATCTGCTTCATATCGACTCCCGCACCGGATTTAGCGATTGAAAATTGGCGGTTCCCACCCCGTTGGCCTCTGCTTTTTTAATGAAAGCCAACTCATCAATTGTTTTGTCGAGCAGGGTGGCGCCGAAGGCATCCGCAGCCACCTGATCGGTGGCGACAATCATCGTATGGGTTTTCTTGAGGTCAGCAAGAGAGCCGCCCGTCGGGCCGTTGCGCATCATGGTGGTGGTGCCGTCTAAAACCACCAGAGTCGGTTTTACCATCATTGCCAGTTCTTTGATAATTGTGTGAATGTCCTGGTGAAAAATGTTGCGACGCCCGCCCAGCAGACCGTACCAATTTTTCATAATCATGGAAGCGCCGCTGCGGTGATGATCTTTGACCGGAGCAGTTCCGATGATTTTGTTGATGCTGTTTAAGGGTTCATATAGAACCGGCCAATTGCGAATCAGCTGCGCTTGCGGCAAGGTGAAGGGCTTAAATAATTCTTTTTGCGGGAAGAGAACGGTTGCCCCGGCAGAGCGGGCCGCCTGCTCAATTCCGGTTAATCGAAAACAGCTGGCCGGGTCGTTGATCGGATTGTCGGTTACCGTCACCGAGGCGGCACCGGCCCTGAGGCACAAACGGGTTATCGTGGTAACCATATCCGGATGGGTCGTCGCGGAAAGCATGGGCGGTGATGCGAACGCGGCATTTACCTTCAGCAGAACCCGGTCTGATTTTTTGATAAAGGCTTCGATGCCGCCGATGGATTTTAGGGCCAGTTCCAGGGTTTCAGATCGGTTGCTGCCTTCAACAATGCTCATGCGCTGACCGAGCTCCGGCATCGAAAAATCGGGTACCTGAACCCCGGTTACCTCCTGGGTTGAGTGCGTGGGTCCGATGCTGTCATAAAACCAGTAACTGATCGAGCAGGCCGCCAGAATGGATGCGCCGGCTTTGGCAGAGCGCGCCATAAATTGGCGCCGGTTTATATCTCTGTTCATGTTTTTTCTCTTGCAAGGTCGGCACGGAGGCCGACCCTACTTTCTAATCGCGGCTGGAAGCCGCGAGGATCAATTTAGGCTGCTATTCACGGGCAAGCTCTTTGATTCGATTAAACAATTGTACGGCCAACTCCTGTGCCGGCTGCTTGTCAGCGGCTTCGCGCACGCCGGCCAGGTAGGGGCCATGGGAAAAAACAATCTCATAAGTATCCAGGATATGAATCATCTTGGCCGTTTTGATTTCCAGATCGGATCCATCCGTTTTGCCACCGAATGCTACCAGAAAATCGCGGTAGCTTGATGCCAGTTCTTGCGCTTCCCGGGGTGTCTTTCGTCGGGAGTAGTACGCCATGAGCTCGGTGTCATTTAGCTTATAGGTGGCTGTAAATATTTGATCGAAGCGGTCATATCCGAAAGCATCTGCGGACATCAATGCGATGCTGTTTTGAATCAGGCCCTCTTGGGGAAACAGTTCTTTTTCGCCGATGGTTTGGGTTTTGATGGGATGCTTTTCGATGAAAGCTTCGGCAAATGTTAGCATCGATTGAATGATGGTTTCGGAAACATCCGATGCCACGATCTCCACATAAAAGGGACCGTGACTGAAAAATATGGCGTTTTGGGTTTGATAGGCATATTGCCCCAGGTCAAGCGTGCGGGCATCTTGCCGCCGCTGGGCACTGAAAACGGAAAACGCATTTTGCGCTGATTGCATATCGTAGACGAAAACCTCCATCCACACATCCCCGGCGGCTTCGTCTTTAAAACGCTGGCTGTGGAGCCGGATGAAGCCGGCCGACAAATACAGCTCAGCTTTGCCGTTGATTTTATCAGAAAGGGTTTCAGCGTCAAAGGTTTCCAATGGCGTCAAAGGCGACTGACCCGATGGTGATGATATCAATGGTTTTTCAGTCGAAGCCGGTGGGGCCGTCACGCTTGTATCTCTTGTATCGCCGGAAGGTATGGCGGAAGACACCGGTTGAACCGCCGGATTATAGTTAAACTGCACCCAGAAAACACCGCCGGAGATGACAGCCAGGACGCCCAGTATGATTAAGCTCACAAAGGTTTGCTTTGGGGCTGCATTTGTTTTAACTTTTAGATTCACGCAATCCTCGGATCATCGCACAGCTTTAGCCCATTAATTCGCTGAGGTGGAAATGAAATTTATGATGGCTGAAAAGCTCTCCGGTGCCATATAATATTGCAGGAATTTGGATGGAACGGTTCCGATTATATTTTAGATCGTGGCCCATCATAGGAAAAATCAGACCTTGTGTCAATTGCAAAGCTACACCACATTGTGGTAGAAGCCGATTTCGGCCCGAACTCAAAATACAACAGGGTCAAATCAATTCCAGATCGTGCGGTTACTGAACGACCGCTTAACTTGACCCAGGGGATTGAGGTCTTATTGTAAATTAGATCGGGTTCAAATTCGAGCACTTTTTCAAGTTAGGAGACTGATATGGATATTAGCGCTTACTGTAATACGCTGGAAAATCAATTTGCGGATTGGAAAGCGAGACTTTATGATGTGATTCACATCGTTGACAGACTGTCCGAGGGAGAAAAAGAAACCGTTTACCCATCCATTCGCGGTCTGTATTCAATCGTAGAAGAAATCGATTCAGAAGTTGAGTTATTAAAAACGGCATGCCCGGCTGACTGGTCACCGAACCGGCAAACCATTGATGATAAAATGGCTGAATTGCAGCAGACCCTCAAAAATCTATCAAAAAACGTAGGCGGTCCGCTGATTCCCGACTCCTTAGCATGGGTATCGGAATAGGGGAGGCTGTTAAACTTATTCCGGTATAAAACTAGATGGAAATAAGCACATTTGTTTGTAATCGGGTTAATGGAGTATTGGAGTACTGGAAAAAAATACGAAATTTTTTGCAGCATAACTCTGCTTAATCATGCAACACTCCATTACTCCATTTTATATGAATTACCTTAACATGTTTCCGGCTCCATCCTTATAAAATGGATAGGGATGTGTGACGCCCCAAAATCTAATGCCAACTCACAAAAGACATTCCCTGCTTTGCCCCAACTGCAAAAAACTCATCAGCATATCTGAGAAGCGGTGT
>JAQYWI010000381.1 GCA_030145015.1 Desulfobacterales bacterium
TACCTACGGTCTTCATCGGCTACCAGATGGAACGCTGCTTCGTCTGTGTCGATCACGTGTCCGAACTGGCCGACCTCTCTGCGGGAGATGTATGGGGCCGTCATCAGCAACTGGAGAAAAAGAGCAACATGGGCTGGACGGGCATCTTCGTTCGGACCCCGGTTGGGAATGAGATCATGGAGAGCGCGATCCGGGCTGGGGCACTTTACGCAGAGCGGGATGACACGATCGCCGAATACTACTGCGTCAATCCGGGGCACTCCAAGAAGCGTTTTGCCAACCCGAAGCGAATTGAGTACCGAAAGCGCTACGGCTGGCCGGTACCTGACATCACCTGAGAATTCTTGACCCCAATTCCTTTAAAAGAAAACAAAAAATGGATACCCACGGGCTCACGCCCGTGGCACTTTGAAAAAGGTGATCCGTGAACATATGTGTAAGATATGCAATTATCTCCCCTCCCTTGATGGGAGGGGATTAAAAATCACCCGTCTTCGCCGGCAACCTTCTTGACAATATCAACCGCTTCCGTAATTGGCCCGCTAATCCTCAGAAAAGCCCCTGGCAACAATGGCTTTCACATTAGGGTCAATTTTCTTTATTTCCTTAATGGCTTCCTTGCCCCCCATTCCTCCCGGCAGAGTCAAATCTATGATTATGGCGTCGAATAGTTTTTGGATTCTCTGGCTTTCTCATATTGAAAAATCGGAGCACCCTCACAATGAGGTATAGCTTGCATGATCATAAACCTACCAAGCGACAAGATTAAGTGTAACTTCTCAATAAGTCCGGGTAATATCTATGGATTCCCGCCCCTGTTCAAGCCAGGGGCAGGCTCCCCGTGGGAATGACGATTGAGTGTAAGTTTCTGTCATTCCTGCGAAAGCAGGAACCCAGTGATTAGTCACAAAATATAATCTACCCCAACTTATTGAGAACTTACGATTAAGTTAAGTATTGCGTTGGAATTGTTAACAAAATCTGGGCCTCGACTTTGAATCTTTGGTTTGCAATACTTCACTTCTTCAATTGTATCGAGGCACGAAAACCCAGTGGATCAATTCGTTGCGGGATTCGCGGCATATTGCCTGTGTGCCTGGAAATAGGCATCGACTTCAGCCGGGACCGAAGTAAAGTAAACTACGTGGATCTGTCCCCTCTCCCCTATGCGCTTAATCACCTTCCCGTAGAAGTCCCTGGCCGACAGCTTTTCACGCTCTTCCATGAGATCGTCTTCCGTTTTATCCGCAAAATTTTTTGCCGACATCATGAAAACAACAAACATCATGAAAACAATATACAAAACAATTTGATTACCTAGCTCCAGAGCGGAGGGATCTGCGTGAACAGCTGGCTCCACATGTCTGTAAAGAAACAGGATGACGAAGTAGCAAAGGAAGGCAAGAACAATTATTATCGCCATCGATAACTTTTCTTTCCTTGGGAAGACAAGAAAGGCATAGCCTATAGCGACAAAAATAAAATAATGATCTAGAACCTCCTTGCCGCTCAAGGGGTATATAAATAGGGCTGAGGCGTAATAAAGCGAGAAACAGTAAACCCGGGCCGTATTATACCGGCCTATCTTCTGAAACACGAAAACCAGCAGGCTCAGGGCTGAAACAGAGATCTGGGTAATTGGTATGATGATGGCAGTTCTTTCATCAGTCACGCCTTGAAAAAAATAGCCCAGATTTATTATGCATAATAAGAAGGCTCCAATATTCAAATAACGGATGTGCTTTGCCTCTTCAGGCCTTATATCCTGAGTAACGCCGATGTCCGTAATAGCCCAATAGCCTTTACTAACTTTATTCAGAAGCCCCATTTTCCACACCTCCCAAGTGTTAAGTCCCTTCCGTTAGTTATTGCTGGTAGTTTCGGCCATTAAGGAGTTGCACATATTGTATCATTCCTGAATATGCCATGATCCAGGTACTTGCTAACCTTGAATTCCTCCCCCTACTTCAAAATAAATAAGGGCATTCCATCCAATTATGACGGAGTGCCCTTTTTCTGCTCAGGACAGTGATTAAACTGCAGTGACATTTACTGCGGCGGGGCCTTTTTTACCTTGCTCTATGTCAAAGGTGACTCGATCGCCGTCTTTAAGAGACTTGAAGCCGACCGCATTGATCCCTGAATGATGAACAAATACATCAGGACCGTCTTCTTGCTCAATGAAGCCGTAGCCCTTGCGCTCATCAAACCACTTCACGATTCCATTAGCCATAGTGACAACCTCCTTTCAAACATATTTTCACGGTTCCAAACTTCAGGTCGCCACTTCTGACAAATGGATCTTTCCCTGAAACGAAACCCGACCACCAATAAAGGCTCGTCTTTATTGATTCCTCTCATAATAATCTATTTTGACATAAAATCAAGTTATTGGTTGATAAAAAGTCACTTTTTATGGATCTTCCCTCAGATTCCAGTATCCTTGATCATTATTAACCTTAAAACAGCTGAATCTCTTCTGACATTGATAAAGATAAACATAAATGTCTTACTTTTTCAACCTTTTTGTTTCTGGTTGGAATTATTAACAACATCGTGGTCTCGACTCTGAGGCTTTGGGAATTCACCTCTTGCTATAGAGGGTGAAAGTCTGGTCATGACAATGGGCTAGCTTACGCAGTGCAAGAAGGAGAGTTGGACGTCCAGAGAGTATCAGCTCGGACATGATTTGCATATAAGGAACCATGTGTTTAAATATGCGCGTATAGCCACGGCCTCGCTCCGGCTCCCTTAATAAAATCTCTCTGGATATTCCTTTCCCTTCACTACTTTTACCCGGCATGAAAAACCTCCTTCCGACTTCACATACTCAAGGCTATCAAATCAGCCGCACTCAATTGGGCAGGATGCGTGGGGATGTAGGTGGCACCCCAGGAATCAATACTATAACAAATATATTGTCCTGTTTATATCAGAAAAACTACTTGGCCTGACTGATGCACTTCATTTAGAAATATTTGCTTAAAATTTTATCATACATTTTATTCTCTTTTATTTTTTCAAGTCCTATC
>JAQYWI010000181.1 GCA_030145015.1 Desulfobacterales bacterium
ATTGGGCCAGCTTTATTTTAAACAGAACCGTCTGAATGACGCTCTGAAAGAATTTAAAAAAGCGGAATTGCTGGGTCAGGATGCATCGGAATACATTACCAAAATTCTAAAACGCCGGTCGGCCAAGGCATCGTAATGAATCCGGCGGAGGGGCTTGACACGCTAATTTTTTTCTTGTTTACTTTATGTGCACAGAGATTAAGTTCAGTTTGGCGCTTTGATCCCTTGAATCTATTACAAGGCGTCGGGAGAATTGAATATGCCGATTTACGAATATCATTGTAAAAAATGCGACCAGGATTTTGAATACCTGGTCTTTGGAAGCGAGAAACCGTATTGCCCATCATGCAAAGGCAAAAAGGTATCCAAATTGATGTCCCCCTGTGGATTTATCTCTAAAGGCAATGGCGGTGAAACTGTGTCCAGTTCCGCCGGGGCATCCTCTTGTAGCGGTTGTGCCGCATCCAGTTGCGCCGGCTGCAGTCACTAACTTCAGATGAACGCTCCCATCAAAATCGGAACCCGTGGCAGCAAACTGGCCTTATGGCAGGCAAACTGGGTGAAGTCAGTTCTCGAAGAAAAATTCCCGCCACACACGGTTGAGCTTATCATTATTAAAACCCGCGGAGATAAAATTCTGGATGTACCCCTTGCCAAAGTGGGCGGCAAGGGGCTTTTTGTAAAAGAAATCGAACACGCTTTGCTGGCACGGCATATCGATATTGCGGTACACAGCATGAAGGATATGCCGGCTGAAATACCGGATGGATTGTGTATCGGAGCTGTCCCCGAACGTGAAAACCCATCCGACGTATTCATATCTCGAAGCGGACTGGGATTTGCCGAAATTGATTCCGGCAGCATCATCGGCACCAGCAGTCTGCGGCGTGGCGCTCAATTGC
Source organism: Desulfobacterales bacterium (assembly GCA_030145015.1). The sequence goes on from JAQYWI010000181.1 coordinate 903, forward strand.
GCCATGCACGTCCGGATATGGTTATTCAACCCTTACGCGGCAATCTTGATACCCGGCTTAAAAAGCTGCAAACCGAAAATTTAGATGCCATTGTTCTTGCAGCCGCAGGTGTAAAGCGGCTGGACCTTGAACACAAAATTACCGAATATCTGAGTCCGGACATCATACTGCCAGCGATCGGCCAGGGGGCTTTGTGTATCGAAACTCGCAACGACGACCCCATCGTCGGGCCCCTGGTGGAATCACTTGATCATGTGCCCACCCGGATTGTCATCAAAGGAGAACGTGCTTTTCTCAACCGGCTCGAGGGCGGCTGCCAGGTCCCGATCGCCGGCCACGGTAAAATCAGTCAGGATCAGTTTAGCCTGACCGGACTGGTCGCTGAGGTCGATGGCAGCCGATTGATCAAAGCGCAAAAGAGCGGTCCAATGGATTCGTCTGAAACGATCGGCATCGATCTGGCTGAAGAACTGCTTGCTAAAGGAGCAGACCAAATTTTGAAAAAACTCAAATCGATTCCACCTGAAGGTTATGAAAGCTAAAGTTTATCTGGTGGGTGCCGGACCGGGAGATCCCGGTTTAATCACGGTAAAGGGCCAGGAATGTATCCAGACCGCCGATGTTATCATCTACGATTACCTGGCCTGCCCTGCCCTGTTAAAATATGCCCGCAAATCCGCCGAACTCATCTATGTCGGCAAGAAAGGCGGCGATCATACGCTTTCCCAGGACCAGATCAATGACCTGATTGTCGAGAAAGCCAAAACCGGCACCATTGTAACCCGTCTGAAAGGCGGAGATCCGTTTATCTTCGGCCGCGGCGGCGAAGAAGCCGAGGTGCTCTTTAAGGCGGGTCTATCTTTTGAGATTGTACCCGGAGTCACTTCAGCTATCGCGGCACCGGCTTATGCCGGTATTCCGCTGACCCATCGGAAGTTAACCTCGACTGTGGCCTTTGTTACCGGCCATGAAGATCCTAAAAAGGAAGAATCCCGCATTAACTGGGCCGCCCTGGCAACCGGAATCGGAACCCTGGTTTTTTTCATGGGCGTCAAAAATCTGCCCGAAATTACACGCCAATTGATGGATCACGGCAAATCACCGGATACGCCGGCCGCGCTGGTTCGGTGGGGCACGACCCCCTCCCAGGTAACGGTATCGGGCACCTTGGACACGATTGTCGCAAAAGTCCGGGCAGCCGGGCTGAAGGCACCGGCTCTCATCGTGGTTGGCGATGTCGTCAATCTGCGACCCACGTTGAAATGGTTTGAAAAGCGGCCGCTGTTGGGCAAGCGCATTGTGGTTACCCGTGCAAGGCAGCAGGCCAGCGATTTGGTGAAGCTTCTTTCCGATCTGGGGGCTGAATGCCTTGAGTTTCCGACCATCAAAATCATGCCCCCCGAAGATCCCGAACCCTTGCTTCAAGCTGTAGAGAATCTGAGTGCCTATGATTGGATTGTATTTACCAGCGTAAACGGCGTTATTTATTTCTTTGAGCAACTGTTTGCCGCCAATAAAGATGTGCGCGCGCTAGGCCACTTGCAAACTGCGGCGATCGGTCCGGCAACCGCCGAACAGCTGCTTGCATTCGGGCTCACCAGCGACATTGTGCCCGAGACCTATCGGGCCGAGTCCGTGGTGGCCGCATTTAAAGAAATGAATTTAAAAGCAAAGAAAATACTGCTGCCCCGCGCCAGGGAGGCCCGACCGATTTTGCCGGTTGAGTTGACCAAAATGGGAGCGCAGGTAGATGAAATCCCCGCCTATGAGACCCTAATCGTAACTGAAAACGCCGGCGATCTCATCCAGGCGTTCGAAGACAAAAGCGTTGACTTGATTACCTTCACCAGCTCATCCACGGTAAAAAATTTCAAGGCCCTGCTGCCAGCCGCTAACTTTCAGAAGCTAATGCAAGGGGTTACCATCGCCAGCATCGGCCCCATTACCACTGATACGGCTAAAAAACTGGATTTTGATGTCCACATCAGCGCCAAATCCTACACGATACCAGGGCTTGTAGATGCCATCCTGCAATACTATTAAAAAAACAAAAAACGGAATATTTTAGAGTAGGAGCTAATTATGGCTGGTGGTTGGACCCGTGACGGGAGTGTACAGGACCAAATAGACGCCAGTGTAGAAGACGCAGTAAAGCTGGCCAGGAGTCGGTTGCCTGATGGTGAGGGCTCAATCCATTGTGAGGAATGCGAGACTGTAATTCCAGACGCTCGTCACAAAGCAATCCCAGGAGTTCGCTTTTGCGTCAACTGCCAGTCAGAGCGCGAAAAACGGCAGACAACTCCCACTGGTTTCAATCGCCGCGGCAGCAAAGATAGTCAGTTGAAGTAACCAGTTGCTTTTGATTGGGTTTTTCAAACCGGGCGCTTCGCACGAGAATCCACGGTTCCACCGCGTTGTTCTCAACGACTGGGGCACTCCGTGCCCCTGTCTTTTACCGCCTATGGCGGTAAAATCCAAGCCAGCCGCTGTGCGGGTGGTCGTTGACTCAGCAATTTTATGTAAATCTGGAATTTTTACCGCCAAGTCAACTGAAAACTGCAATCCAGCTATTACCTAATCAGGTAAAATCCGTTTGGTGAAGGATAAAGAAATGGCAACGGTCAGCATTATTAAGGCAACATATTCAGATCCTGAGATTGAAACCCTTCTGGCGCCCTTTGGGGGGATGGAGCAGTTCGTAAAAAAGAACGAGAAAATCCTCCTCAAGGTTAATCTCTTATCAGCCAAAGAGCCGCAAAAAGCCGTGACCACGCACCCTGAATTTGTAAGGGCTGTGGCTAAGGCTGTCAGAGAGGCAGGCGCAGAACCGTATATTGGAGACTCCCCTGCAGGACCCTTTTCCAAAAGAAATCTTAACAAGGCCTATAGGCGTTCAGGGCTCGAGAACTTGGCAGGAGAAGAAGAGATTCCTCTGAACTTTAATACAGGCGTCAAGAAACTTGATATCCCCAAAGGCAAACGACTGCAAAGGTCTCCCATCTGTGACTATGTGTTAAATGCTGATAAGGTCATTGCGCTGCCGAAACTTAAAACCCACTCTTTTCAGTATATGACACTGGCCTGCAAGATTATGTATGGAGTCATTCCCGGCCTTATCAAGGCAAAATACCATGCTCAGTTCCCACGAAGAGTCAGTTTTGCGGACATGATGCTGGATATTCTTACAATCGTGAAACCACAGCTATATATCATGGACGGTATTATGGGAATGCAAGGCCAGGGACCTGGGAGCGGAGATCCCGTAAAAATGGATTTGGTTCTAGCATCAACAGATTGTGTGGCTATGGACATTTCGGTATGCAAAATTTTGGGCATCGAGCCTGTGGGCATACCGGTACTTAAAAGGGCTAAAGTTCGCGGTTTGTGGCCTGAGAAGATTGACTATCCGATCCAGGGACCCGAGGATGTTGCATTTAAAGGATTCAGACTACCGAACACGGCCGATCATTTATTAACCGGCAAAAAACCTCCAAGAAAAAGCCCCGTTATCACGGATAAATGCACCGCGTGTGGGGATTGCGAAAGCATTTGTCCTAAAGATGCAGTCAAGGTGCAAGGCCGGATGGCAGAGGTAACTTACTCAAAGTGCATAAGGTGTTTCTGTTGCCATGAGATCTGCCCAGAAGATGCCATAGTGTTGCGTAGCGTGAAGTTAAATTGAAATGATCGATTCTCCTTTTCCCCTTATAAATTCCGAAAAGCTTTCCCGCTTGGGTATTTCGAAATGTACGTCCTCCAGATTATCGGGGATGGGGTGGGTGCCGTAGGCATGACATGCGGCAACAGCGGCGTGAATATGTTCGGGCGGGGTTTCAGCAGCGATCTGGTTGAGATGAAGCATGCAGCGTCCATCTCTTGCCATTTTATCGATATAAAGCTTGATCCGTTCGACAATTGCCTCAACAGGTCCCCTCTGAAGTAAGGTTGCGTCGACGCCTGCGGTTACAAATGCGTTGTGTTTATTTGCATATGACTTTACTCGCTCAGGCCCGACTTCATACAGATCCGGGTCCAACACGCTCAAGGAACCGGGACTGCATCGCATTTTTTGTGAAAAGAACCGCTCTACATCACGACTTTTGGCATCGCCCCAGTTTCCCCGTGTGATCAGCTTGTCCCCTAATTTGTCTCGCAGCCGCTCTGTATATGCGACCACATATTCATCCATTATATCAAGCGTGACCATCGGGGGAGAGGCCCAGGCATCACGTCCATCCAGGATAAGGTCAGGATTACCGACTTCACTTCGCATCACTTCGATAAAAGGTGCAATGACTTCGTCGCAAAGAAACTCAAAAAGACGATGTACAAAGCGCGGCCGCTCAAACATATCAAAGACGAGATTTTCATACCCCCTGATGTTAACCGCTATACTAAATGGGGTCGTAAAATAGACACGTTCAAGTTTGCGCGTCCTTTCCAAAAAAATCTTGGTGAACTGCCGAACCCATGGCATCCGACCTGACGTATAAGGATCGGGCGGGGAGATCCGATCCAGATCAGAGGGTGTGCTGATCAATGGTCTCGTACGATCGACATCGGGTATCCCGCCGGAGTGATAAACAATCTTTTGCCCCAATGCTTCGGCTTCTATGTTATAAACGTCCCAGAAATTACTAAGAACATCGAACCGATAGTATTCGGTGACGAGGAGCTGAACACGTGCGAAAGTGTGTGCGTCTGTAAAAAATCGTTTGGTTGAGACGCCGGCCAGATGCGCTGAATGATCATTGCTTTGAGCGCCGATAACAATCCGGGTATCTTCGAGGGATGGGTTTAGGTTCGTTTTGATTTCTTTTACCATCTTGACTGTACCTAAACTCTTTTTCGATTATTGGGGGTATTAAACTTGAGTTATAAGTTTTCAGCGGCGCGTTTGACTTCAACATAATAAGCCGCTGCCAAGGCTGCGGTGCAGCCGTCGGCGGCTGACAGCACGATTTGCCGGCCGTACTTCTCCCGCAGATCTCCGATTGCGAAAATACCGGGTAAATTGGTTTCACACCTTTCATCCGTACACACATATCCGTCGGCATTCACCCTGGTACCGGCGGGAACCAGTCCGTTATTCGGCTCAAAACCAATCCCGATAAAGACGCCGTCAGCGGCCAGCTCCCTCGTTTCTTCGGTCTGGGTGTTCTGCAAATCCACCGCATTGACCTGGCCTTCACGCGCCCTGATAGCCGTAAGGACGGTGTCCCACAGAATCTCAATTTTTTTGTCGGCCTTGACGCGTTGTTGCAAAATACCGCTGGCCCGCAATGCATCCCGGCGATGAACCAGGTATACTTTTTGTGCTAATTTTGAAAGATACAGGGCCTCCTCAGTCGCCGTATCCCCGCCGCCAACCACCACCACGGTTTTATTTCTAAAAAAGAATCCGTCACAAACCGCGCAATAGGAGACACCTTTTCCATAGAATTCATCCTCCCCCGGTATATCCAGCTTACGGGGCAGACCGCCGGAAGCCAGTATGACAGCGTGGGTTTTTAGCTGCTCGGCACCATTGAGCTGAACGGTGTGCCGTTCAAGTCCCGGTTCCAATGAGGTGGCCTCCTGTGAAAGAACCTCCAAATGATACGCTTGGGCGTGATCAAGTAATTTTTGCGACAAATCAAAGCCGTTGATGTTTTGGAAACCGGGGTAATTTTCGATCTCATCGGACAGGGTCACCTGCCCGCCCGGCGAAGCCTTTTCAATCAGGACCGTGCGCATCGAAGCTCTTAATGCATAAATTCCGGCCGACAGCCCGGCCGGCCCCCCACCGATAATAATGACATCATAAAATTCACGATTTGCCATTTTCTTGCTCCTTTGGATTTTGTGAAAAAGAAAGTCTTTCAAACGGATTTATCGCATGAATCATTATATTTTTCAATGCGATGCAACTCCGAGACCCAATATAGCGCCGAAGCTTCACTGCGTGCCCATATTTCCATCATTTTCCGCCTGCACCAGATAAGCGCAGCGGAATAAATCCTTTGAGGTATTGACCTTGTTATGGATTTTAGTGTAACTTAGAGTGTTTCGGGGGTTTTTTAGGAAAATCCATTTTGCTGATCCCAACGAATCTCTGCGCCGGCTCACCTGATATTTAAAGCCAAATTCCGCTGAGCAAGTTGTTTGCAGAAATAATTTAGAATTCCAGGAAAAACCGTCATCACCAGAACCGGGCAAGGTACGGTATGGACAATTTTCTCAAACAATTACCGGGGTTTGTCAATGAGATTAAAACTCTCAAAGAGATAATTATTACCAACATCGTATTGATCGGTCAGACGCCTGCGCCGACATTCAGGGAGAAAAGGCGCAGCAAAATTTTCATGGAACGATTGGCCGAATTCCAGGTCGATGAAGTCACCACCGATGGGTATCGCAATCCGATTGGAATCATCCGAGGAACCGATGCCGGCAAACCGCCCATTTTTGTTCATGCCCACCTGGACACATTCCATGAAAAAGATCAAGCTATAAATTATGTCATAAAAAAAAATACCATCACCGGGCCCGGTATTTTAGACAATTCCCTCGGCGTGGGGGTGCTTACATCACTGCCGGCCATATTTAAAAAATTGGACCTCCGATTTGAGTCCGACATCGTATTGGCCGGCACGATTCAATCCATCGGCAAAGGCAACCTGCGGGGCGTCAGGCATCTTTTAAAAACCTGGCCGACCCCCATCAGAGGCGGTATTTGTATCGAAGGTATCGAACTGGGCAGACTGAATTATTATTCGGACGGCATGATCCGGGGAGAAATTGGGTGCAGCATTTCCGATGAAAGGGGTAAGTTGGAAGAATACAAGCCCAATGCCATTATCATTTTAAACGAGGTGATCAATCAAATTATGAGTTTGAGCATGCCCCAGAGACCGCGTTCGCGAATCGTGATCGGCAAAATATCAGGCGGCGCCAACCACGGCAAAATCGCCCATGAGGGCGGCATCGGGTTTGAAATACACAGTGATTCCTATAAAATGGTCAAGAAAATTTTCGGTGATATCAGAGACATCATTGAAGGACTCAACCACGAATATGAAGTCGATCTTAATCTAAGAACCATCAGTAACTTGAGAGCTTCACGTTTGAACTATACGCACCCATTGGTGAAAAATGCTGCTGCCGTTCTGGAAACCTTAGGCATAAAACCGTTTAGCAAATCGACGGAATCGGCCCTGTCCATTTTCCTGTCTAACAAAATACCGGCAGTCACGCTAGGAATCACGCATGGTGTCGGGCATTATAAGGAAAAGGCCACCATGGAAATTGAACCGATGTATCAGGGCATCGCCCAGATCGTCGGTGTCATAAAGGCTATCGACAGTGGGGTGTGTGATGAACAACAATTGGCTTGAAAAAAACACCTTTCATTATTCGGATTTTAAGGATCTGGGTCGGCTCGTCGAAGAGAAGGCCAAAAAGAACCTCAAAATCTCTTTGTGCCTGCCGACACTCAATGAAGAAAAAACCATTGCCAAAGAAATTATCATTCTGAAGTCGGAACTGATGACCCGCTATCCGCTGTTGGATGAAATCGTAGTGGTGGATTCAGGCTCAACCGATAAAACCACAGAAATTGCGCGCGCATACGACGCCGATGTATATGATGCTGCCGAAATTTTGCCGCACCTGGAACCATTCAAAGGCAAAGGCGAAAACCTCTGGAAAGCGCTTTATATCACCCAGGGCGATATCATCATTTATCTGGATGCGGATATCAAAAATATTCATCACCGCTTCGCCTACGGTTTGCTCGGTCCGCTCCTGATGGACGATCACATTAAATTCGTTAAAGCATTTTACGACCGACCGATTTCGATCGGTAAAAACAAGATGCGACCCACCGGCGGCGGCCGGGTCACCGAACTGGTTATCCGACCGCTATTTTCCCTGTTTTTTCCAGAACTTACCCAGCTTCTTCAGCCCCTTTCCGGAGAATATGCCGGCTTCAGAGAAGTATTTGAACGCATACCATTTCCAATCGGCTACGGCGTTGAAACCAGCATGAATATGGATATCTATGAAAAGTGGGGATTGGATGTTATCGCCCAGGTAGATCTGGACCGCCGGATCCACCGGAACCAGGATACGAAGGCGCTGGGGCGGATGGCCTTTAGCATCTTAAAGACATTTATCAATCGCAAAGTTCGGCTGGGATTAATCGATCTCAGAGACGAACTTTTTGATGAAATGATCCAGTACAATCTCGTTAACAACAAATATCAAGCGGATATTTATAAAATTGAAGGCCACGAACGGCCGCCCATAATCGAGATCCCTGAATACTGTGAAAAATTTAAAATTGACCAGGAACATATTCAAAAGCTGCAAGAGGCCTAAAACCGACGCTGCCTGAATTCTGCTGGAAATGGAAATTCGAACTGTGAACAATTCAAAGCTCATCGACAAATGCAACCGCCATCTTAATTATCTGCGCATATCCATTACCGACCGGTGCAACCTGCAGTGCCGCTATTGCGTGCCGCAAGATTTGATCCCCAAGCTTTCTCATCGTGAGATATTAACCTATGAAGAAATTTTGCGAGTTGTCCGCATAGCCACCCGCCTGGGTATATCAAAAGTTCGGGTAACCGGCGGCGAACCTCTGGTTCGAAAAGGGGTTTACGATTTCTTTAAGGAGCTGGTGACGACTGCAGGCCTAAAGGATGTGTCGTTGACGACAAACGGCGTCCTTTTAAAGGATAATCTCGTTAAAATTCAATCTGCCGGCATTACCAGAATTAATGTCAGCCTGGACACCTTAAACCGCAAAAAATATCTTGAAATAACAGGTTACGATGATTTCGATCTCGTCTGGCAGGGAATCGAGCAAGCCCATGAAATGGGATTTTATCCGATAAAGCTGAATATTGTGGCCCTGGGCGGGGTCAATGACGATGAGCTTGTTGAGATGGCACGCTTATCATTTCGATATCCTTTTCATGTTCGCTTTATCGAATACATGCCGATTGGCCAGTCCGATTTCAATACGGCTTCGCTCCTGTTGGCCCCTGAAATAAAAGACCGGATCAGTGCCATCGGAAATCTGGTACCGGTTCAAGGCATCGAACATGACGGACCTGCCCAGCGTTATAAATTCGAAGGTGCAAAAGGTGAAGTCGGATTTATTCCTGCCCTAAGCCAACATTTCTGCAATAAATGCAATCGGCTCAGACTGACTGCAAGCGGCCATTTGAGGCCCTGTCTTTTAGCGGATCATCAGGAAGATCTAAAAGGGCCTCTTAGAAAGGGCTGTTCCGATCAAGAATTGGCAAACATTTTTTTTACGGCCATACAGCATAAGCCCTCAGACCACAATCTGGCTGCTCAAAATCCCACACGGATCTGCAGTCAGATGCGCGCCATCGGCGGGTGATAATAATTTCAGGTACTTATACTGTGTCATTCAGCGAAACGGGCGAATTAGTGACATAAAATGACATAGAATTTTTACCCGTCAAACCATTGAGCAAATTGATAGCCTTGCGCTTATGCTCCTGGCTCAGATGCGCATAGCGCATTGTGGTTTTAATGCTAGCGTGTCCTAATATTTCCTGTAGTGCTTTCAGACCGCCTCCACGCATAACAAAATGGCTGGCGAACGTATGCCGTAAATCGTGAAACCTAAAATCCACAATCCCCGCCCTTTTCAATGCTGCAACAAATCCATCCCTCACGCTTCTGATACGCTTGCGGTTCTTATTGAAGATGGAATGACCCCCCTAAAACTGCACAAATCAGAGCAGTCCGATCAGAGTGTCCCGAGAGGGGTTGGGGGTTAATTCCAACATAAATTCATATTCATTCGGAGGACAATATCCGATCGCGGAATGAAGCCGCTTATG
>JAQYWI010000382.1 GCA_030145015.1 Desulfobacterales bacterium
TGTCGTAATCGGCCTGCGGATCAAAGCCGATTAAAAACCCTGCTGTTTGACCCTCGGGTTCAGCGACACGGAAATAGACAGCCTGACGGCGGAGATGCTCCATATCAGATATTGATATAGAGCCTAGGTGCGGCAAATTTGACTGGTTTAACTCAAGCAGGTCATTTAAATCATCTATGCGGACATCTCTTATTTTCAACGATCCAAACATGTTTTGAGTTCGATCACTCAACACCTTCAATGGCGACAAATTGTGCCAGGGCAGCACCTTCGCGAATTTTTTTGGCATCGGCGTAATCGGCTGAGTTGTAAAATTCTTTGGCTTTTTGAAGATCGGGAAATTCAATAACAACGATGCGCCATTTTTCTTCCGGCCCCTCCAGGGTGACCATTTTTCCTCCGCGGACGATAAATCTGCCCCCATATCTTGCGATGATCCCCGGTGTGACTTTAATGTATTCGTTGTATCTGTCCCCGTCGGTCACATTGATTCTGGCAATTATATATGCAGCCATCCGGTAATTACTCCTTTAGGTGGTAATTGTTATGGAGCAAATAACGCGTGGTATTTCACAACGCCCTTATATTCAGACAAAGCGCCGTTTTCTAATTCCTTAATCATAAATACCTCATCCGGCACATCATATTCGCTTTTAATGCCAAATCCGGAAGAAGGGGCAAAACCAAATTTCGGATAATAATCCGGATGTCCTAAAACGACCACGGCTTTATACCCATTTGAAGTACAAAGTTTCAGACCCTCCTGTATTAAAGCAGTGCCAAACCCCTGTTTTTGATGGTCAGGTAAAACAGACATGGGCGCCAGACCGGCTATTTTAACATCCGCTTTGTTGCCGGAAAGAATGACGGGACTAAACAGGATATGGCCGATGAGCTTTTCGTCTGCCTCGGCCACCAGTGATATAAGTGGTATACCGCTTTTTCTCAGGTTATCGACAAGGTTTGCTTCTGCTTCTGTATCAAAAGCGGCAGCGTTTACCCGCCATATTTTTCTGATATCCTCTTTTGTCTCCGGTCGAATATGTACCATCATATGGTTAGAATTTTGTCCGGATGCGGCACGGATACCAGAAAAACCCATATCCGTGCGCGTATTGCATCAGATCCCGGTTTGCACGCAACTCAACCACTCGTGGTCAGATACGAAGGATTATACGACGTCAAACCTGGGCGTAGGCGATTCCAACATTCGCGCCGCCCCGGACGGTGAAAAAATCGAGATCGGCAGGCCTATTTACTCTTACCTATCCTGAACATCTTGGTGCCGCAGGTTGGGCAGATACCTTGATTAGCGGGCCTGCCATTTTTCATGGTTATTTCCTTGGGGTCTTTCATTTCTCTCTTGGCTTTGCATTTGACACAATAAGCTTCCATCTAATTTTCTCCTTTAATTTTGTTTTGTTAAACCATTTGCACCACACTCTCTGGGAACGGGTGCGTGAAAGCCGTTATTTTTACAATCATGGATAAATGTAAAAAATGTGAAGATTGATTATTATTCGTAATAATGGAGTTTATCCGAAAACAGCGTATTTCGCAACAATATAAAGGTGAATTATTAGAACCTATCTCAAAAATAGAAGATTTGAGATAGGTTCTTATCAATTGGACGGCAGCCTTTGTATAATCAATAATAGGATGAATTTAATAATTAGAATCCGATTGTAATCTCCAATGGTTATGATTCTGTATACGCACTGGTATAATTTTTCGCACACACGCGTGTCCGGATATTGATTGAGCAAAAGTTGTGTAGATAAAGTTATGGGAAATCAGGTTGTATTCGAGATAATTTGAAGGACCTAAAGTTTTGATTATGTGGAAGTTTTGGGGGTTTGGGGGAAACCATAGTCTTCATCAGTGCGTCTCACCGATTATGCATTGTATTCGCTTTGTCATTTGGTACTCATCTTGCACTTGATTCTATCGCCGACAAAGCGACGCTTTTATTTCTGGACGATTGGGGCCGGCAAATAACCGGGGGGTTTTTTACGGTCCTTGCATCCACGAAACTGAAATAATAAATGTCGGGGAATTAGAAGCTATCTTAAAAATGCATCTAACGCCCAATAGCTTCGTTGTGAGCCTCCTTAAAATGCTCACATACTCTTATGTATGCCGCGCTTTTTCGTCGGCCCACGCCTTGCTATTGGACGTGTTCTACTATTTTTAAGACAGCTTCACAAAAGGAGATGACCCATGAAGTTTTCCTATTCCGCTTTGGTGGCGGTTCCGGTGGCTTTAATTGTTTATGCAAACACGGCATGGGGGCAACCGCCGCCGGAAACCGTCACCATTACAAAAGAATTTGAATTCAGTGATGCCTCCAAGGTAACCGGCAGCGACTGGCAAACGCCGGTGGCCACATACAACGATGCAATTTACTATGTATATGTCACCCGGCAATTAAAGACACTGATTATCAAGAAATCATCAGACGGGACTGTATCCAAAAACGTGATCTTTGAAGAAACCGACAGCGACCCCTGGCATAACGGTGCTTCGGTGGCGATTGATCGCAACGGCTATATCCATGTGGCCGGCAACATGCATCACTCCCCGTATAATCATCCCAAAACCGGCAATCCTTACTATGAGTACGCCTGGCAATACGTTGTCTCCGATAAACCTGAAGATATCTCTTCCTTTACGTTTATCGGCGATGATGAATCCCGGTCGATCCCGGGGACCTGGATTACGTATCCGTCTTTTGCCCGGGATCCAAACGGAGTGCTTTTCATCACATTTCGTCATCGGATTAAATTCGGCACCGGGTGGTCTCCTGGAATCATGGCCGCAGCTATTGCCAGATATGATGCGGACGCTAAAATCTGGATTATGCTGGGCGGTACCCAATACCCCCATGGCGTCAAAACCTTCTTTTGGAATGATTCCGGAGCCGAAGGCACGGCCTATCAACCCTATCGACCGCGCATCTTCTTTGACCGCAAAAACCGTATGCACGTTACCTGGGTGGTGGATGACGGTA
>JAQYWI010000045.1 GCA_030145015.1 Desulfobacterales bacterium
CATCTAACCTTGGGAAATACAAAACGGGTTTTCAGATTGCCGCCATTATTCCGTTAATGTTCCATTATCCATTTTTCGGCCTCAACGTACAGGTCATCGGCGCATTATTTTTGTGGGGAGCTCTGGTTTTCACCATCTGGTCCGGGGCTGATTATTTCATAAAGTCCCGAACACTTTTTCAAAACTGAGCTTTTTTATTGACAAAAAATTGTGAACTGGCTAAAAGGTGAGGTTTATATAAGCGGGAATAACTCAGTGGTAGAGTGCGACCTTGCCAAGGTCGAAGTCGCGGGTTCAAATCCCGTTTCCCGCTCCATTTTTTTGGCGGCATAGCCAAGTGGTAAGGCAGCGGTCTGCAAAACCGCAATTCGTCAGTTCGACTCTGACTGCCGCCTCCAAAGAAACGATAAGGGTTTGCAAGAATTTCAATAACTTGTAAGCCCTTTTTTCATGTTTTAGCTTACATCACAAAACATCACAGAAAGTATGAAAAATCAGAAAAAAATAGGGATGCCTATGATTTTATGCGTTTTGCAATTCTACCATGAAAATGCAGCGGACGTTAGAAAAACGGCGTCAAGTCCACACTTTTCACAACCTGACCCAGTCAGGGGGAAGATTCCTTGCCAGCTTAAGCCGGAAAACGACAATTCATGGCTCCAGGAGGACGATTCAGGCCGGAAAACGACAAGTCGCGATAAAGCTTCCGCTTCGTTAAAACTATGGGTATCTTGGCCATGAGTGCCGACTGGCCGTCCGCTCCACACATGTTGTGGTTTCTTTTTCCTTGACTCATATGGGGTGCTTCTCTATAGTTTTTGCCTGGAAAGGAAAGTTCTTGTCAACTTGTTTTTATTCCAGAGGGAATCAAAGACACTGTTTCGGAGGGATTCGGTCGGTGTATCTATTATCGGTAAAAATTATTAAAAAGGAGATTTGAAAATGACGACAAGCGACGCAACGGAAAAAAGACCTCTCTGGTTGTTAATCGAGGAGAATATCCTTGGGCTCGATTCGCAGGACCTCTCAGCGGAAAATCTGGAAGCATCGATTCAACGGATTGCGGGTGAAATTGACAATGCGGGTTACAATGTTTCGCGTCATGGGGGCAATTTGCTTCAATTAAGATGGACGCTGAATGACACGCACAAAGTCGGGAGGCCCCTTATGCAGGATTTCAACACTGCGATCGCGGCACTTACACTGGAAGACGTGGCGGACCCTTATTTTGCAGCGAATAAGCTCATCAACGACATTGGAAAAACGTGGCCAAAACTCAAAAGATCAGAGCGCAGAGCGGATGTGATACAAATTGTCGAGAAGGCAAAACTCGATCTGCTCATCTCCAATGCAAAAGGTTTGCCCGACGATGAAGGTATCCGATTTCTCATTGAGGAGCAGGTGGCTCCCGAAGTGATCACCAATGCGTTGGACATTACCGGGGAGAAGTTGGAACAGGTGAACGACGCGATGGAAAATGAACGCGCAGAGCGGGCCAGAGTAGAAAAGTTGCTCGAGGCGGTAGATGGCAAGTCCAACGAAGAAAAGGTGAAGCACCTTTTTACGAATAACGTCACTGAAGAATTGATAATCGAGATGGCGAAAGTTGACCAGGGTGCGATCAATAGTGTCAAACAGGCAATGGAAGCGGAGCTAAAGGAAAAACAAAGGCTGGAAGAAGAGGCGGCCGCACGGAAAAAGGAAGAGGCTGCAGGACCGGCGCTGGAAGAAATTCCGCCGGATGAGATGCTCGAACACATCGAGTCCATTCGCGAAATCATGGAATTCAGCGATCAGGAAAAGGAAATCAGAGTTATGTGCGAGCAGAGCTCCATCCCCAAGGCCCTTGTGGACATTGCGGTTTCGGAGCCGGACAGACTGGATGAGCTCGAAAAAGAGGCGGAGGGATAAGCCGAATTTTAGTTTAACCCTGAGGATTGAAATCTTTTTTTAAGTTTGATCCTTAATCAACATGGTGGCCGGATCCAGCATTAAATCCGGTTGATCTGCACGCGGTACCGCCCCCTTCAGGGCTTTTATCAGAATCTGTTTGCCGACCGGCACCAGATGGATGGCCACTTCAAACAACTCGGCCACGGGAATGAATTGTAAAGGGGTTCCGTTGAGGTCCGGGTCTTCATGGCGGTGAGTTCGGATGGTGAACCACACAAGCATCGGGTGTTTATTTACCAGGGTTTTCAATTTAGCAAGGTCGGGGCTCACTGAGTCCTCAAAGGGGATACCATCGACGATCATCATATCCGGCTTAAAAATATCCTGTTCGATAAGGTCGGTAAGTCTTTCTTCCAGTTTGGGTACGCTGAATCCTTCCACCCGAAACGTCATAATGAACCGATGGGGCAGAACCGAATCCCACAGCTGGCCACTTTGAGGGATATCATATTGGGTGGCGATGCGGCTAAAGACTTCTCTATACCACAAACTTACCTTTTTTACGGGATCATCAAGGCTGATGTGAAGCACTTTTTTTTCTCGAAGCATGCTGTTTAAGGCCAGCTGGACTAAAAAGGCGGTTTTACCAACACCGGCCCTGGCCATCACCGCCCCGAATTGGCCTTTATTAAGGATATCATCGCTTTCATATCCCATCCGTCTCAGCGGATTTTTCAATATGAGCTCATTTTTTAGCATGCTGATATTCCTTTCTTTGATATAAATGATTTTATTACGTCTCAGCTCCGCATTGGTTTTACCGAATTGCGGGTTAAGCAACATTCTTTTTTTCCTCCGCGGCTTTTTTCAGTAGCGCCTCCGCGATGGATTGCGGAACCTGTTTATACGTCATAAATTCCATCGTAAATTGCGCCTGCCCTTTGGTAACCGATCTTAAATCGGTGGAATAACCAAACATTTCAGATAGCGGGACCTGGGCTTCGATGACCGTAAAGGGTCCCTCGTCCTGGGTACCGACAATCAATGCCCTGCGCTGATTTAAGGTTGCCATGACCGCTCCCTGAAATTCAGTGGGTGTTTCCACAACGACTTTCATTATCGGTTCGTGAATAACCGGCTTGGCTCTGGCGTAACCTTGCCGGAAAGCGCCGCGGGCTGCGGCCTGAAACGCCATTTCGGAGGAGTCTACGGCGTGAGAAGCGCCGTCATTGATAACCACGCGAACCCCGGTGACGGGCAGCTCCATTTTGGGTCCTTTTTGCATGGAATTTTTAAAGCCCTTTTCACAGGCGGCAATAAATTGAATCGGAATCGACCCGCCCGTGATTTTACTTTCGAAAACAAAATCTTCATCCTGGATCGGCTCCAAATAGCCGGCAACCCGTCCGAATTGACCGGCACCGCCGGTTTGCTTTTTGTGAATGTAGTCGAACTCCGCTTTCTGGGTGATGGTTTCCCGATAGGCGACGCGGGGCGGGCTGGTGTCTACTTCGGCCTGATATTCGCGTCGCATGCGTTCAATGTAGACTTCCAGATGGAGTTCACCCATCCCCGAAATAATCGTGTCACCGGTTTCGTCGTTCACATAGGTTTTAAATGTCGGATCTTCCTTGGTAAACCGCCCCAGGGCTTTGGATACATTGACCTCGGATTTATTGTCCTTGGGGAAAATGGCCAGGGATATCACCGGTTCCGGCACATACATGGACGTCATCGTTAAACTGATTCCAGGGGCGACGAAGCTGTCTCCCGAAGCGCAGTCAATACCGAACAATGCGCCGATGTAGCCGGCGGAAATCGTGTCGATATCTTCCATCTGATCTGCATGCATACGGATGAGGCGGCCCACCTTAACCTTTTTGCCGGTACGCACATTAACGATCGTATCGCCTTTGGCCAGAGCACCCTGATAGACCCGGATGTAAGTTAACTGACCATAGGGCCCGTCTTCCAGCTTAAATGCCAGGGCAACCAGGGGCTTGTCGATTTCATTGGAGAGCACGACCGGCTGCTCGGCGTTATTCATGTCCAGGGCCTCATTGTCGACGTCGAGCGGGCAGGGCAGAAGTCGGGTGACCGCATCCAAAAGGGGTTGGATCCCTTTATTTTTATATGCAGAGCCCAAAAAGACCGGTGTCAGCTGACGCGAGATGACACCCTGGCGGATACCATCGAGAATCATTTCAGCACTGAAGTCTTTTTCTTCCAGGATGGCTTCAGTCAGTTCATCTGAAAACATGGAAGCCTGATCGATAAGAATTTCGCGGTTATCAAGAGCGGTTTGCATTAAATCTTGCGGAATTTCCGATAGACGGATCTTTTCACCTTTTTCACCGTCAAAGTAGATCGCCTTCATGGAGACGAGATCAACCACACCTTCAAAATCCGCTTCCAGTCCAATGGGCAATTGCATTGCGACGGCATTATGCCCCAGTTTTTCTTTAAGCTGTCGAACCACCCGGTCCGGGTTGGCGCCGCTGCGATCACATTTATTGACAAACGCAATACAGGGGACTTTATAGCGCTTCATTTGTTGATCGACCGTTATGGACTGGGATTGGACTCCGGCAACGCCACAAAGGACGAGCATGGCTCCATCCAGGACCCGCAAAGAACGTTCGACTTCAATCGTAAAGTCTACGTGGCCCGGGGTGTCGATGATATTGATTTCGTGGTCCAGCCACTCGCAGTAGGTGGCCGCCGAAGCAATCGTGATGCCACGTTCCTTTTCGAGCTCCATGGAATCCATGGTGGCGCCGACGCCATCTTTGCCTTTGACATCATGCATGGTGTGGATGCGATCGGTGTAGTATAGAATACGCTCGGTCAGGGTTGTTTTGCCAGAATCGATATGGGCGCTGATGCCGATGTTGCGCAGGTTCCGAATATCTTTTTTCATTTTGAGTTCCTTTGATTAAAAACCCCCATCTGCTGGAATGCGCGATGGGGGTGTAAGCGGTATAAATTTGAAACTGCAAAATCTAATGACAAATATGAATATTGTCAAGTCCTTTTTTATTTGCGCCCCTTTTTAAACCGCTTGGTAGCCGGGCGTTTTCTCAAGAGCACATAGGTCGCTCCGGCACCCCCGTCACATAATCGTGCGCTTGCAAATGCCATGACCCACTTTCGCCAGCGGCCGGTCGTAAGCCATTTAAACACGTTTGTCTTTAAGATCGGTTCAGCCGGTGACGAAAGGCCGCGGCCGTGAATGACTAAAACCATACGTTTTCCGTCGGCGATACTTCTTTTAAAAAAGTCCTCAAAGACCTCCCCGGCGTTTTCGACACTGAGCCCGTGCAAATCGATGTGCCCCTGGATCGAAAATTCTCCGCGATGAAGCCTTTCAGCGACTGTACGATTGACCTGATACCCGGTACCTTCGATATATTCAGCTGTGTCCGCAACGACAAACCCTTTGCCGGTCCTAACCAGTTCTTCCAACTGGCGCAAGATTTCAGATTCCGTATTATTAGCGCTAACGGAGGCTGACGACGCGCGGGTAGGCTGCACGGCACAAATGTTTCGCGGTAATCTTACGACATCCGCCATGGCCTCTTCAAAGATCGTCTGGTCGTTTTCGGGATCTGTTCTGGCAGGGATCGATTTTGCAGGTGAGGCGGCCGCTGCCTCTTTGAGCGCAATAGATTTGTTTTCCAAAAGGGCCTTTAGGCCTTCAAATGGACGGAACCCGCCTTTATGTCCGGAAGATTTCATTTGTTGTGCATATATTCTGAAATTGCAGGATTGTCTCATACTATATGGCTTTTTCAACTATAAGACAAATTATTGTTGATCCGGTCTCGAGTTTATAGGTCCTATCTGAGTTGATTTATGGTAGATTCGCATTGTTATTGGCATTTTCGATCCGAATTGGTATACAGATAAATGGGTGGATTTTAAAACAAATGCATGCAACACCGAATTGAGCATTTTTTGCTCAATTAGGGTATAAGGGTGTTAGAATGGATTTAAAGCACTTTGGTCAGGCTAAAGTCGTTAATGCGCCCGAGGCTATATCCAAAATTAAAAATGGCAGTCGTGTTTTCATCGGCACCGGATGCGGCGAACCCCAGCATTTGATCAAGGCCATGGTAGATGATTCAAATATCCAGGATATTTTGGTCTATCAGATGCTTTCGTCGACGCTTTCCCGGTTCATTGATGCTGAATCGTTTCGTCGCCGGTTTTCCCTCAAGCTTTTTTTTATCAGTCAGAGTATGCGCAAAGCCGCATTTGAAGGAAAAATTGATTATCTTCCGGCGTATTTGTCTCAAATTCCGCGGCTGTTTGCCAGTCAGCGTATCGGGCTTGATGTTGCCCTGGTCCAGGTCAGTCCGCCCGATAAATTCGGCTATTGCAGTTTAGGTGTCTCTGTGGATATCACCCGGTCGGGATTGGAAAACGCCCATATGGTGATTGCCCAGGTGAATCCGCGGATGCCTCGAACCTGGGGCGACAGTTTCGTCCATCTTGAAGAAATCGACTGGCTGGTCCCTTTCGAAGAGCCTCTGGTAGAGGAGGTGCCAACGGTAAAGGATAACGAAATTGCGCGCAGGATCGGCCTTTTTGTTTCCCAGCTTATCGATGACGGGGATACCCTTCAAATCGGTTTTGGTCATCTGCCTTATGCCATCTTGCCGTATTTGGATAACAAAAAGGATTTAGGTCTTCACACCCAGCTCATAACCGACGGTCTGTTGCCTTTATTCGAGAAAAATGTCATCACCAACAAGAAAAAAACATTACTGCCGGGCAGAGCAGTTGCATCATTGTGTATGGGTTCGGAAAAGCTTTATGCCTATGTCGACAACAATCCCGCTTTCTATTTCCGTTCATCGGAATTCGTGAATGACCCTACCGTGATTGCGCGCAATGATCATCTGGTCTCCATCAGTTCGGCCCTGGAAGTGGATTTGACCGGTCAGATCTGTTCGGATTCCGTAGGCTACTTTTTTTACAGCGGGATCGGGGATCAGGTCGATTTTTTAAGGGGAAGTTCAATGTCCAAGGGCGGATTTTCGATCGTGGCGTTGCCTTCGACAGCCCAGAATGGCGCGGTCTCACGGATTGTGCCGCATTTAAGCGAGGGCGCAGGCGTGGCGACAACCCGCGGGGATGTGAATTTTGTCATTACTGAATACGGAATTGCCGAACTACAGGGAAAAGGGATTTTTCAGCGGGTCATGGAATTGGCCCAAATTACCCATCCAAAATTCCGCGAAGCGTTAATCAGAGTGGCGAAAAAACGCCACTATATATTTGCCGACCAACTGCCGCCTTCCACCGAAGATCTTCTTTTCCTGGAAAGTTACAAGAGCACATTAAAACTGAAAAACGGCAAAACAATGGAGTTCCGGCCACTGCTGCCATCCGATGAATTTGCCTATCGGAATTTCTTTTATTCTCTTCAGGAAAAAACGATCTATTTGCGCTTTTTCTATCGCATGCGGACCTTTTCTCATGAAGTGGTTCAAAAACACTGGGCCAGTGTCGATTACCATAAAAATATGTCGATAATCGGTCTTGTTCAGAAAGGCGGGCATAAAGAGATCAGCGCTATCGGGACCTATGCCTTTGATAATGAGAACAAGGCTGAAGTTGCCTTCGTGGTCCGTGAAGAATTCCAGGGAATGGGAATTGCCTCATATCTGCTCAGGGTCCTTGAAAAAATCGCGATAGAAAACAATTATAAGCAATTTTCGGCAACAGTTTTACGCGAGAACAAGGCGATGATTCAAGTTTTTAAAAAGCGCTATCCAAATTCAAAGCTTTCCGTTCAAACCGGCGGCGAGATTTTAATCGAAATGGATTTAGATGGCGGGAGTTAAATCAAAAACCCTGCGGATTAAATAAAGATATCAGAGCATAGGATTTTCTCCACGTAAAAAAGAAAAATAACGTCATATTGGCAAATAAACATTAGATCCATAACTAGCAGAAGTTAAAGATTTAGCTTGCTAAAATAGTGTTTTTCTTGTAATTTAAGAAAGATAAGGTAAGTATAAAAAATTTTTAAACCCTTATGGTGATGGCGGGGCATATCTGTTTAATAATATTAAAGTTTTCTTTAAAAATACCGAATTTAGATTAAATCATAAACAAGCTAACTAATAAAACGGCATAAAACTTTTTAGGAGGGGCAAGTGTCATACACGCTTGGTCAAAAACAGCTCGATAGAATAGAGGATATTTTAAATCAAGATCTCATCGACAATGGGGTGCGCTGTGTTTTTTTAATCGACATGGCTGGAAATATCATCTCCAATTTGGATAATGGAGAAAAACAGCACGATATTTATTCTTTGGCGGCTTTGGCAGCCGGCAATTTCGGCGCCGTCAGCGCTATGGCCAAAATCATTGGCGAAAATGAGTTTTCATTGCTGTTTCACAAAGGCAAAAAAGAAAATATCCATTTTAACAAAATTACGACAGAATTTTTACTGATTACCATCTTCGGCAATGATATTTCTTTGGGCTTTTTAAGACTGAAGGTCTCCGATTCCGTTGAGCAGCTAAAAACCATTTTGGAACCCCTCCTGTCGCTTTAAACCTATTGGTCAATCTGCATTCTAGCTGAAGGCGTGTTGGTTGCTTTTCGCTTATATTTTCATATGGCATTTGTAAATCTAAAAAATAAGGAAATTCAGGTAAAAATCGTCTATTACGGTCCCGGACGGGGCGGTAAGACGACGAACCTGGAATATATATACAAAAAGTTCCGAAAACGCATCAATACTGAAATGGTCACCGTTAAAACCCATGGAGATCGGACGCTTTTCTTTGATTTCTTGCCCTTTGATATTGGTGTCATCAATGGATATGATGTTAAAATTCAGCTTTACACCGTACCGGGCCAGGTTAAATATAATGCCACCCGGAGGTTGGTCCTCAGAGGCGTTGATGGTATCGTTTTTGTCGCCGATGCCATGGCTGTCCGTCGCGAAAAAAATATTTTGTCGCTAAAAAATCTGCAGGAAAATCTTGCTAATTATAAAAAGAGTATTTTCAAAATTCCATGTGTGATGCAATATAACAAAGTAGATCTTGTGGAACAGGGGATTCCGTTGCTGCCCGTTGAGATCCTTGAACAAGATCTCAACAACCAGTTAAAAAGGCCTTCTTTCAAAGCCAGCGCCTTGAACGGCACCAATGTGGTGATGACCTTGAAAAAAATTATATCAATGACGGTAGCGTCAATAAAAAGGGATTTAAAATAGGAGGGCATAAATTGGTCGATACGAATAAAGACGACAAATTGGACCTTGAGATCGCAAAACGTCTTGATGACCTTTTTGGAGAAGGTGATGCCTCCTCCGATAAAAACATGGTTTTAAAAGCAGACGACCCGACTGTAGATGAAAATAAATCTCCAGATAAACCCCCGGCAGTTGCAAATGATGAAATTGTTGAGTTAGAGGATACGGCTGCAAACGAGACGGACGCAGTACGCACTCCGGTTGACTATCCTCTATCCGAGTTGAAGAACATGGTTCTTTCAATCGATTGGGAAATTACGGACGAAGTCCTATCCGGTTTTCTTTCCCAGATAAATAATCTAAAAAATGTCTATAAAAATGAAAAGATCATCTTGATGTTTCTTCAGCTTTTGGGCTCCTTGGGAGAATATATCAAAACCAATCGTGGGAATGCCCACCCAAAAACGTTTAAAATACTGAACTCGGTTTTCGCGCGCCTGGAAGATGTGGTTCTAACGGAAGATATGGCGGAGTTAGAAAAGAAAAAATTACTTAGAGCTGAAATGAATAAATATAAAGAACTCAGAAAACAGGTCGCACAGAAAAAAGCCACCGAAGTTAGTCGGAGGCAAGCCAAACCGATACAAAAGGATAAACTCCATCTCAGAGCGCCTGAGAAGAAGAAGAGCGTTATGCACGCTTCTAAAGCTCCTATGGCAGCTGGAGAAGAAAAGCCGTCCTCTGATTCAATCGCAGCTAAATCATACGACACCATGGCTGAAGCGGTTGAAGAACTTAAGCAATTTATCCATACCGAGTTAAGCGCTTTGAGGCAGGAATTAAAAATATTGAAAAAATCAAGGTAGCAATTCCCTCTCAACCCCTTTGTCATAGATGTTTAGAAACCAAAGATTGATTGGAATTCATTTTCAACCAAACCCAGACAACCCTTTATCTGCCACGTAGGCTGCAAACGGTACCGCTGAGGTAGCATTATGGATTTTTCGTCGGGCGAAATTTCCTCTACGGTTTTCAAACGTATCGTTCGTGATGACATTGGCGAATACCCCCTGGATCATCAAATGCTTGCAGTTTTCATGGAATTAGACGGTAAGGCCCCCTTAGGTGTTGTGGCTCGAAAAGCCGGCCTTAATATGAGCACGATGCGTGAAATCATTGCCAAGCTGATGCAAAATGGGCTGGTTGAAAAAGTGGGCCAAGAAACTGTCACGCTGGATAAAGACTTTTTCGACTATCTCGTTGCCCAGCTATCACTGGCCATCGGACCTATTGCCGAAGTGCTGATTGAAGATGAAATTTATAAATTGGGCCATGAAATATCTCAGTTCCCCGGACATCGCGTGGCTGATTTAGTCCGCAATTTAGCCCGCGAGATCCGACGCAAGGAAAAAAAGGATGTTTTCCTCAAAATGATGGCTACTAAAATCCGGGATAAACGATACTTAAAGGGTTAATGTCTGTTTTTTTCTAAGCAGCCGGAGCGTTCAAACATCTTGAATCTATTCATCGTTCCCATCGTGAAGCCAGGTCGTTAAATTTAGAATTATTTTAGAGGAGTTCAGCTATGATTGTCATCTGTGAGGAATGTGGGAAAAAATACCGGCTTGATGTTTCTAAAATTAAAGGCAGCGCTGCCCGCTTTAAATGCCGCGTATGCACACATATGATCATGGTTTCAAAGCCGCAATCCGCGTCACCTGCGGCAGTGGCAGAGGATTTGCCCGCAAAAGAAACAGCCGCGGAAACCGCTGGGAAAAAGGCGTCGGCGGCAAAGCCGGACATAACCTTTGACCGATCCGCGACCGAAAGGAGTCAGGTACGGCCGGTTCGCAAGGTGGGCGCTTTCAATTTGCGAACCAAAATGGTTCTACTTTTTCTTTTTATTCCATTGGTCCTCATGATTGGTGCAAGCTTGCTATATTTATGGCAGCTCGAGCAAATGTCTGCGCTGCTTACCAAAGAAAGCACTAAAATCGTCAACCAGATGGCAGAAGAGAAGATTGCAGATCTATCCACTGCAGTTGCCATTCAAAGCAGACTGTACCTGTTGGCTCATCCCGAACTAAAGAAAGAAGATTTTATGAATGATATGGGTTTTAAAACCCTGGCCATCCAGAAGGTCGGGCTAACCGGGTATACGGCCCTTTATGAAATGCCCGATCCGGAGAATGTTTGGCGCACCTGGGCGCATGTGAACCCCAAAATTATCAGTATTGATATGTCAACACTGAAAAAGCCGCTGGGACGGAATTTTCCGGGTTTTTGGAAGATATACACCGGGGTAAAGGGGGGCAAACGATCCCAAGGCTATTATACCTGGCAGGATAAGGACGGTAAGTTTCGCGATAAATTCATGGTGTGTACACCCGTTGCCGGAACCCCATTTGTGGTTGCGGCTACAACCTATTTGGATGAATTCACCGGGCCGATTAAACTGATGGAAAGCCGGGCTGAAATTTTGACCCAAAAAACACGGCTGATGACATACGCCATTCTTGGTGGGACTCTTTTGTTAATCGGTATCATTGTTTCCATTTACGGCCATCGACTCACCAGCAAGATTAAATCCTTAACAGATGTCGCCGAACGAATCAGCATTGGAGATCTTGAAATCGAAGTCGAAGCCCAATCCAGGGACGAAATCGGAGAATTGGCAGAAGCGATCTCGCGGATGCAAGAGAGTATTCGCCTGTCGATAGAACGATTGCGTCGACGCAGGTAATCCGAAAAATTGTATCGATAAGGATTAAAAATGGTTGTTATCCCGAGACAGCAGCCTGTGCTTGAAAACTTAAATATTTACTATTTAAACGTGAGAAAGTTACTTGAACATTTCCAGGGCGAAATCGGGGCCGGAGGCGTCTATTTTAAATCTCATGCAGCCGAGGGTGTCATATTTTTCGATCAAAACGAACTTTTAAGCGGCTTTTTTAAGGATAGAGACATTGAAATTTCAGGTAATGAAGCAATTGAGCGTCTCTTGGAAGCTGGGGATGATTATAATTTCAGCGTTAATATTTATGAAATCGGTCCGGAGGAAGTTTATTACTGGGCCAGTATTCCAACGGCGGAGCAAATTTACAAAGATCTCAGCACTGAATTTACGGACCTTGAGGGTCTTGTCAAGAAGATGGGTTCTGAAAAATTGACCGGCTTTATTGATGTCTCTATCGGTGATGGCAAGGAAATGGGCCTTATTTTTCTTATAAACGGCAAAATTAGGGGTGGTTCCTATTCCTGGGGTAACGGCTCGCCGAGTCCATCCAAAGAAAATCAGGATTTACTTATTCAAAAAAGCAAGGAATTCGGAGGCTCCTTTAATGTTTGTCGGATTCCTTTGACAAACTCGGAAACGGATAGTGAGCCCGATTTAGCAAAATCTAAGCATTTGGCAAATGCGATTGAGTTTCTTGAAGAATTGCTGCGGATATTTGAAAAAGTGGTCCGTTTAAAAAGAAAAAAGCGAATCGATTTTCAAAAATTGTTGAAACAAAAATTAGTCGAACATGCAGAACAGTTCGCCTTTTTAGATCCGTTTGCCGGTGAATTTGAATACGTCGAGCATAAAATCACGTTTTCGGGGCAAACCAGTGATCAAAATTTGGTTGAAGGCGTTTTTGCGGTCGTAAAGGAAATGGCCCGGGAATTGGGTCTGCTACCGGCCCTGATTGAAAATTTGGATTCCTGGTCGGGTAAATATTCTGAAGAATTGGCAATTTACGATATAAGCTTTTGATAATATTGGAGTAAAAAAAATTCGGAATTCGGAATGCGGAATGCGGAATGCGGATTTTGGATGCGCGGAACGCATAACATTTCAATCCGCAATCCAAATTCTAAAACCCAAAATCGTGGTTAGGGTTCATGGCTGGTGCAAATTTAATAATTACAGGTGATTATTCAGCTAGAAGGTATGCGGAATTTATTGACAGCCTTCCTGCCGCCCTCTTTCGTACCACCATTGAAGGCCAAATCATATATTGCAACCACGCCTTTGCAGATTTATTTGGTTTTGACTCAGCCCTGGATCTAATCGACTATCCTGTCATTGAGCTTTACCAAAATAAAAAAGATCGAGGCGGAATTATCCAAACGGTTATGCAAACCGGGCGTATCATAGATCTTCCTGTGGCCTTTAGGCAGAAAAATGGAACTCCAATCTGGTGCGCGTTAACTGCGAAAGCGGTTTTGGATGATGACGGTATTGTCGTTAATATGGATGGGATTTTAAAAGAAATAACGGGAGAAATCGATACAATCAACGAATTTCCGAAAATAGGAAAACCGGCTGAAAGTTTAAACGATGGCATCATTATTTTCGACCTTCGCGGCGAAATGATCAACGTTAATCCGGCTGGAGAAAATCTGCTGGGTGCCCCCAAAGAGCAGTTAATGGGCAAATCACTATCTGAATTTTTAGCTCCCGGTGACCGTGATCTGTTTCTGATTTTCCTGGCCGATATTTATAAAATTGGTCGCAGTGATGCCATTTTGTCCGTTCTGGATGGCAACTCAAATATACACTATCTTAAATGCCAGGCATTTCTTGTAAAAAACAACGGTCGGGTTCAGCATATTAAGTGTATCGCAAGAGATGTGACCCGTATTATTAGCAAGCAAAAGGAACAAGCAGGCAACGAAAAGTTTCAGGGCGTCCTGGAAATGGCCGGAGGGGTAGCTCACCGTCTCAATCAACCGTTGACGATTATTAATAATTTGATCAATGAAGTTTTGTCGGAATTACAGCAAAAAAACGAAACTTATCTAAAGATCGTCAAAGTTCATAATCAGATCAAGAAAATGAACGATATTACCGATAAATTAGGTAGGATAAAAAAGTATGAAGCTATGGATTATGTGGCCGGCATTAAAATCGTTGACATCGAGAAAGCCTCCTGGTCCCATGATAAAGAGGAAGACCGATGATAAAAAATGTTTTGCTGGTAGATGATGATACCGAAATGCTTCATGCCCTCAAGGAAGGGTTCAAGAAGTATCAGGAGTCTTTTGCAGTTGTCTTAGCCGAAGACGGTCTGCGGGCCTTGGAGAGCCTTAAGCGAAATCTCATTTCTCTGGTTGTGACTGACTTGAAAATGCCCAATATGGACGGATTTGAGCTGCTGGCTCATATCATGGAACATTACCCGGACATTCCCGTGATCATCATCACCGGCTATAGTACACCTGAAATGGAGCAGCTGGCGCGTGAGGGCGGTGCGGTCGGTTATATTGCCAAACCATTTCTGATTGAGAATCTTGCGCGTCAAATCCTGACCACCCTGAGAAGGGAATCAGAAGGCGGTACGCTCCATAATGTCTCTTCCGGTATGTTCCTGCAGTTAATCGAGATGGAGCAGAAAACTTGCACCATTCGATTGGAGGACAAATCGAGCCATAAAAAAGGCATCCTGTTTTTTAATGAAGGCGAATTGTTTGATGCGCGGGTAAACAATATCCAAGGCCAAGCGGCGGCCCAAGAAATTTTTTCGTGGGATGCAGTGAATCTTTCCATTCAAAATGGTTGTGCTTTAAAGGACAATAAAATTCAGAGTGATTTACAACCTCTCATTCTTGAGGCCATGCGGCGAAAAGACGAGGATGAGGCGGAGAATGTGCCCGAAAGTGTTATGGAACAGATGGAGCATGGAGAAGAGGAGCCTGCCGATCTACTAAAAAAACTTAAGGCCAGAATTGAAACCCAAATCGGTCAACAATGTGGTCTTGAAGATTTATATCAGGATGAATTTTGGGACAGTCGGGTGGCTCAGCTATCAAAGACCGGCGAATTTTTTCATTTTGGCAGATTCATGCTCGGATACATCGACAGGGGTGATACAAACGATTACATCCTAATTCCGGGCCAAAAGACCACTGTAATTACCGTTGATCCAAAGTGCCCGAGGGACAAAATCCTGCGTGTGATCAGCGAATGAAATATCTGCGACTCGAATAAAACATCGATTTTAATGACGAATATGCGCAAGTTGTTCAATGATATATTGAGTACCGAAGGTGTAAAGGGCATTTTGTTATTCTCTTTTTCAGGGGATCTTATTTTTAAAGAATATATCTCCCCCATTGATGAAAAACCTGAACACCGAGATTGGCGCTTTTTTATTGAATCTCTGGAAGGTATGCGGGAAACCGATTTGGTCTTTGAAAAGGGCAGAATCTACATCCGCAGAACGGAGATGGGGTATTTGGTCATATTAATGGCTCTTTTTGTGCCGATTGCGATGATCCGATTAAACTGCGATATTCTTCTGCCGTTGTTAAGACAACCAAAACCCGGCGGAAAGTTTGGGCGGTTTTTTAAAAAAAATAAATAAAATATAAACGTGATAAGCGTAGTGGTGATTTTATACTGATCCTCCAATCACGGTATTTTAAATGAAAGGGTAAACAAAAGCAATGAAGACAGATATCGAATCCAGTATCAATGAAGCCGAAGTTTGCCGCTCCATGGGATTATTTTCAGATTCGCTCAGCATTTACGAAAAAATACTCGGGAGTGTGTCACCCCAGGATACTCAAACCCACGATAAAATTGAGAAGCGGATCCGGTTGCTGAAACAAGAAATTGACAGTCATGAAGAAACCGCGCCAAAAGGTGTTTCGGCAAAAGAAATTACCATGCTCCGCAAGCGCTTATCAGACCAGGGAGATGTTCCCGCGATTCTTGATAGTGCCTCGGCTTTTAAAGAGATGGGCCTGCACGGAGAGGCCATACCCGAATTTGTCAAACTGCTTAAAGAGGATTATCCCGTTGGCAAAGTCATTCCAGAGCTCTCCGAATGCCTGCTAAAATTGCATTCCCCGTCCAAAGCAACCGAAGAATTGAACGACCTGCTAAACAGTCAAAAACTCGAAAAAAAAGATGTCGCCCACATTAGATTTCTTTTTGGTCAGGAAATGGAGAAACGCGACCATCGCGAAGTCGCCCTTGATAATTACAAGGCAGCCCACAAATTGAATCCGGGTGATGCGGAGATCAAAAAACGAATGGATTCGATTGCGGCCACATTTACCACCGGCTCCAAATACGATTATCTGCTGCGTGAGAAGATGGTCACTACGGACCAATTGCAGCAGGCCTTTGCCCTGTCTAAAAAGATGAACAAAAGTGTCGAATTTGTTCTGATTGAACATAACAAAATCAGCAAAAAAGCCATCGCTAAATCCTTTTCCCTTTTTTATGATACGACGTTTCGTGAATTTGATCCGTCCTTTACGACTCCGGTCGAGTTGCTGTCCAATCTGAAAAAAGCATTTTTGCTGAACGAATACTGGGTTCCGATGAGCTGGGATAAAGAGGGTGTCGAGATCCTGGTTGACGACCCCCGGGATCTGAATAAGACCGATAATATCAAAACCTTGATGAAAACCAGTCGGATCAATTTTACGGTGGCGATCCGTGAAGATATCGAGCAATATATTAGAAAATTTTTTGATGGCGGGCAGGGGACACAAGATACGCAAAGGATTGATCATGCTCTTGATGATTTTGATTTAATTCCGGATGTCTCTTTTGAAGAAGAGGAGGAGGATGAGGGTCCGGAAGACGAGGGTTTCGATGAGGCGTCCGGTCGGATCGTTAAGCTTGTGGACCAGGTCGTTATTGCGGCCTACCGCAAAAATTCATCGGATATACATATTGAACCCTCCTCGATTACGAAATCCACTACGATTCGCTTCCGCTTGGACGGTGTCTGCCAGGAATATATGAGAGTCCCAAATTCCATGGTGCGCGGCATTATCTCCAGAATCAAGATTATGTCTAACCTGGATATTGCCGAACGGCGTTTGCCCCAGGACGGAAAGATTAAATTCAGACGCAAAGGTGTCCCGACATTTGAACTCCGGGTGGCCACCCTGCCAACTCAGGGCGGTTATGAAGATGTTGTCATGCGGATCCTAGCCTCTGCCGGCGCCATGCAAATCAATGAAATGGGACTCACCAATCGGAACGCTGAGGTGATGAAGCGTATCATCGCAAAACCCTACGGTCTGATTCTGGCAGTGGGTCCCACCGGTTCCGGTAAGACCACATCCCTGCATGCCATCCTCAGCTATATCAACAAGCCGGGCATAAAGATATGGACCGCCGAAGATCCGATCGAAATCACTCAATCAGGTTTGCGGCAGGTGGAAGTGAAGCCGAAAATCGGCCTGGATTTTGCGCGTGTCATGCGCGCGTTTCTGAGGGCCGACCCGGATGTCATCATGATCGGTGAAATGCGGGATGAGGAGACCGCTTCCATCGGCATTGAGGCCTCTTTGACGGGGCATCTGGTCTTTTCTACCCTGCACACCAATAGCGCGCCGGAAACCATTACGCGGCTGCTGGATATGGGTCTCAATCCGCTTAATTTTTCCGATGCTTTTCTGGGCGTGTTGGCCCAGCGGCTAACGCGGCGTGTTTGTAAAGACTGTATGGAAGAATATCCTCTGACAAAAGATGATTATGAAATGATTTATGTAGATTACGGCGAAAAATTTTGGGGGCAGACCGGTATTGAATATGACCCGGATATGACCCTTTATCGGCCTGCCGGATGCGATTCCTGTTCCAATACCGGGTACCGCGGCCGCATGGGCATCCATGAACTCATGGAAGGTACACCCAAGATAAAATTGATGATTAAAAAGCAGGCCAATACGGAAATGCTTTTTGCCCAGGCCATGAAAGAAGGCATGTCCACCTTGAGGCAGGATGGGATCATGAAGGTATTTAAGGGGCTTACCGATATGTCCGAAGTGCGGCGGGTATGTATTAATTAAGGAACGGTTCAAGGTTCAGGGTTCAGGGTTCAAGGGGTAGTGAATTCGGAATTGCAGAATTAAGGGCCAACCATCGATAATCCTAAATTATCAAATTACCCCTTCTATTTTTAATGGAAATCGGTTCCCAGGAATGGCAAAACTTCATTATAGACGGTGCTCGCAAGCTTGGTGTTGAAATCGATGCGGGCATAACCGCTCAATTTTCCATCCACGCTTCTGAACTGATCAAATGGAACCGCAAACTTAACCTCACCTCCATTACCCATCCCCAAGAGCTTGCGGTCAAGCATTTTTTAGATTCTTTGGCCCCCGCTCATTTCATTCCCGACAATATCCGGATGCTCGATATCGGTTCCGGAGGCGGTTTTCCGGGAATTCCCCTAAAGGTTTTGAACCCTTCCTTAAAAGTGATGTTGATTGATGGGACTCGCAAGAAAGTCAATTTTTTAAAACATGCGCTGCGAACCCTTAAGCTTGAAAGCATCGAGGCTCACCAAATTCGTGCTGAAAACCTGCATGAGGATCCCACCTGTGTAAATTTATTCGATGTCATTATCAGCCGGGCGCTGTCTTCATTGAAATTATTTGTTAAAATGGCTTTACCGTTACTGGCGCAGCAAGGAATCATTATGGCAATGAAAGGGGAGGTGAATCAGGAAGAATTGGATGCGGTCGACTTAGATGGCCTGGAGGATCGCTATCATTTTGAAGTCAAAAATTACAAACTCCCTTCAATTGAAGCTGCTAGATCCATTGTTATCATCAGGCACCTTCATTCAAAAGAATAATTCCTTAAAGGTATTTCACTTAGGGCCGATACAAGTAACAACAATCAAGTTGCAAGTAACACACAATGGGGTGGCCATATGAAAACACCAAATAGCGAACGACAAAGAAAATGGAAAAAAAAGCAGGTGTCAAACGGATTGAGGGCTGTCACGGTTATGTTGCCAACCCTCATCAAGGATCTGATAGACATGGAATGCAAAGAAACAGGGGATACGATTGCCAAAGTTATCGAAAGAGCTGTCATCAACCTGCTGGGTTCTGCGGCGACTGCTTCAAATCGATCCATCGTAACTGCATCAAACGATGTATTAAGGGATTTGCCGACTGAGGATATGCAGCAGATAGCCGCTGATCTCAAATGCATTTTTCATCGGTTTGAAAAGCTGGCCGGCATGAAAACTCCAGTTGCAAGTAACAAAATAACCGTTACAAATGACGGTTCAGAGAAACCTGAACCGCAAAATGGCTATCCGAAAGAAATTTACCGTTTGGTTAGACTGCTGCATAACATGGAAGTCAGTCATGATGAAATTGCCGTTACCCTCCATAAACGCAAATATAAGACTTTATCCGGAGATAATGAATGGAAGATAGGCGATATCAAAGCGGTTTTAGATGATATCAATCAAAAATACGGTCACATAGATCCTCTTTTTCCGATATTAGACAATCCTTAGGTAGTAGAGTCTATCGGGAAAATATATTTAACATCCTATGGTAAAGTTTTAAACCCATAAGAAGTGCTTATAACCGCAAGTGCGCTAAAGTGACGAGTGAACTAAAGTGACTAAAGTTAAGGAATTCTTCCATTTTTATTAAAAGATGGAGCGCGAGCGACGCCATAACTTTAGGCACTTCTAACTTTAGAGCACCTTTGGAACTTTTTTCTCTGTCTTCCAAGATGAACTGCTAATTTTGAGATAAGGCCTAGAAATAACTACTCCCGTCCCAGCAATGCGTACATAGCTTCTCTTTTGGCAAACCGATTGCTTCAACCAGATCTTCCAATTTCTGGTATTGTAAGGAGGTCAGTTTTAACCGTTGCCTAATCTTATCAACCATCGCCTGATTTCTTTCCGAACCGTCTTCGGCATATTCGGATAAAAGTTTATCGTCTGTGCCTTCAAGTTCCGCTATGGCTTTACGGCCGGCAAGATCAAGTGTTGATCGTGAAGTGGAAAAATTTAAGAAATCACAGGGATAAATGAGGGTCGGGCAGGCCGGCCGCATGTGGACCTCTTTGGCCCCGTATTCATATAAAACTTGAATGGTATCCTGCAACTGAGTGCCGCGTACGATTGAGTCCTCGCAAAAAAGAATTTTTTTATCTTCGATCAGTTCCCTCACCGGGATGAGTTTCATTTTTGCCACCAGGTCCCTCGTGCTTTGATTCTGGGGCATAAAGCTTCTGGGCCAGGTCGGTGTATATTTAACAAAAGGTCGGACATAGGGGATATTCTTTTCATTCGCATATCCGACGGCATGCCCGATGCCGGAATCCGGAATACCGGCGACAAAATCGATATCAACACGGTCATTTTTTGCCAGCGCCTTTCCGCATCGGTTTCGGGTGGTTTCCACATTGATCCCTTCGTAGCTTGTCGCCGGGTAGCCGTAATATACCCACAGAAATGCACATATCTGCATCGGATCTTGAGGCGCTTTTCTTTGTTCAAATCCGTCTGCTGTTATGATAACAATTTCACCGGGGCCCAGGTGTTTTTCAATCTCATAGCGAAGGTTGGGAAAGGCGCAGGATTCCGACGCCGCTGCATATGCGCCTTCTTTTTTACCGATAACGATCGGTGTGCGGCCCAATTTATCCCGCGCCGCATAAATGCCCTTTTCCGTGAGCAAAAGCATCGAGCAGGAGCCTTTGATGGCTTCCTGGGCGTGCTGGATACCCTCTTCAAAAGATCCTTTTTCACAGATTAACATCGCCACCAACTCGGTCGGGCTGGTTTCGCCTTTGCTCATCTCCGAAAAGTGCATTTTACTGTTAAGTGCGTTTGTCGTAAGTTCGTCGATGTTATTGATTTTACTCACAGTAACGATTGCAAAGGTGCCCAGATGCGAACCGATGATCAGTGGCTGGGGATCATGATCGCTGATGATGCCAATTCCTTTGTGGCCGTGTAATTTTGGAAGATCAGGTTCAAATTTGGATCGGAAATAATCATTCTCAATGTTATGGATCGCCCGTGAGAAATCCTTTGTGTTTTGTACCGCAAGACCTCCCCGTTTGGTCCCGAGATGGGAATGGTAATCGGTTCCATAAAATAAGTCATTCAAGCAATCTTCTTTCGCTGCACAGCCAAACAGTCCTCCCATCAGAATTCCTCCTTTTCGCTTTCTCAGTCTGTGAATTCAATTAATCGGACACTCAAACCATTCCTCTGTAGACTGAGCAGGGCTACAGAGGCCGGATGGCCGAATTTTGGATAAGATGCACTTCCGGGATTTAGGAAGGTAATCCCATTTTTTTCATATATATCCGGACGGTGGGTATGACCGCTGATAATTGCCTTGAAATCGGAGTTGCCGGGGGCGACCTCGAACCTGTTTGCAATATGAAGCACATACACGACAATTGGGCCAATTTCAATGAATTCCGATTTCGGCAGATTGTTGGCCCATTTTCCAAAATCCATATTTCCTCTTACAGCAACGATCGGGGAAATTTGGGACAGCGCTTTAAGGACCTTTTCATCACCGATATCGCCGGCGTGAATGATCAGATCAACCTTTTCAAAAGCCTTTTGCACCCCGGCAGGTAGACGCCCGTGCGTATCGGATATCACCCCGATCAGATAATTATCTTTGAGTTCAAATTTTTTCGTCATTTGAAGTAAAGCTTTCGACCTTACATTAATCGGGAAACCGGATCGATCCACCAAAGCCGGGTCAACCCTAAACCGTGCCCGGGCTCTTTGGACGATGAGCGCACGGTTTCTCGACAAAAGATGAGCGTTGTCCAACCTTTGCAGAAAGAACAACTTACTTACGGGATCATTAAGTTGGATGTCAAGGTGATTTCTCATTACGGCAGATTTTCGAAGGCGGTGGGTGGTGCTCAAAACTCAATCTTCCGGGAGCTTAACCGTGCGGCGCCGGTGTTTAATTTCAGCGCGTTTTTTTTTAATTAATAATCGCTTTTCTTTGGCAGCCGGGGATGGTTTGGTTTTTCGCCGGGGTTTTGGTCTGACCGCTGCCTTGCGGATAAGCGCAATGAGGCGTTGGATGGCATCTTTGCGGTTTTTGTCCTGACTTCTAAATTGGCGGGCCTTAATAACCAGAACGCCATCTTCGGTCATTCTTTTGCCCGCAATCTGTATCAGACGCTGGCGGATTTCTTCCGGCAGTGTGTCCGATCGGGCCGCATTAAATCGAAGTTGAACCGCAGTAGACACTTTATTGACGTTTTGGCCACCCGGTCCGGATGAACGCATAAAGTCCAATTGGATGTCGTCTTCGTTGATGAATAAGGTCTCTGTGATTTGGATCTTCAATGATTTAAAACCTTATTAAACTGGAATGATGGAAAGTTGGAATGTTGGAACATTGGATCTATACAGCACCACATTGAAAAAATCATGATTCCTGCATTCCATTATTCCAAGCGAGCGGCATAAAGCCATCGTTTTTAAAATCTAAATGCTTGTGTATGTTATAAAGATTCCGAGGCCAATTATGCTGACATGGATTTTACGTATATTATCGTAACTAGCGTCATAAAACAATGGTTCGCGTTTTCTAGTTTCACGTGAAAACACATTTTATAGTGTTTCATATGCAATATCAGCACAATAACTTGATTTTTTCACCTAAATTTTTAAGGTTCATTTTGGTTTCGGTTGGGATATTTTTAGCAATGGACATTTCTGGAAAGATGCATATATTGGGTTCGTTTCCCGCCATTTAAAAAGACAAACTAGGAGATAGACATGGAACTTAAAGACAAAAAAGTGGCCATTCCGGTAGAATCTTTGTTTAATACGTTTGAATTTTGGTACCCTTATTACCGCTTGAAAGAAGCGGGTGCCAATGTGGTCGTTGTGGGGTCGGGCAGCTCTGATACCTATACCGGCAAACCCGGTACCGAAGTCAAGGTAGATGCAAGCATCGACCAGGTCTCAGCCGCTGATTTTGACGGGATTGTGATCCCCGGCGGATACGCCCCGGACATCATGCGGAGATACCCGAAAATGGTTCAGCTGGTAAAAGATCTATTTGAGGAGGGCAGGGTGGTTGCCGCCATCTGTCATGCAGGTTGGATGCTGGCTTCTGCGGAAATTTTGAAAGGCAAAACGGTAACTTCATTTTTTGCCATTAAGGATGATCTGGTCCATGCCGGTGCGGAATGGGTTGATCAGGAAGTCGTTGTTGATGGGAACTTAATTACCAGCCGTACGCCGGATGATCTGCCTGCATTTATGCGCAGCGTGATTGCTGCTTTGAAATAGCAATTCAGCGCTTGCATCCTTATTTGTACTTCCGGTATTAAGTTTCAATTTAATTTTAAGATCGAGGAGGTCACCATGAAGATCTTGGTAGGGTATGACGGAACGAATTCGGCGAAAGATGCATTAAATCTTGCAAAATTTCATGCAAAAGCACTGGGCGCCTCGGTTGCGGTGGTTACCTCAATGCAGAAAGGAACAGACTCCCAAAGAAAAGAGATTGAGCAGGCGGAACGGGGATTGGCGTATGCAAAAACATTATTTGAAGAAGATAACATTGCCTGCAACACGCACTTATTAATCCGCGGCTTATCGGCGGGTGAAGACCTGGTTGAGTTTGCCGATGAAAACGAGGTCGACGAAATTATTGTCGGTGTCAAACGCCGATCAAAAGTCGGAAAATTGCTGATGGGCTCTACCGCTCAATACGTGATCTTGCAGGCGCAGTGCCCGGTTGTCAGCGTTAAGTAAAAATAGCGGTTTATCTTCGAAGACAGGGGAAAAAAGTTCTAACGGTGCGCTAAAGTTAGAAGTGCCTAAAATGCCTAAAATGAGCTAAAATGTCTAAAGTTATGGTTTCGCTGCGCTCCATCTTTTATTATAAATATGATCGATCGACCCAGTCTTTAGACCCTGAGGCTCTCGAAGGGAGGCTCTCGAAGGGAGGCTTTCGACGGGTTGAGTTCCTCAATTTTAGGCATTTTAGATCATTTTTAATTTTAGCTCACTTTTATTCAGTTTGTCAGGCTTTGTATGGGAGCGGGTATGAGACCACCGTGCCGTACAAAGGGATTCTTATTTGGGCCATTGTTAACCGGAATGATCGTGGATTGGCCCAGCAGTCCCCCGAAATAGGCATTATCGCCAGCCTTTTTTCCGGGTACGGGTATCAGCCGCGTGGCGGTTGTTTTATTGTTGATAACGCCGATGGCCATTTCATCGGCTATAATTGCGGCAATCGAGTCTTCCGTCGTATCGCCGGGCAGGGCAATCATATCCAATCCCACCGAGCATACCGCCGTAATGGCTTCCAATTTTTCAAGCCCGATGTAACCCTTACGGGCAGCTTCAGATATATTCAGATCTTCGCTTACGGGGATAAAAGCGCCACTTAAACCGCCTACCCTGGAACTGGCAAATGCGCCGCCTTTTTTGACGGCGTCATTAATAAGGGCCAGGGCGGCCGTCGTTCCGGGAACACCGATGCTCAAAAGCCCCAGGCTCTGAAATATCTCGCCGACACTGTCGCCAACTCTCGGTGTCGGGGCCAGCGACAAGTCAACCACGCCAAATTGAATATTTAAATGATTGGCAACTTCCTGGCCGATTAATTCCCCAACCCGGGTGACTTTATAGGCGGTTTTTTTTATTAAGTCTGAAATTTGTCCTAAATCCAATTCGCTATCAGATTCAAAGGCGCGATCAATAGCATTTTTTACAACTCC
The DNA here is from genome assembly GCA_030145015.1 of Desulfobacterales bacterium. Next base: position 24,613 of record JAQYWI010000045.1, read on the forward strand.
CGGCCCGCTGACCCCCACATTGATCACGGCATCAGCCTCACCGATACCCAGATAGGCACCGGCCATAAAAGGGATATCCTGCGGGATATTGGCAAACACGCAAAGCTTTGCACAGGCAATTCCATCTGCTTTGGCGGTCAGATGAGCGGCTTCTTTAATGGCCTTGCCCATCAGCAAAATAGCATCCATATTGATGCCGGCCTTTGTCGATGCGACATTAACCGATGCGCAAACCCGTTCGGTGTTAGCCAGAGCATGCGGAAGTGCCTCAATCAAGGCGCGATCTCCCCGGGCGATTCCCTTTTCAACCAGCGCAGTAAACCCGCCGATAAAATCCACGTCCACCTCTGCGGCGACCGCATCCAATACGCGCGCAACATCGACCAATTGAGAAGATGACATAGAAGCACCGACAACGGCTATGGGGCTGACGGCGATTCTTTTGTTAACCACAGGAATACCGTATTTTTGGCCGATTTGATCACAGGCGCTTACCAGATTGCGAGCGAGATGGGAGATCCGGGTATGGATCTTGTCTTTAAGTTCTTCAAGATCTTGGCTGGCACAATCCAGTAAATTTACGCCTAGCGTGACGGTGCGCACATCCAGGTTTTCATTTTTGAGCATTTCAAGAGTTGATAGGATTTCTCTTTGGGTCAGCATTTTTTCCCCTCTATTCATATATCATTCTACAGAAATCAGAGGTCAGTCAACAGAAGACAGAGGACAGAAAACAGAATTCAAATTTGAGATAGTTTTGGTTTTATACATGGTCTGGATATCTTTTTTTCTGTTTTCTGATACCTGTCATCTGACATCTGTCTCTTTAGACTGACCTCTGTTGTCTGTTAAATCCGGTGTATGGCCTCGAAAATATTGCGATGCTGGATGTCAATCTCCAGCTTCAACTGTTTAGCACGGCTCCTTAGTTCCCGATACAGAGCTTGCTGATCGGTTTGGGTAGGAACGTCAACTTTGTAAATCATAATATTATCACCCGGATCATCGCCGCCTTTAAAAACAGCCTGCAGGTTGGTGATATTGCCTCCAAACTTAGCAATAACTTCGCTGATGCCGGCCACCAGGCCCTTGCGGTCCGGTCCCTTCGTGGTAATGATGTAGGACTCGCATTCCGGGAGAGAAACAGGGGCCGGTGACGGTTTAAGCAATGTGACATGCACCTCAAGACCCAGGGGTGCCATCTGTGCATTTAAAATTTGGTGTAAAGATTGCGGGGAGAGATCCCCGGGCATAGATACAATGAAAATACCGGCAAATTCTAATTGAAGTGTTGTCTGACTCACGTTTTCGATATTGCAATTTTGTTCGAAAAGTATTTTGGACACGGCGGCAACGATACCGGGTCTGTCATGACCTAAAATTGAAAGGATAACCTTGTTCATGTAATCGGCTCCGATGGGGTAAATGACGCATGGCTGTTTTGGGATTGATCCATTCGTTAACCAAGATGGGGATTGATCATCATGGATGCAACATGAACCCATCTCAAAAATGTCTTTTGGCCCAACCTCTTTGTTGGTGCCTCGTTTCAAATCCTCAACATACAACAGTATGCCTCCGGTTTGAAACTAGGCCCCGCCGCGATCTTGAACCAAAATCCTATTTTTGAGATGGGTTCATGTAATCCGCGAAGATCCTTGAAATTTGATTCGTAATGTATTGACTCAGAATCTCCGCCTTTTCAGTGGTTATGACCGGTATGCCTTCGGACAATCTTTCAACCTTATCCGCGTTTATATCTGTCATTTTGTGGACTAAAAAAGTATCCACCTCGCCATCATCGAGAAGAAAGCCGCAGGCGCCGATAGCGCCGATATATTCGTCGTTTGCAAAAATGGGAACAACGAGCTTGAGCATTCCGGCATCACATTCTTCCACAACAGCTTGCCGGGACCGCATGGCTAAAGTGGCGATGTTCATATGTGCTGGGGCACAGATAAAACTTTGTCCTTTATCGGTAGCTTTAATTTCAGGACATAATCGATTTGCCCAGTGTTTAAATTCAGATATTCGGTAACCTTTCGTATCAAACACATTAACATCCAATCCTGATTTTTGATGAATATTTTTTTCAAGCTCAATCCATTTATCCAGCGCTGCAAGGTCAGTTAATTTCATTTGCCATTCCCCTAAGGTTTTCAACTTTGTGAAACCAATTAGAACCCATCTCAAAAATGCGTCTGAGTGTCCATGGCGGCGTTGCAAACCGATTCAAAATGCTCACATACTTACGTGTATGCTCCGCTTTCGAATCGGTTTGCGCCTTACCATAAACCCTGATCCACCTTTTTGAGATGGATTCTAGTGTTCAATGTTTTTACAGATACTCGGGCTTGATCCGACTTGCAGAGAGATCCTTATATCAAAATCGATAATTTTTGCAAGACTATTGGGCCGAAGGTTTTCTGCCGCATAGGCCAAAAGACATTTTAGAGATCGATTCTAATGTGATTTAAGGCTATCCTACACCGAAGATAACAGCAAACGGCTTTATAAACGGCTTCACTCCTCAATGATGCAAAAAAACATGCGAGAGATTACTTTTTCCTCTATTTCATTTTCTTCTTTTAATTCTTGACAAAAAAATGCCTATAGGTAATCTTTAATTAGCTTCTTTGAAGTTAGATAAATTGCCTATAGGAGAAACGCTCCGAGAAATTGTGGTTTGATTAAATTAACTCTTTCCAAATTGAATAGATAGCTTCTATATAAAATGTGCAGGAGTATTTCGTTATTTCACTAGTAAGGGTTGTAATTATAAAAATATTTGATAGAATATGTAGCAGTAAATTGGTTGGGTATTAAAGAAAGACTTTTATAAAAAATAGAAGGAGGAAAGGAATTATGGCCATTTTAAAACGCGATTTGCAAGCTGTTAAAAAAGACATCGTAGCGCTTCAGAAGAAGATGGAGCAGTTATTGAAAGCTTATGAAAAACCAGGGAAACCTAAAGCGGCAAAAAAGCCAAAGAGAAAAATTGTAAAAGCAAAGCCCAAGCCTGCCGTTAAGGCTATAAAAACCGCTCCCAAGAAAAAAGCACCTGCGATGACAGCAACCGAACAAATATTGAAAATCGTCGGAAGGTCTAGAAAAGGTGTGGATGTCCCCATGTTGAAGGCAAAAACTGGATTTGATGATAAAAAAGTCAGAAATATTGTGTTCCGGGCATCAAAAGAAGGAAAAATCAAAAAGGTCGGTAGGGGAATCTACGTGGGTGCGAAATAAAAAAGACAGGCAGAAACAATTTAAAAAGGCATCTCGAATCTTTGCTTCGAGATGCCTTTAAACTGCCGGGTAAATTCTAGTTTATGTTTTTTCTACATTTTTCGCTACTGGTCCTCTCTCACCCACTTCGATTTCAAATGAAACCCGGTCTCCTTCCGAGAGAGTGCGGAATCCTGCCATATTAATTGCAGAGTGGTGCACGAATATATCGTCACCTTCTTCCTGCTCGATAAAACCATATCCCTTTCTGTTACTAAACCATTTTACAACTCCATTTGGCAAAACGTGTCCCTCCTTCTTCCTAAAAATTAATGCCAAAAGTCCCGAGGCACACCCTATCCAAGAAATTTTTCCTGCAGGTCTAAAATAAACTGAATGTCCGGGTCACCCCATTGCTAATCCAGTTAAAACAAATCCGCATCAAAGGTCAAGTAAAAATATCGCTCAGACGGAACGAGGCCAAGTGGATGTTTGCTTAAGATTAATTACAGAGTTTAGCTTACAGCATTGCTTTAATATAGTAGTACAAAGCAACAGTTGTGAATGCCAGTTTCAACCCGATTGCCAACACATTTCCTATAAGGATTCCCCAACCTGCGCGCAACGCTTTTTTGCCTGATTTCCCAGCCAGAAGTTCTCCGACCAGGGCACCCACAAAGGCTCCCACGATTATTCCCCAGGGCGGAATGAAGAATATCCCGATAACCATTCCAATTGCAGAGCCCCACAGGCCGGGTTTTGAAGCGCCATATTTTTTTGCGCTCAGAGCAGGGGCAATATAATCCAAAATCATCAGTAACGCGGTCAATGACCCCATAACAATTAAAAAGGTCAGGCTGAAGACGTGCCAATTTTTTGTCCAGGAAAGAAGAATAAGGGCCAGAAAGCTAAAAATCGGCCCGGGAATGATGGGTAAGATACAGCCGATTATACCGGCTATGGCTAAAATTAATCCGATTACGACGATTAAGACATCCAAATTGTGGACCTACTTGAGATAGGTTCTTGTCTGCTGATAAACTTAAGTTATCCTTAAACGGTCCCGGTTGCAGGTGGACTAATCTGAGCCAGTAACACTTTCGACTCTGGATTGTCAAGTAAATGAAAATCGATGACTTGACCGGGATTTTCAAGCGTATTTTATGCTTGAATTATTTAATTAATAAAAGAATTAATTAAACATATAATATTTATTTTTTTCTTGAAATCAATATTAAAATAATATAAGCTTTATTGCATGGGTCAAAAGAAAACATTTTCCACCAGGATCGACGAAGATAGACTCAAAGCACTCAAGCATCTTGCGGTTGACCTGGATAAATCCTTAGGTGTTTTGCTGGAAGAGGCTATCGAGGACCTTATTAAAAAATATAAAAGGAAGAAAAATTAAAATCATTTGATGCGTTACGATCAAGTGATGTGAACGTTGCAAAACGAGAACGAGATTCTATCTGGAGGTACAGATTAACCAATACGGAAGGGAGCGGTCCGGAGTAAACAAAGGGGGAAACGGAGCACAGGCTACCAACTTGATGAAACTTTTTTTATGTTAAGGAGACATTAAAATGGCCGCAACCAAAAGAAGCCGGTGTTTAAAAGAAGAGGAAAAATTTGTTCATCCGATCGAATTAAAGGAAGGTCTTACCGTAAAATGTGTTTGTCCAAAATGCGGCGCAATCCACAGGATGAAATTGGTTTGGACGGGCAGAGGGAAACCGAAGAAATTTTGCCCTCCCTGCAAAATTTTTGTTTCATCCGTTGAGCATGTGGATTTTTGTCATGTGCCTACAAACGTGAATGCCGGAATTGAATAATCGAGATTATGATTGGCGCTATTGCCGGAGACATCATCGGATCCGTATTTGAAAGTTATCCGATTAAAACCACTTCTTTTCCACATTTATTGAGCCACCTGTTTTAAGGCACCGCTTTGCTATCCTCTCGGATGAAATTTCTTATGCAATTTCTTAAGATGCTCGCGGGTGACATGCGTGTAAATCTGGGTTGTGGAGATATCCACATGTCCCAGCATGACTTGCACGGCCCTCAGGTCGGCACCGCCTTCCAGCAGATGACTGGCAAACGAATGACGCAAGCTGTGAGGCGTTATTTTTTTGGTGAGTCCTGCCCGTATCCCATGGCGTTGCAGCAACTTCCAAAACCCCTGGCGACTCATGGGCTTTCCGGCGCGGGCAATAAAAAGATATGGGCTGGACCTTTGTTTTAGACCCAAGGATCTGGCGGTTTTTAGATAGTGGTTGATTTTTTCTCTGGCGTGCATGCCGATCGGCACAATTCTTTCTTTGGAACCCTTGCCGAAGATGCGAACAAACCCGGCTTCCAAATTGATATCCTGCAGTCTTAAATTGACGAGTTCGGATACTCGCAATCCGGCCGCATAAAGAAGTTCCAGCATAGCAGCATCTCTGAGACCGTGGGGTTTACGGGTGTCCGGAGCCTCCAACAAAAGCTCGATTTCATTCTTTGATAAGACATGGGGTAATTTTAAACTGGTTTTGGGCAGATCAATCAGTTTAGCCGGGTTATTCCGCAAAATTTTTTCTTGATACAGAAAGCGATAGAGTCCTCGAATCGCAACCAGATGCCGTGCTCTTGAACGCGCTCCGAGCCCCGATTTTCTGAGTAGAATCAAATGTTTTAAAATTAAAGGAGTATCCGCTTCAGAAAAGGCGCTGGTTTTATTTTCGGCCAGAAAATTGCGATATCGGATGATATCTCGACTGTAGGCCTCAAGTGTTTTTTGAGACAGCCCTTTTTCGACCAATAAATAGTTTAAAAATTGGTCGATGAGTGTATCCAGGGTGGACGGTTTTGAATTCACAATAACGTGTTTATCTCATGAATCCTGATATTTTTCAATGCGGGTCAATGAAGCATGAGTCAAATAGTCAAAAGGTCGATTAGCCCAGTATTTTAAAATGGATTAAATCTTCTGACTATTTGACTATTCAACCAATTAACGAATCAACTATTTAACAAAAGGCTGGCGCTATAAATTTTCGGAAAGCGCCAGAGTATTTTTATTTATGGCAAATTGTAAATCGGGCTGGATAAATTCGTGGTGGTGTTCAAGAAAAGGGACATAAACCAGCACAAAGCTTTTGGCCGTAATGTTAATTGCATGCAGGATCTCCGCCAGCTGGTTTTTGGGTTTAATGAAACTGGCCAGGTTGACTTTTAGGCTCTCGATGGCTTCTGTTACCGGCAAGGTTATCGGGTGATGACGATGCTCGGGCAATTCTTCAGTCAATTCATTATGAAGCTGGGCCAGCGTCATATTATTTGAAAGCTGCATAAATATCTTTGGACGAACTTTAAATGCCGGCGTCCAGAAACGAAAATCGATATTTTCCCAACCGGGCTGAACGACTTTCGGAATGTTGGCCAGGTTGACTAAATCGGCATAGCTTCTGAGACTTATTCCGGAGATTTCGGGCCGAATGCGCCAGAAAGGCAGATAAATCGAATTGTTGTCTGGAGCTGGATGTTTACCGAATTTTATCTTTTTTAACTTTTTACCGACCGGATACCAGGCCGAGGTACAATTTTTACACAGCAAAACCAGTGAATCCCTTTCTCCATCCAGATCCCAGCCGCAGTTGGGGCACAGGGTTGAAATAAAATGAATCCGCCATTTTGGGCTTTCTGAGGGCAGTTGATCGATGTCAAAATCTTCGGTTAGCGTCGCTGCGAGAGGCTTGTTGAGCACGGCATCGTAAATGCGGTTTTCAATATAAAAGGGGGCATAAATCAGGCTGATGGTTTGGCCAATATGGGCATGGTGCAGCACGGGTTTGGGCAAAGATTTGTCAAAACGCATATCAAAGTCTTGTTCGATATGCTCTAAGGTATGGGTGGGTTGCAGGAATAAACCTGCAGTTTCCGGTGTGATAAATTTAAGCTTCAGTGCCTGGCTGCGCAATCCCAGGCTGACTGGAAACGATTGTGAGACAACGGCCTGGTGGCTCACATCGATAAATTTGTGTCGAATACCGATGTCCGCGCAGGCAAACAGCATGCCTTTAAAACGCCAGTAGGGGAAGAACACTAAATCCTTTGAATCTGCTGCTTTGCTGGGAAGCATGTAACGGAACACATCTTTGGCGTACAGATAAGATTTCACCTTGCAAAATTCGCAGGCAAAAAGCCGGTCCGTCTCTTCCATAATAGCGGGTGCGCCGCATTGCGGGCACTGATGTTCAATTAGGAAATTAATGCGTCCCTCCGTTAGAGTTTTTCGCCGCAATCATTGCAAAATATGGCATCGTCTAAATTCTCGTTTCCGCAATTGGGACAGAGTTTTGTTTCGGGTTTTTCATCAGCCGGATGACCGCAGCGGGAACAAAATTTTGCCGTAGGGGTAAGGTTTTTGGAACAGTGTGCACATTGTTCAAAAACCAAAAGCTGATGGCCGCAATCCGGGCAGAACTTGGAAAGGGTCGGAATCGAATTTTGGCATTCCGGGCATTTTGATTCCGACTGATCCTCGGCAGGCGCTTTTTGGGGTAGGCCCCCTGCGAAATACTGGGCGAACATGGCCGGCATCATCAACCCCATACCGGCACCCATTCCCATACCGGCACCCCCATCGGATTGAGAGGCGTTTTCCATGGCCATCGCGGCTTTCATCTGCATTAATTTATTCATATCGTCAAACACACCCATGCGGCTACGATCATCAATCGCCTGCTGCACTTCGGGCGGCGGGGTAATTGCATTCGTGTAAAGATGGGTCATGCGGATACCAAAATGACTGAAATCCTCCGTCAGGCGTTCCGAGAGCCCCTGGGACAGTTCGTCATACTTTGACGGCAGATTCAGAATCGAATCAATTGTTTCGCCCATATAATCATTAAAACGGGAAACAATGACACGATTCAGGTATTCTTCGATTTCAGCTGTGGTAAACATGCCCTGGGTGCCGACTAAACTGTTGACAAACAATACGGGTTGGGCAATCTGCAGATTAAATACACCGAAAGCTCTCAGGCGAATCAATCCCAACTCAGAATCTTTGAAAGCAACCGGATCTCGCGTGCCCCATTTTAAATTGGTGAACACTTTTAAATTGATAAAGTACATTTCAGCGCGGAGGGGACTCGTTCCTCCCCAGGGAAAACTGGCAATCTTGGTTAAAATTGGAATATTGGCAGTTTTCAGGGTATGCCGGCCCGGACCAAACGCGCCGACGGCTTTGCCCTTATAGAAAAAAACAGCGGCCTGGCTTTCTCTGACGGTCAGTTGTGCGCCGTATTTGATCTCACCGGAGCCTTCTTGCGGCAGGCGGTGGACGAGTTCCTGACCGGTTTCGTCAAACCACTCTAAATTTTCCAAAAAAATTAAATTATTTGTGCCCATTTTTAATTCTCCTTCTTGGATCGGTGAAAAGTTATCACAGACGAATGTTGATTTGTTAAAAATTATTAAATATTTTAGATATTTATAAGATAGTCGGCTCTTTTGGAGTATAGAACGTTTATCGGTCATTTGATCACCAAACTTGAGCGCACCAGGCCTAAGGTAAGAATGTCGGAACGTGGATTGCACTATAAACTTGAAGCCCGTATGAAAGGCAACCAGCGCAAAGGCGGGGATCT
>JAQYWI010000383.1 GCA_030145015.1 Desulfobacterales bacterium
AAAGTGGTGGTTACAACGTTTTTTGGCTCAGTTTCAAATAATTCCTGCCCGCTTATCCTGACCTGTACACCTCTCTGCCGGGCCTCAAGCGTGCCGGCAATAAATAAGAAATGAGAAATAATCAGCAGCATAAAGAGATTTCTTTTCAATCTTGGCACCTATTCGAACTTAAGGGTATAGGTAGCCCCAAACAGATCGTCACCGCCGCAGTCCGCTACAACCAAGGCCTTGTATTTGCCTTTTGGCACCTGGCTCAGGTCAATCCTGAATCTGACAGAAGTGGTGGGATAGATACGCAGCTTTCCACCTTCAAACTTGCCAACAGACTTGCCTTTTTCATCATAAATCTCGGCCCATAAAGCCGGCCTGAGCAATCTTTCCCCTATGTTTTCTATATCAAGCTGTAAAATCCTTCCTTTATCTTCTTTCAAAAGCCTTGTTTTTAAGAATTTAAGTTTGCGGACGCCGATATCGCCAATCTGCGTTATCATCTGGGCGCCGTAACGTATGACCTGGCTTATGCCAAATGTGATTTTATCCTTCTCCTGTCTGGCCGCCTCGAGCGAACTTGAAGAAATACCCTCAATCATAATCATGCTCCAGTAAGTTCCGGTTAGGGTCTTATTATCTGGGACTTCAAGGGTATAGTTGACTTGCGATGTGCCTTTGGGTGGAATTGTAAGGCGATGCGGGCTAAAGGTTATCCAGTCGGCGTTGGACCGGGGGTCCTTCCCGGGTTCACCATAGATATTTCTTCCGTCACAGAAAAAAAGGTAATCGGTCTGGTAGATTTTTACCTCTTGAGGCTCTTCTCCCGTGTTCCTGAGCTGGATGACTCCCTGGCAGGTTTCTCCCGCCTGGATTTCCTTTTCATATGTCAGGCCGCTTGTAACAGACACACCGGCCACGGATACACAGGGCATGATCAAACAGAAAAATAAGCCCATGAGAATTATTCCTGTTTTGGATCTCATAAAAGTCCTCCTTATTGGATGTCAACGACTGTGTAGTAGAGCACGGTGGAATAGGAAGATGGGGGAATTTGAATAGAGGCCCCGGTCAGTCTCAACTGCACATTTATGCCTTTCACCTTCCCGGAACCGGAAAAAAACGGAGTATTGATATCTGTTACCTCTTGATAAGAAGTACCGCCGCTGACGCTTCCACCTTTGCCATCAGAGGTTCTCATAACATATGGATGAAGGTTGTCGTTCCAGTTATTATCCACCTTCCGTATATCAATGCGCCAGGCATCATTTGTCCCCTCTGTACCTTTGATGTCGATCGATACCTTCCCTGAAGCACTGGTGTAAGTGCTTTGTAGATCGCTCCCCGCTCCGGACAATAAGTCGTTTTTGTCAATTGCTTCAGACCAGTTGCCGGTCACTGTAATAGATATATCAGCGTGGGACGTTTGGGGTACAAAAAACAGATGAGCCAAAAGAAATATGATGAAGATTCTGATTGAAAATCTCATTTTATTGCTCTTTCTCCGGCGAGCCGGGGATCTCTCAATCTGAAAGGGTAAAGGTAACGGTCCTTGTGTCAGTGGAAAGCACACCAGCCTGTACAGTGGCGCTCAGCTTGTAAGTTATTGCCGGGCCGCTGTCAGCCACATGGCTTATGCCTGTCACAACGTTGGACGCTGATGTGGTAAGGGTCACGTAACCCTGGCTTGTGCCGCTGCCCGACGGGGCGGCAACATCTACCTCGAGCGTAACGTATGCCGGCATGGCCGTGTCAATGCACGCCGTAATCCTCTTATTAGCGCCGTTTGTGGTTATGGCGCATGTGGATGAACTGTCTGTGACCTCCTGAGGCTGTTCACCTGCAACTGCCGAGGCAATGGTCAAATTAGGAGACCCTGTTACTTCAATCTCATTGATGGCTTGAAAATCGAAGGTCATGAGATGGGTGCCGACGTCCGCTCCCAGGGCCGCCCCGTTTAATACAAGGGCAAGCGCTGCTGCCAGCAAAAGGAATTTCAGTCTCTTCATCAGTTTTCCTTCTCCTCTTTTTTGGGTAAAAGTAGATATCTGATTCTAACGGATTGCGGCACTAAATCAAGTATTTTTTTCAGGCACTTACCCTTTCGTGAGCACAGAGGAGAAAACCAGAGATGTCTAAAAAGCGGGCACAAAAAAGGCGGGCCTGTAAAAGACCCGCCTTTTTTCTAACTCTTAACCCCAATTAAGAGTCTGCAATGGTAAGGGTGACTGTCTTGCTGCCACTTGGAACCACACCTGCAGCTATCGTGGCACTGAGTTTGTAGGTTATGGTCTTACCAGATTCAGCTATTGAATCTATGGCGGTTACGACATTTACCGCAGTAGTAGCCTCAGAAATATCTACATCGCCTGAACTGGTTGCACCTGCTGGAGCAGCAAGATTAATCTTAAGTGTAACACCATCTGGCATAGCAGTATTTATGCCTGCCGTAATCTTTTTTGCATCAGTACCGCCGTTTGTCGTTATTGCATATGTAGTTGTAGCATCCGAGACCTCATTCGGCTCAGAACCCGCGCTGGCCTCATTAACATTCATCGTAGCCGGGTCTCCGGATACCGAAATCTCATTAATCGCACCCACCTCATAACTTACTGTCTGGACAGCGTTGTCCCCTGCCATTACCGGCCCTGCAATAAAAACCATGCCCAGGACCATCACCATTGTAATTAATCTTAATAAAGTCTTTTTCATTTTCATTCTCCTTTTTATGTTAGGTTTGTTTAAATGCTGAGATTTATGTTTCCTGTTTTTTTATTTTCTTGACCTTTGCCCTCATGATAAAGCAATAGGCGTGCCACAGCCGGAACTAGACAAATTTAGTTGTATTATCCAGGTGTTATATGCCAGCTCCGGCAATCGTTACGGAAACGGCCAATTCCTTTATTAAATTACAGTTGTTTGTGTTCAAAATACGGCACCAGCGCGGGTTGTTTTTATGGAGTTATTTTGGATAACTTCTTGATATTATAATGATAAGAGATGAAATGC
>JAQYWI010000384.1 GCA_030145015.1 Desulfobacterales bacterium
GGGCATAAGCAGCCGCTTGGCTTGCGCGGAGAGTAATGATTTTCTCCTGTACAGGACGAAAGAAATGCGGATCCACGCTAAAGGTTTTGAGCCCCACTCCTATAATAAAGGAATAAACTCCGGTGATCTCTGTTCTTGGACTTCATCATTACACCGATGTCAATAGCAAAGGGTGCGAAACTTGGGTCATACGTTTTTCGGAAACCCCGAATAGGTCATTAAAAACATCTCAAGATCTTTTTTAATAAATTCCTTCACATCCCATCCTTTCAAAGACAGATACCCCAAATACTTGGACTGGATTACATAGGCTTGGGCATTGAGTATTTCTTTTTCTTCCGTTTCTACCCGTACCCGAGTCCGCTCATACAAATCGCCTTCGAATGTATCCAACTGCCCCAATGATAATTCATCCACATTGAAATAAATTATCCCTTCGGTGATCGCATCTGTTACAGGAATAATTCCGGGATACGATTCTCCTTTCACTCTAAACCGGGCATAGTCTCTAAGAATCGCTTTTTGTGAACAAAAATTACGGGATGTAACGACATGCATTACAGAAAGTATCATTAAGGTGCCGTATGTAAAAATATTCATATCCGCTGTCTTTCGAAAGAGTAGAAGATCTAATACATTTACTAGATTCTTGTAGTTATAAAAGCTTTCATGGATTAGTATAAAGCAAAAGACGTGCCAACAGGGAGGGATTATTAAATTACTAAGTAATTTTAAATAAACAGAGCCAAAGCAGGTATAAATCAAAAAAACAACTAATATTACAATTTTGTACATTTATTTTATCGCCTCAGATAGTTGCTGGGCTGGCGAGGTCACTCCCCTTTTGAAAAACGAGATCTTTATGGGATACTCTCAATTTCACAGCAAATGCCAGAACCGAGATACGGTATGGATATCTGAAAAACGATTTTGACTTGATATTTACAGTTCGAATTTGATATCTATAAATTTCAGGCAATTCCGATCGTGGCACCCCTGTGCAAATCAACTACTGAAAAAACTTTACAAAGCCAATACACCTGTTCAATGGGACAGTTTTGAAAAGGAAACAGTTGATGAGATTATTTTCCGAACACCAAACCCCGGAACCGGCTGATTTTGGAATTAATGTCAAGAGGCGGTATGCGGATCGGTGAAGTGTTGAAACTGACACCGGATGATATAGCAGGACAAAAACTGCTGAATGTAGTGCTCACTGTGAAATTACATCATTGGGCTACTGCTTTATCCCTGTCTCTTTCTATCCATATAGTAGCTTTAAGCCCAAATGCGATTGTTCATGCGTGAAGCCTTTTTCTTTCGGCCCTTATTCGCCCCTGAAAATTTGCGATGCGGCTTCCTTTGCCCCTGCGGACTGTCTTTACGAATGAATGCCGGGGTGTTGTAGTCAAAGGCTGACAAGGTCCGTTGCTCGATCTTAGAACCGATGATTCGATTGATGGCACGAACCATCTCGCGATCGTCTCCGGTAATAAGGGTGAAAGCTTCGCCGCTGTGAGTGGCGCGGCCGGTCCGACCGATACGATGAATGTATGCTTCGGGAGTTGAAGGGATATCGTAGTTAATGACATGCGAGATGCGGGTTACATCAATTCCGCGAGCGGCGATATCGGTGGCCACCAGGATCTGAAAAGTGCCGTCCCGAAAGCCATCCAATGCAGCCTGACGTTTTCCCTGGGAAAGGTTCCCTTGCAGCGCAGCCGACCGGTAGCCGGCAACAGCCAGTTTCTTCCCCAGGCTCTTGGCTCGGTGTTTGGTTCGAGTAAAGACCAGAACCGACCTGATAGGGGTGGTACCCAACAGATTTAACAAAAGCGCCGTTTTCAGATGCTGGGCGACCGGGTAGAGCGCATGACTGACAGTGTCCGCAGGAGCTGTCGTTCCTATCTGGACAGTGACTGGTTTTCGCAGGATGTCCTTGGCCAGGCGTCGTATTTCGGTGGGCATGGTAGCCGAGAAAAGCAGTGTCTGGCGCGCTTGTGGAAGATGCGTCAAAATTCTTCTGATATCGGGGAGAAAACCCATATCGAACAACTGGTCAGCTTCGTCTATTACCAGCACTTTCAGTTGGGAGAAATCGACGGTATGACGACCGATATGGTCGAGAAGCCTGCCGGGGCAGGCAACGACAATATCGGCACGCTTCAGTTTCTGAATCTGTGGATTAATACCCACGCCACCGTAAACCGCAACGCTTTTAAGGCGGGTTTTGCGCCCCAGGATTTCGATAGCCTGGTGAATCTGTTCGGCCAGCTCCCGGGTGGGGGCCATGATCAGGGCACGGCGGCAACCGCCTTTGTTCCCCATCAGACGATTCAAGATCGGCAGGACGAATGCCGCCGTTTTGCCGGTGCCGGTTTGGGCCAGCCCCATCACATCGCAACCCTTCAGGATCGGCGGGATTGCCTGAGCCTGAATCGGGGTCGGGATTACATAACCCGCTTCTAAAACGCCGGCCGTAACCATGGGATGAAAATTAAATGCTTCAAAGTTCAATATATACCTTCTTTCTGTGTTCCAATAAAAAAAGCCCCGGAGTTATTCCGGGGCTTATGTATATTTTTTGATTGACAACCAGGAACACTAATATTGGGTGGACAATATAGGTTGCAGAAGTCCTTGTCAAGATTATTCGTAAAATTGATGACAACCGGATGGTGACTATTGGCTAACTATTTTAAAGATGCCATCTCTATTTAGTGTCCATCTATAAATGGTCTTTTTGCCCTATCTTAGCGTTATGCTCAAAAAATAATCCTCGGAATATCAAACATATGCCTGCCTGCCCCGTAGGCCCGGCAGATCGTACTGGGGTGGTTATTTTTTTCACATGCCTTGATCTTGAACAAAAATCCTCATTTATGGATGGACACTAGTTAACCATTTCTTCCTTTTCATTTCATCGATAATAATTGTTGACAAATCTTAACGAAATCATGTAGTAATTGACCATATCGTATTTTTGA
>JAQYWI010000385.1 GCA_030145015.1 Desulfobacterales bacterium
TCTGTTGAATCTCCTTTTTGACTTCGATTTCAGGCGGGAGGCAATCGGCGTTTTTTAATATCTTATAGGCCAGACGGAGCTCTTCGGCCACCGCTTGATCGTCTGCAAGGTTCAACGGTTTCCCGGCACCTTCAAGATTCTCAAATTCACCTTTTTTTTGTGCCCTGCGAATGCGTTCTTCAACGATTTTCGTAAAACCTGGTATCATCATATCCTCTGACGATCGAAAGAAAACGAAACGTAGGGCAGCCCTCTGAGGCTGCCTTTTCCCGGCCGGCGCGGAGCCCGCTTAAGGGTCGGGATGCAAGCACCGGCCCTACATCAAGATTTAATATTGCCGCTTTCTTGGTGTTTGGCGGCATAAAAAGCTGCCAAAACATCATATATGTCAGATATGTCAAACAAAATACGAAATACGAAAAACCAAACACTGGATGAATTCGATCTTTTACGAATTCATTACTTATAGCATTTTTATACAGTTTATCAAATAAAATTAAGCCCCCTATCTGGCTACTGGCCGCTCACCGGCTACTTGCTTCTGGCAACTGGCGACTGGCTGCACCGATTCGTGCGACATTCAGAAAAAGCCAGAGACAAGCAGCCAGGAGCCAGTGACCAGAAGCCAGCGGCCAGAAAATAAGTTTGACCGCAGCTGCTGGCATTTGGTAATGAAATCTAAATTGAGCGTTTCAAATTTTAAAAAATGGATCATTTTGTCTTATTTTAAATGAATTCTACCCGTCGAGAGCCTCTGGGTCGAACGATCGATTTATATTTTTAAAATTTGAAACCCTTCGGGATTGTCGATCTTACCGCATCTACTGCGTTAGATGCCGTCCCGCATAGCTAACTATAGCGGAACGACATCTGCCTTGTAGCTACGGCAACCTCGACAATCGCTCAACTTAGATGAAATTGAGCGTTTCATATTTTAAAAAGGGATTATAACTCTGAAAGGAACAGCGAATGAAAAAAATCGCCTTTGCCGGAACCGATGGCAGAACCATGTTGTGCGCTCTGGTGGTCTCCACTTCTACCAGTGACATCTATAAAGACACCTTTCAAGGGGTCGTTGTCCGCGGTACCCCATCGATGCCCGAATTTGCAGAAATCATGAACTGGCCGATTGAGTTTATTGCAACCCAAAGCAATTCTTACGATGAATATGCAGAGGCAATCATCACCGCAATGAAAACTGACAGTATCGATTATGTCATCCCGATGCCTGAGGCGCTTTTATTTGACGGCCTGGTGGATGAGGTGGAGGCGGCCGGTTTTGGGGATCGCATTGTCGGGCTCAAAAAATCCGCGGCTTTTATTGAAGGCGACAAGATCAAATGCAAAGAGCTGTGCCGGGAAGCCGGCATTCCCGTGGCGGCATCATGGGCTGAGGTGGATGCAAAAGATTATGCAACCCTCCTGCATACCTGTCTGGACTATATTCAGACGTTTGGCGGAGCGGTTCTAAAATATCCCTACAGTGCAGGGGGTAAAGGCGCCCGGATTATTTTAAATTCCTGGGAGATCAGAGAAGTATACGATACATTAATAAAAGATTATAAGCCCGATTATAAAAAAATGTACGGCGGCAAAGGGAAATGGCCCCTTTTAATCGAGTCTCTGATGTCCGGGGTGGAGATCAGTTTTACGATCCTGGTCGACAAAAACGGCAATTTTCAGATACTGCCGACTGCCATGGATTATCCGGAACGATTTGAGGGCCCGGCCAGCAAAACAAACCCGATTACCGGCGGCATGGGCGCCATTTCACCACATCCGATGGAAACTCCCGACCTGATTGCATTAGCCGGAGAGCTCATTGCCAGGCCCCTTATTGAGAAAATAAAGGAAAAAGGCTTCTTGCGCCCGTGCATCCTATATCCGGGTTGTTTTGTCTCGCTGGATAACGCCAAGCAACCCACCAACATTCGCGTGTCTGAAATAAATATTCGGCCGGGTGAGCCCGAAGCCCAGCCGGTCGCCCGCCGACTGAGAAATTTAGGGGTACTCATCGAGGCCATGTTTGCGGGTAAACTCGATGAAATAAAGCCGGAAGTAAGAGACGACCAGCTGGCGCTCTGCGCCGGGCTGGTGACCGGTCCCGGAGGCCCTGACGGTCAAAAAGGATATCCGTGGTCCTGTACAAAAGGTGAACCTGTTGAGATCGATTTTAACTATATCAGAAAAAAAGGCATCCAGATTATCCCTTCAGCGATGACGTGCTCGACCGAAGACAATCAATTTAAATCCGACGGCACCCGGGTAGCCTGGATGAATGCGAATGTGAGAATCAAACCCAATGACAGCCGTGGCGAGGTGGCGGAACGTTTTCGAAACAAACTCCTTGCCGCTTTTGACAATGGTAAAATCCGGGTCATCCCCCGGGAAGATCCGCAAGGCAACCGTTTGGATTTACGAAGGGACATCGGGCTTCACTATCTCAGAGCCGAAAAAATTTTCCCAGAACCAACCGCTTGAATTCAGTGGCCGTTTACAATTTAGCAGGTATTTCTGTTGCGAGTTGCGGGTTATATCGTGCGCGTTTTCTGTTTCTGAACCATCAACCCGCAACGCGCGACACGTAACCCTAATTCAAGCTGATCAAAGACAAGCCCAAAAATAAAAACCCCCATTATGGGGGATTTTAAACGCGTATTGGTGGCGATGCAGGGACTTGCCATCGCATTGTGACCACCTGCAGATAACCTGCCGATATTTAACAGTTTGCCTAATCCAATTCCTATCTGCTACAAGCCGGTTTGTGTAAGTCCTTTGTACCCTTTTTGCCAAAATCCGACAGTTAAATCAAGTCAGTTTTTTAAAAACTTAAAACGAATGGGGCCAAATCATATAGCTCCCAGATAGTATTCTGGCATCCAAATATGCTGGGTGCAATAATGGAAACAGATTATAATTTCTGACTCTCCCGTAAAAACCTGAATAGTTGTTGAAATTTACCGGCCAATAAGCGGGCCTTCGATT
>JAQYWI010000182.1 GCA_030145015.1 Desulfobacterales bacterium
CTGGAAGGGATGATCATATCGTCAATGGCGATGGATAAACCGCCCCTGGTAGAATATTTGTAACCAATATCTTTGAGACGATCCGAAAGAATAACAGTGGATTTGGGCCCCAGATTCCGATAGACGTAATCGACAAGTTGTCGCAACATCTTTTTATCCGCCACCCCATTGGCGATATCAAAGGGAATGGCGGGTTCTTTTGTCAGGATTTCAAATAGATGATAGGCGTTGTCCGCAAAAACAATGTTGCTGGTACCTCCCGGCATCAGGGAGAATAAAGCCTCAAGATCAGCTTCGCTACAGCCAAATACACTTCGAAACTCGTTGAAGCTGAGCTTTCCGATAAGCCCTTCAGCTCCGTTGTCGGCGCCCTGGGAATATTTTTTGACAAGCCCGGAAAAGGGTTTGCCGTTATTGATCTGCTCCAAAATTTCCCGGGCTTCTTCTTCTGTATCCACCTGGATGTGACGCAACTCTAAAATATCCACCTGAGGGATAACCTCCCACAGAAGAACTCGGCCGACGGTAGACTCATAGCGTTTACCTTGCATACGAACGATGATATTCGCATGCAGATCGACTTCATCGGCATCATAGGCAGTGCGGACCTCATCGACATTCGCGAAAATCCTGGCCTTGCCTTCGCTTCCGGCAGCCCCGCGGGTCATATAGTAGGTACCCAGCACAATATCCTGGCTTGGCACAATAATCGGGCTCCCGTTTGCCGGCGATAAGATATTGTTGCTGGATAACATCAGTACGCGCGCTTCGATCTGTGACTCCACCGAAAGCGGGATATGCACCGCCATCTGGTCGCCGTCAAAGTCCGCGTTGAAAGCCGTACATACCAGGGGATGCAACTGAATGGCCTTGCCTTCGATCAAAATCGGTTCAAATGCCTGGATGCCAAGCCGGTGGAGTGTAGGTGCCCGGTTTAGCAACACCGGATATTCTTTTACGACATCATCCAGTGTGTCCCAAACCTCCGGGGTTTCACGCTCCACCATTTTCTTGGCGCTTTTCACGGTAGATACGAGGCCCTTTTGTTCCAGTCGAAAATAGACAAAGGGTTTAAATAGTTCCAGAGCCATCTTTTTGGGCAAACCGCACTGGTGAAGCCTTAAATCCGGTCCGACGGTAATAACGGTACGACCGGAATAATCCACCCGCTTGCCGAGCAGGTTCTGGCGAAATCGGCCCTGTTTACCCTTCAAGGTGTCGCTCAGTGATTTTAACGGTCGTTTATTGGTTCCGGTAATCACGCGGCCATGACGACCGTTGTCAAAGAGGACATCAACGGATTCTTGCAGCATCCGTTTTTCATTGCGCACGATAATTTCCGGCGCTTTGAGGTCGATAAGGCGTTTAAGGCGATTGTTACGATTAATCACCCGACGATACAGGTCATTGAGGTCTGATGTGGCAAAGCGACCGCCTTCCAAAGGTACCAGCGGTCGCAGGTCGGGAGGAAGGACCGGAATCACACTCATAATCATCCAGGTCGGATCAATCCCTGATTTTCGAAAAGCATCGACGATCTTCAACCGTTTGGACAGCTTCTGGCGCTTGGCGACCGATCCGGTGGCTTTAATGTCTTCTTTCAGTTCAACGTATAATTCCTCCAGGTTAATGCTCTCCAGCAAAGCCTGAACCGCTTCGGCACCGATACCGGCTTCGAACTTCGAACCAAACTCTTCCAAAGCCTCCATATACTTCTCGTCTGAAAGCAGCTGACCTCGAGTTAGAGGCGTATCTTTAGGATCGAGGACAATGTAATTGTCAAAATACAAAACTTTTTCCATATTCTTTAGCGTCAAATCAAGCAGGTTGCCGATCTTGCTGGGCAGACTCTTTAGAAACCAGATATGCGAGACCGGTGTGGCCAGCTCAATATGAGCCATTCGCTCACGACGCACTTTGGACTGAATGACTTCAACACCGCATTTTTCGCAAATAACTCCCCGATGCTTCATACGTTTGTATTTGCCGCAATTGCATTCATAGTCTTTGGTGGGACCGAAAATTTTGGCACAAAACAATCCGTCCCGCTCGGGCTTGAAAGTGCGATAGTTGATGGTCTCCGGTTTTTTGATCTCACCATGCGACCATTTTCGAATTTGTTCCGGTGAAGCCAACGCAATTCGAATCCCAAAATACTTTCTTGGATCCGTAGGTTTGGCGAAAAAATCATAAAGAGTTTCCATAGCTAATTCCTATTTATGGGATTTAGGGATTGTGGAAATTATCAAATCTGTCAATAATTGGGTTTTCCAAACCGCGTTGCTTTCAACGATTGGGGCACTGCGTGCCCCTGTCTTTTCCCGCCTATGGCGGTAAAATTCAAGCCACCCGCTTTGCGGGTGGTCGTTGACGCAGAAACCGCCGATGCATAGTCCTAAATTCGCTATTTATCGGATTCCTCCAAAAGCGCAATATCCAGTCCGAGGGCCTGCAATTCTTTGGTCATGACCCTGAAGGATTCCGGGATACCGGGTTCCAATACGTTTTGACCCTTAACAATCTTTTCATACATCCGGGTCCGGCCGGCCATGTCATCGGACTTGACGGTCAGAAACTCCTGCAATGCATAAGCTGCCCCGTAAGCTTCCATGGCCCAGACTTCCATTTCGCCCAGACGCTGGCCGCCGAATTGGGCTTTTCCGCCAAGCGGCTGCTGGGTCACCAGTGAATAGGGACCAATTGAACGGGCATGAATCTTGTCGTCCACCAGATGATGCAGTTTCATAACGTACATTGTCCCCACGGTAACCTTGTCATCAAAGGGCTCCCCGCTGCGACCATCGTAGAGGGTCGCCTGCCCTGATTTCTCCACCCCGGCTTCTAACAGCAAGTCTTTAATTTCATCTTCTTTAGCGCCATCAAAAACCGGTGTGGCCATATGAACGCCATCTTTATAAAAATCAGCAAAATCGGCAAGTTTGTAATCGTCAAGATCGTTGATCATTTTTCGATGGGTCGCCGTTGTAAAAATTTTCTTCATTTTTTCCCGCACCGCCTTATATTTCTCAGCCTCGATCAGATGGGTCAATTGATCGCCGAGCCCTTTTGCAGCACGACCCAGATGAATTTCCAATATCTGTCCGACATTCATACGGGAAGGCACGCCCAGCGGATTCAGCACCATGTCCACCGGTGTTCCATCTTCGAAATAGGGTAGATCTTCAACGGGCAGAACCCGGGATACAACGCCCTTATTTCCGTGCCGACCCGCCATTTTGTCACCGACAGACAGTTTGCGCTTCATCGCCACATAGACCTTAACCATTTTAATAACGCCGGGCGGCAGATCATCGCCCTTTTCGTAACGGCTGACCTGCTGCTCGAATGCGAGTCGGCAAAGCTCGCGCTGATCCCGGTAACGTTCAAGGATCTCATGAACTTGCTGACTTATTTTGGGATCTTTCAGAATAAGGGCCTCCAGCTGGGCCAGTGGTATCTTGGCCAGGGTGGCGGAATCGATTTTAACACCGGAATCGATGTAAACCTTTTTCCCTTTCTTCAACGACGCCATGGCCATTTTACCAACCAGCAGATCATCCAACTGCGCGCGGACAACCTCTTCGATGACAGCCAGTTCATCATCCCGATCCTTTTCAAGAGAGGAAATTTCTTCATCTTCGATCAGACGGGAACGGTCGTCTTTATCAATACCGCGTCTTGAAAACACTTTGGCATCGATTACGGTACCCTGAACCCCGGGGGGCACTCGCAAAGAGGTATCTTTGACATCGCCGGCTTTTTCCCCGAAGATGGCGCGTAGCAACTTCTCTTCAGGAGAGAGTTGCGTCTCGCCCTTGGGAGTGATCTTGCCGACCAGGACATCGGCCTGTTGCACTTCAGCGCCCAGACGGATAATTCCACTGTCATCCAGGTTCTTTAAGGCTTCTTCACCCACATTCGGAATATCGCGGGTAATTTCTTCTTTGCCGAGCTTGGTATCTCTGGCGACGACTTCAAATTCTTCAATATGAACCGAGGTGTAAACGCCATCGCGAACCAGTCTTTCGCTCACCAGTATGGAATCCTCAAAATTATAGCCACCCCAGGGCATAAAGGCCACCGTAACATTTTTCCCTAAGGCCAACTCACCCTGATCGGTTGCCGGACCATCGGCAATGATCTCGCCGGATTTTACGAACTCACCTTTGCGAACAATGGGACGATGGTTAAAGCAGGTATTTTGATTGGAGCGAATGAATTTAGAAAGATTATAAATGCTGACATCCTTTCCAGAAAGTTCTTTGGCGGGATGATGCTTCAATACAATACGGGCGGCATCAACATCGACGACTTCAGCATCCCTTTGAGCGACCACAGCCACCCCGGAATCCCTTGCCACCACGCCTTCTATGCCGGTGCCCACCAAAGGCGCCTGGTTGATGAGCAAAGGCACCGCCTGGCGCTGCATGTTAGAACCCATCAGCGCCCGGTTGGCGTCATCGTTTTCCAAAAACGGAATCAAAGAAGCCGAAATACTCACCAGCTGATTCGGCGAAATATCCATCAAATCGATGGCCTGCCGTTCGGTCATCATAAACTCACCGGCAACCCGCGAGGTCACCAGCGGATTAACATAAGCCCCTTTTTTATCAATGGGAGCATTGGCCTGGGCGATGGGAAGTTCCTTTTCTTCAAAGGCATCCAGAAATTTTACTTCCTCGGTGACTTTGGCATTTGCCACCACCCGGTAAGGGGTCTCAATAAAACCATATGCGTTGACCCGGGCATAGGTGCTCAAGGACACAATCAGGCCGATGTTGGGCCCTTCCGGAGTCTCAATCGGACAGATGCGCCCATAATGGGATGGATGGACATCGCGCACCTCGAAACCTGCCCGTTCGCGGGTTAGACCACCGGGTCCTAATGCACTGAGTCGCCGTTTATGGGTTGTCTCTGAAAGTGGATTGGTCTGATCCATAAACTGGGATAATTGACTCGTACCAAAAAACTCTTTCACGACTGCAGAAACAGGCTTGGGATTCACCAGGTCGTGGGGCATGAGCGCATCGACCTCCTGAAGGCTCATCCGCTCTTTAATGGCCCGCTCCATGCGCACAAGCCCAATACGATACTGATTTTCAAGAAGTTCGCCAACCGCGCGAACCCGGCGGTTGCCCAAATGATCAATATCATCCACAACCCCCTGGGTATCGCGAAGTTCAATTAACGCTTTGGCCGTAAGCAAAATGTCTTCTTTTCGCAGGATGTTCAGATTTACGGCGCTGCTGATGTCCAGGCGTTGATTGATTTTCAAGCGGCCCACACCGGAAAGATCATAATAGGTGGACCTGAAAAATAGGTTATCGATAAAATCTTGAGCCACTTCCGGCGTCGCCGGGTTTCCCGGCCTGAGCCGACGATATATCTCGATCAGGCCTTCTTCCTTGGATTCTATTTTGTCCAGCAAAATCGTTTTGCGGATAGAGTCGCTGTTGGTGGCCGCATCGACATAAAGTAAGTCAAATTCTGTGACACCGGCTTCGCTGAGCTTGGTAAATGTTTCCTCATCAATGAGCTCACCGACCTTAACGATGGGTTGGCCGTCGTTCGGATCCAGAATTGTATGGGCAGCTGCCCGCTCGATAACCTCTTCGGCGCTTATCGGAATTAACTTCATCCGGAGGGACTTGAGTTGTTTAATGGCTTTTAGGGTAAACACACGACCCTTTCTTACAATCACATCCCCGCTTGCAGAATCCCGGACGTCCTTACTGGCACGCTTGCCCTTTAAAAACTCTTCATTGAATTCCTTAAAGTAGCGTTTGTTCTTTAAGATGATTTTTTCAGTCTTATAAAAGTAGCCCAGAAGATCTTCGGTCGTATAACCCAGCGCCTTAAACAGCAGCGTGATCGGAAACTTGCGCCGCCGATCGATGCGGATATAGACGATATCTTTGGGGTCCACTTCCATATCAATCCAGGAACCGCGCACCGGAATAATTCTGGAGCTATATATAATTTTCCCGCTGGAATGGGATTTTCCCTTGTCGTGATCGAAAAACACCCCCGACGATCGATGGAGCTGACTGACGACAACCCGCTCGGTGCCATTGATAATAAAGGTACCTTTTTCGGTCATCAAAGGTATCGTTCCAAAATAAATTTCCTGTTCCTTTATATCGCGAATGTTTGAGACCCCGGTATCATCGTCAATTTCATAGACAACCAGCCTGACGGTAATTCGCACGGGTATTTCATAGGTCATTCCGCGGTGGATGCACTCCTCAATACCGTGTTTTACCTCACCAAATCGGTAAGACACGAATTCAAGGGATGCACTGCCTGTAAAATCCTTGATGGGATAAACGGATTTAAAGACGGCCTGCAAACCGATATCCTCGCGCTTTTCAGGCGGGATATCCATTTGCAAAAACCGTTGGAACGATTCACGTTGCATCCCGATAAGATCGGGGATTCCTACGATTTGTTTTATCTTACCAAAATTTTTCCGAATCCGCTTCGGCGCCATTGTGCGACTTGGCATGGCATCTCCATTGTTATTTGGTTATGGGTTTCAGTTTATAGGCTAAAGGAGAGAAACTTTAGTCAGCCGACAAAGAGCCAGGAGCCATCCCCGGCCCCGACTCATTTCTCCCCTATCAACCCATACCGATTCCTATTTAGGTGGATTTACTTTATCTCCACCTGAGCGCCGGCTTCTTCAAGTTGCGATTTAATCTTTTCGGCTTCGTCTTTGGCCACGCCTTCCTTGACGGCTTTCGGCACTTCATCAACCAGCGCTTTTGCATCTTTTAAGCCCAGCCCCGTGATGGCGCGAACTTCTTTAATGACCGCGATTTTCTTATCCCCCGACGCCAATATAACGACATCAAACTCGGTTTGTTCTTCAGCCGCGGCCCCGGCGGCACCTTCAGCAGGACCGGCCGCCATCATGGCTACCGGTGCGGCTGCAGACACGCCAAATTTTTCTTCCAGTTCTTTGATGAGCTCGCTGAGCTCAAGCACGGACATATTGGATACAAATTCGATTACATCTTCTTTGGTAATACTCGCTTTCGCCATTTTCTTCCTCCAGTTTCACTTGCAAAGTCATCAATAGATGATTTTTCAAAATTGTTGTTTAGGTTAAGCTGCTTCTTTTTGATCTTTTACGGCCTGTAACACATTCAGCAAACTTCTGGGAATTTCTGCTATTGTCCTTACAAAACCGGTCGGAACAAGGTTCAAAACAGAAACAAAGGTGCCCAAAAGGACTTCCCGTGAGGGTAGTGCCGAAAGCGCCTTGATCTGGTTTAATTCAAGAATTTTGCCGTCCATAACCCCGACTTTGATTTCAAACACGCCATGGTCTTTGGCAAATTCGGTTAAAACTTTTGCCGGGGCGATCGGGTCGCTATAACTCATAGCCACAGCACTTGGACCTTTAAACGTTTCCTTGATCAAGGCAACATCGGTCTCCTGTGATGCGCGAACCATAAGTGAATTTTTAACCACTTGGTATTCGATTTCTTCTTTTCTGAGTCTGCGACGCAAATCATTAATAGCAGCGACATCAAGGCCTTTATAATCGGTTACGATGACCACCGCAGCCTTTGAAAAGCGTTCATTCAAATCTTGCACAATCTTTTTTTTATCTTCTAAATTCACTAGTAACCTAACACCTCCTTTCTATTTCTGATAAAAACCGGAGGGATGGACGCTGCTGATTTGCGATTGCCGGACGTTGGTTTCCGACCCTTAATACGCCTGTACAGAAATCGTAAATCATACAACTGCCTTGGTAGGCCGGCAGTGCCGATTAAACACATCCACAGAAAAGTGTCTGTATTTGTGAACCCACGGTCTTCGACAGATGTTTTTTTAATTTGCACCGGTCCCGGTGCAATCTATTACGCTAACAAATAAGGCCCTATTGGTTTTTGCTCCAGTTGGGGTCAATTGATCAACGCTATTTCCAATTCTTCCAATTACTTCAGAGGGTTGCGTGTGGATGTGCGCAATCTTTTTTAATCCCGGCAGATTACTTGAACAAATCTTTGACATGCGCCAAGTCAATCTTAACACCGGGGCCCATTGTTGTTGAGATTGCAATGCCTTTTAGATAGGTCCCTTTACTGGAAGCCGGTTTGAGACGTATGATCGTATCAAAAAAAGCCGTCATATTTTGAACAATTTTATCAACTCCGAAAGAGACTTTTCCCATCGGTGCGTGCACAATTCCGGCTTTTTCAGCTCTAAAGTCTATTTTCCCAGCCTTAAGGTCATTTATGGCCCGGGCCAAATCAAAGGTAACGGTTCCCGTTTTGGCGTTGGGCATCAGCCCCCGCGGCCCAAGCAGTTTGCCCAGTTTTCCGACGGACCCCATCATATCCGGTGTCGCCACGGCCTTATCAAATCCGAACCAGCCGCCTTTTATTTTCTCAACCAGATCTTCGTTGCCCACAAAGTCCGCCCCGGCATCGGTTGCCTCTTTTTCCTTTTCTCCTTTGGCAAAGACCAAAATCTTCATCTTCTTGCCGGTCCCGTGCGGCAACACCACACTGCCCCGAATCATTTGATCGGCATGCCTGGGATCAACACCGAGGCGAACAGCCACGTCAATTGTTTCATCGAATTTGGCAAAAGCTGAGTCCAACATCACCTTGACCGCATCGTTGATACTTTCAACACCTTCTGAATTGATTCTTTTTTTAGAATCTGAATATTTTTTCCCCCGTTTCGACATCGTGATAACATTCTCCCTTAATCGCGTTACGAGTTTCAGGTTGCGGGACTTGAAAATCTGCTTTACTCGAATCCCGCAACGCGCATCTCGCAGCGGTATTAGCTAGCTCACTTCAATGCCCATACTTCTTGCCGTACCCGCAACTATTTTGCAGGCGGCGTCTAAATCATTGGCGTTTAAATCGACCATTTTTATCTTCGCAATTTCTTCAACTTGCTGACGCGTGACCTGCCCAACCTGCTCGCGCTTGGGGTCCGCGGCACCTTTTGCGATTTTTGCAGCTTTCTTTAACAGCACTGCCGCCGGCGGTGTTTTGGTAATATAGGTGAAGGATCGATCCTGATAAACCGTAATGACGACCGGTATAATCATACCCTCGTCCTTGGCCGTTTTGGCGTTAAACGCTTTGCAAAAGTCCATAATATTGACGCCATGCTGACCCAAGGCGGGGCCAATGGGCGGCGATGGATTGGCCTTTCCAGCTTCTACCTGCAATTTAATCATTGTTAAAACTTTTTTTGCCATTAGCTCTATCTACTCCAGTTTTCGTTATAGTTTCTGTACCTGGACAAACTCTAATTCCACCGGCGTTGATCGCCCAAAAATGCTCACCATCACTTTTATCTTTCCTTTTTCAGGATTGACGTCCTGCACGGTTCCGTTGAAATTGGTAAAGGGTCCATCAATCACCCGGACTTCATCTCCGTGTTCAAAGAAGTATTTAGGCTGCGGTTTAAGTTTTCCGGCCTCCATGCGATTCAGAATACGCGCCGCTTCCTCGTCGGAAAGCGGTGTGGGTTCTCGGCGGCCTCCCAAAAACCCGGTTACCTTGGCGGTGTCGTTGACGATATGCCAGGTTTCATCATCTAGATCCAGTCGCACCAGAATATATCCGGGATAAAATTTACGCGCGGATGTCTTTCGTTTTCCTTTAACGAGTTCAACAATTTCTTCGGTCGGCACAACCACCTCTCCAAATTTTTCAGCACAGGAGGAGGACGCAATGCGTTCTTCCAGGGCTGCTTTCACCTTGTTCTCAAAACCCGAATAAACATGGATGATATACCATTTAAGCGCCAATCTTTTTCCTCCTTATTTTATTGCAAAACTGCGCGGATCAGACTGGACAAACCAATGTCGACGGACCCTAGAAAAAGCGATATAAGGATAATCAAAGCAATAACGACGACCGTAGAACCGATGGTCTGCTTGCGGGACGGCCACGTCACCTTTTTGAGCTCAATTTTGACCTCTCTTAAAAACTGAACCGTCGAATTAAACAAACTTGTTTTTGTTTTTGCAGGTACAGCACGGCTAACCTGAGATTGCTTTTTCGATGGTACCGTTTTCGTTGTTTGGGTGTCTTTATTTCGGGTCTCCGCAACAGCCGCTTTTTTCGAACCTGCATCATTTAAGGTTCGAACCTTGTCCGATGCCATCGCGTCTGTCTTTTGTTTCTTCTTTTTCTTAGCCCCAGATGCTTTCTTTCGTTGTAGCTTACCCATGTCACTCCCAAAAGATGGAACGCTCAAAGCGCTAAAAGCTTAAGACATCTCAACATCCCTTAACCTTTCAACGCTGAGCTTCATGAAAAAGGAAATGGCAGGCCAGGAGGGATTTGAACCCCCAACCGCCGGATTTGGAGTCCGATGCTCTGCCGTTAGAGCTACTGGCCTACATCCTTATTTTTTATAAAATCAGCTCATTTAGAAAAAGATATTTTGATTGCAACCGAGTATCGCAGGGTCTTTCCTCTTAAAGGCAGCATCAAAAAATAACACCACCAACGAGTGACTATTTCGTCTCCCGGTGGGGGGTATGTTTGCGACAAAATCTGCAGTATTTATTAAACTCCAGCTTATCGGGCGTTGTGCGCTTATTTTTTGTCG
>JAQYWI010000386.1 GCA_030145015.1 Desulfobacterales bacterium
AAGGCATTGAAAATGTTACCATCCATGCCATTGAGCATGATATCGCATTAACCCAGGATATCATCTATGATTACACCAAAACTGGAAAACTCAGCCCGGTGCTGAATCTTAATTATTGAACAGGCTCAAATAGTCTAACTTTCGTTAATTCGTCAAATAGTTAAATAGTTAATTAGTTATAGGATATAAACCATTTGACGATTTGACGACTCAACTATTTGACCATTTAACTAAATCTTGAATCCTCTGACAAATTGACGATTCAACTAATCAACTATTTAACTAAGCCTTCTGACCTCTGTTATCTGACACCTGAAACCCGGCACCAATATAAAAAAAGATTTTGGAAATTCATTATGGGACGCAACCTTAGAACCTGAGCAGCGTAAATCCGGTTTCCGCGTCGAACATCCTTTTTCCTTTCGATTCCAGCAGCTCGAAAAGAATCACTTCCATGGTGTGCCATACCTTTACGCCCCGGCGAATGCATCCGGTCCTGGTGGATGCGTTCCGGCCGCATGCCATGTGCATATGAAGCACCGGATTGCCCTGCTGATCCGGAAAGAGAGTTCCGGCGCCGGCTATGTCGTGTACATTTTCCAAAACATACTCCAGGGGAGATACGGGCAGTTCATTTTCGCGTTCAGGTCCGACGATGAGGGTACTGCCTTTATCGGCGCCGCCGATGATGATCAAAGAAGCGGCCTCTATGGATTGGTCGCGGGCAAATTGCTCGATCTCCTGATGCACAATATCCCCATTTTCAAGAGAAATTGAAAAAATTCTGCCGGGTTTACACTCTGAAAATTTCACGTTTGACCGCTTTGCCTCCTTTTCAGCTCTCTAAAGAATGTTGATCGATGGCCTTGCCGTGATCCATGTTCAACACATGCGTAATACAGGTTAAGGCTTCCTCACCCTGATTCGGCACATAGATCAGGCTCGTGCCGGTTTGACTTCCGATATATTCGAAAATATCCAGTATTTTGGTTCTGTTCCTGATATCCAGACCTTGAAAAGGCTCATCTAAAATCAGAATTTCAGGAGATTTGACCATCGCCCGGGCGATCAGAATCATCTGTCTTTGGCCGTGGGAGAGGCGACCGAATTTCTGTTCGGCCAATTCATCAACGCCTAAAAAATGGATCCATTCTCTGGCAATTGCAAGCTCTTCCGGACTGCATCTTTTATACAGCCCGTTTGAATCAAAAAAACCGGAACAGACAACATCGAACGCATTGATATTTTTGTGCTGGCGAATCTGCAGGTCCGATGAGATGAAGCCGATTTGTTTTTTTATATCCCAGATACTTTCACCGGATCCTCTTCTTTTCCCGAAAAGAAAGATTTCATTTGCATAGGCTTGCAGATTATCTCCGAGTATCAGTGTTAAAACGGTTGATTTTCCGGCTCCTTTTGGTCCTAAAATGGCCCAGTTTTCACCTTCTTTTACGCGCCAGTTAAATTTATCAAGAATCAGCTGGCGGCCATATTTGACCGCTACGTTTTTCATCTCGATTAAGATCCTGGCCGATGGTGACCCCTTTTTCTCAGCTGCAGTGATGGTCCGGCTTATTTTGGGGGGGGTGTCTTGAAACGGACGGTTTTCAATTTCATAAACCCGGTTGATGTTCGTGTCCGTAAAAATGTCTTCTTTTTTACCGCTCTTGAAAATTTTTCCATACTTTAAAAGCAGCACGTGGGTTATATTCGGTACAATTTCTGCGAATCGGTGGGTGATCAAAATGACGTGCATGTTTCCGACCATTAAATCATTGATGATTTTGGCCAGGGCATTTCGTGATGGTTCATCCAATCCGTCGAAGGGTTCATCTAATATCAGCAGCCTGGGGTGCTTTATTAATGCTTTTGCAATTAAGGCGGTATTCATCTCCCCGGTGGATAACGATCTTATATTTCTTTCCAGCAGGGCTTCAATTCCGATCTTTTTAGCGATCGCATTCAATCTTTTTTCAGCCTGAGCCCCATCCCCGGGTTTAAGCCTATTATTTAAAATGATATGTTTTACCGTTGTGATTTCGTCTATTTTACCGCTAAACTCCCTGAAACTGTCCTCCAGGTTTTCGCGTTCGATAATGTCGCGGTGCAGCTCGGGCGAGACATATCCGATCGCATTTGCCATGCTGGCCGGATTGCGGCGATCTTCGTTTGAAAAATTATAAACGATGTCGCCCCTTACGACCGGGACGCCGCCGAAAAGCGATTTGGCAAATGTCGTTTTGCCGGACCCGTTGGGGCCCAGTATGGCCCAGTGTTCATTGGAATTAATCTGCCAGGAGGTATTCTCAAGATACAACCTGTCGCGCAAACGAACGGAAGTATTGTCTAATGTGATAAACGGTTCGGTGTCCATATATTTAATAGCGGGTATCTGCGTATTCCACCCAGCCGCCGGCTTCCACAAGGGCCCGGTCAAAATCAGTTAGCGAAAACTTGATCTCCTCCCTGGTTTCGCCGGCTTCAATGATGAACACCTGTTTTTTCAGATCGGTCGTCACAATTGTTTCTTGATGGGCGTAGGATTGAAAGAGATGATCGATGGTAGGTGCCGGAAACTCTGCGGCCAGCATTCCGCAGTTAAACATATTTTGTCTGTAGATACGGGCAAAGCTTTCCGCAATGACCAGATAAATTCCGTTGGCCTCCAGTGCCCAGGGTGCGTGTTCTCTGGATGAACCGCAGCCGAAATTGGCACGACTGACAATAACGCTTTTGCCGCTGATATCGCGGTTCATGTCGAACCCGTCCAGTTTAATATCTTCAAACAGGTGCGGCCCCATCGCTTTTTTGGAGATTTCGG
This sequence comes from Desulfobacterales bacterium, assembly GCA_030145015.1. The sequence continues at coordinate 2,822 of JAQYWI010000386.1, forward strand.
TCAGGTATTTAGCCGGAATGATTTCGTCGGTGTTGATATCCGCACGATCCAGAAACAAGGCCTTGCCGCTGAAGTTTTTAATTGTATCCATGCTTAATCCGATCCCTTAGAGTTGAATTTATATTTGCTATTCCTTGAAAAGAG
>JAQYWI010000183.1 GCA_030145015.1 Desulfobacterales bacterium
CGGCCGGATCCGTTGATTTCGACAAACATGGCGATGTCGTCACGCCGATTGAGATCTGGGAGTACCAGGGCGGGAAGCTTGTGACGTTAAGAACAGAATCACCCTAATCACAGGCAAGCGTCAATTTAGGTTACAACGCCAAGAGGGGTCTGCCAAAAGCGGACCCCTCTTTTTTTTCACTAAGAAAGACGTATCGGAAAACAAAATCGGTTATTTGTCTTTATAAACCGGATCACGTTTTTCGATAAAGGCACGTGCGCCCTCAACAAAATCCGCGCCTGCATGGCAGGCAACAACGCTGTTTTCCTCAAGCTTGAGGACCGATTCAAGGTCCATTTCATTGGTTTGCTGAAAGGCTTCTTTGGTGAGGCGAATGGAGCGGGGGGCGTTCGCAGCAATTATCCTGGACTTATCTAAAACAGATTTCATCAGTTGGTCAGCCGGCAACACATCCGTAATCAGACCGGCCTCAAGCGCTTCCTGCGCCGTGATTTTTTCACCCGTTAAAAGCCAGTCTTTGGCCCGTCCCAAGCCGACCAGTTTGGGAAGAAAGTACATAACACCGTTGGTGACAAACAGGGCCCTTTTGACTTCGGGAAATCCGAAAAACGCTTGCACTGAAGCCGTCCGAATATCGCAGGCCAACGCAAACTCCACCCCAATACCCACGGCGACACCATTGATGGCTGCAATGACGACTTTGGGAATTTGGGTGAGCTGTTTTGTGATCTTTGCCAGTAATCGAACTTCCTGACGAAGTTTGTCGCTTGAAGATTCCGCTTCATACAAAAAAGCGAGATCCTTCAGGTCCCGCCCGGCCGAAAATGCGCGGCCCTTTCCCGTAAGCACCAGGACCTGAAGATTTTTATCCTGGCTAACATCCTTAAGGATTTGTTCGAACTCGCGAAGCATTTGATTGCGAAAGGCATTTAAGGCATCGGGTCGGTTGAAAGTCGCAATGGCGATGCCATCGCGCTTCTCATAAAGAATGTCTTTAAATTTCATCCTATCTCCATTTTTTATCGACCGCATCATAGGCACCTTGTCTTTGATCTTCTCTGTTTTCCAACAAAGCAGGTTTTATGATGCGCTCCGAGGGTGTCATATTGAAACGGTTCACAAACTCAATAAACCGCGGCACTTTAAAAGCAGCCAGTTTGGTGCCGGCGAAATCAACAATATCCTGGGGGTCGGCTTTTTCGCCCGGCTGCAGCTGGATAAAGCTTTTGACTTCTTCACCGCGGAGTTCATCCGGGACCGGCACCACGGCGGCGGCACGGACAGCCGGATGCTCGCACAACACCCCTTCGACCTCGGCTGCCGAAATATTTTCGCCGCTGCGGCGCACCATGTCCTTTAGCCGGCCGACGATATAGTAGTAGCCTTTTTCATTTTTTTTGAACAAATCGCCGGTATGCAACCATCCGTTACGGATTTTTTCTGCAGAGGCTTTTGGATTTTTGTAATACCCCAGCATGCGTGGCTCACCGCGGATGACGAGTTCGCCCTGCGCGCCTACGGGAACTTCATTTCCGGCTGTGTCCAAAATTTTAAAGGCCTTGCCCGCAAAAGGAATTCCAACCGTTCCGGTGCCCACCGGATCCGTCTCTTCGATGGGCACGCCTAGATCGCCTCCCGACTCCGTGGAGCCATATACCTCCCGCCAGGGGGTGTTCCACCGTTTTTCGAAAGTCGTGTGCAGCTGGGGCACGATGCCCGAGCACATAACCAAACGCACGTTGTGTGTTTTTTCGATTTCCGGATTTTCCGGCTGTTTGAGCAAATAGACCGGCATGGTCGCTATCAGGTAGAAAAAGGTTACCTGGTTGTCTTTAACGGATTTCCAGAAAGTCGATGCCGAAAACCGCGGCAGGATCACCAGCGGGATCCCCGCCAGCATGCAGAGCACCACGTTCCACTGCGGATCCATGTAGTAAAAGGGTTGCGCCGTAAGATCCACGTCTTGCGCGCTAACCCGGGCATAGTTGCACATGTCCTGCCCGACCTGAAGCCAGTATTTGTGGCTCAGCATGCATGCTTTGGGGAAACCGGTGGTCCCGGAAGTGTACTGCAGATTGAGCAGATCATCCTGTTGAATGCTGTCGATGCTGCAATCCATAGAAGCCTTTCCCATTTCGGTGGATAGATTCCGGGTTCCTGAAATCGTTGCTTCGTTTGAAAAAAGGACAATTTCGCGCAGGGAAGGACATTTTGATTTTAGGCCTTTTAAGGCTTCGATCTGCTGCCGGCCGGCAATCGCGAGATCAGCTTCTGCATTGTTGAGCACGAATTCTAACTCTGAGGCTTTGTATTGGGTGTTGATCGGGACCATTAAGGCGCCCAGTTTGGCAATGGCCAGCCAGGTGAGGGGATATTCGAAGCCGTTTGGCATCATTACGGCAACCTTATTTTGTTTTTGAACACCGAGTGCGCGGAGCACATTGGCCAGTTGATTGGTCTGGTTTTCAACCTGGGAAAAGCTAAGATTGCGACCCTCAAATCGCAAAAGCGTTTGATCGCCCATTTGGAGCGCTCGCGCGCGCAGTAGATGGGCCACACTCTGCCATCTGGGGGTCTTTGCATGCTGTCGGACCGCTTTCATAAGTCGATCTTTATCTTTTCAGTTTATTTTATTGAATTGAATGGGGTGAAAATTGCGTCAGGGCTGACGCAGCCGAATCAGTCGACTCGATGAATTTGGCGATGCTATCGAGATGTGTAAAATATTTTGAATATACAATCTCTAAGCAGACGTTTATTCCAGCATCGTGGAAACCTTTTTTTCCTCCCCCAAAAGCCCCTGAGGCCTGTAAACCAGTATAATTTCCAGGATGACCCCAATTACGAGAAACCGAATGTAAGGCGCTCTGGCCTTTAGCGTGTAGGGCAGGTAGTCCGTCATAAGCTGGGTTCCAATCCAGACGCCCCAAATCACGTAGGCGCCCAGAATAGCACCTTTGTTGTTGCCGCTACCGCCGGCAATCAACATCACCCAGATAATAAATGTGCCGTACAACGGCGTAAAAATCTCAGGCGATATGGCCTTGAGACTGTGGGCCGACAGGGCTCCGGCAACGCCCATCACCATGGCGCCGAAAACAAGCGACTGCATTTTAAAGTTAAATATATCCTTGCCGCTCATGGCAGCCGAAACTTCATCTTCCCTTATGGCTCTTAAAACCCTTCCCCATGGCGAGCGGATGGCGCGTTCGATCAATAGGTAGATAACGACCAAAATGAAAATGACGACGAGCAAATAAATATAATTATAATTCCTGGGATCAACCAGTCCTTCAAAAGGTTGCGGCAGGCCGGTCAACCCTCTGGCGCCATTGGCGAGCCACTTTTCATTATTAAAGATGAGTCGAATCGTTTCGGCAATTCCAAGGGTGGAAATGGCCAGATAATCTTCACCCAGCCGCAGGGTCGGGATTCCAATTAGAAACGCAAGAACACCACAAACCAGAGCGGCACCGAACAATCCGAAGATAAACGGCAGGTTAAACCCAAAAAGTTGATGCACGTACTTGGCATAAATTCCCGTGGGCGCCGGCAGGGTGATCATGGCGGAGGTATAAGCACCAATACAAAAAAACCCGGCAATACCGATGTTAAACAGTCCCGTGTAGCCCCACTGGATGTTTAATCCCAGACAAAATACGGCATAAATACCGGCCGTGATTGCCAGTGCCACCAGATATGCAATCAGTCCACTGATTTCCATTATTCCTTTTTCCCTCCGAAAATTCCTTTTGGCCGGAACAGTAAAATTAAGATCATCAGCATAAAGGCCACCGCCGGTTTGTATGTGGGCAGTATAAAGGCCGTAGAGACCTGTTGGGCGACGCCGATAACCAAGCCCCCCACCAGGGCGCCCCACATGTTGCCGATGGTGCCCAGTATGGTTGCCGCGAAAAGCGGAATTAAAAAATTCCAACCCATATATGCATGTACCTGGACATCAATTCCATAAAGGATACCGCCGGCGGCAGCCAGCGCACCGCCGATTCCCCAGGTCAAAATGATAACCCGTTCGGTGTCAATTCCGGAGACCAGTGCCAGTTCCATATTATCAGCGGTGGCGCGCATGGCTTTGCCCATTTTTGTTTTTTGCATATAGAGATGCAGCAGCGTAACCAGGCCGAACACCAGAATGAGAATCAGGATCTGATCCGGCCGGATCTTGATCCCTAAGGGAAATTCAATCGCCGGGCGCATCAGCCCCGGCCGGTAAAACAGCGAGTCCGCCCCCCAGAAAATGAGAATCAGCATTCGAATAATAAATGCGACGCCCAGAGATGACATGGCCAGCATGACGGAGCCGCTTTTATTTTTGCGCAGTTTGCGATACAGGATCCGATCCGCTGCGATGGCCACACATCCCACGCCCAACATGGATACCGGAAATGCGATCAGCATGCGCCAGCCAAAGGACAGCGACCCGAAGGTCGTATCCGGAACTCCGATCCACGACAGCACGCCGCTCACCATAAACAACGCAAAATAAGCCCCGGAAGACATCAAATCGCCATGGGCAAAATTGGCAAAGCGAATGATACCGAACACAAGGGTAAGGCCGATGGCACCCAATGCAATGATACTCCCGAAAACAATCCCGTAAAAAACAAGTTCAAGCATCTTTACCCTCCAAGATAGAGGCGCCCAACCTCCTCATTGTCCAACAGCGCATCGCCACTGTCATCCAGAACGTTGCGGCCCATTGCGAGCACATATCCATGATCGGCCATTTTTAAGGCCTCTCTGGCGTTTTGCTCCACAATGATCATCGAAACACCGGTTTTGTTGATATCCGTTATTTTCTCAAAAATCATATCCACGAGTTTGGGGGATAAACCGGCCGACGGTTCATCGAGTAAGAGCACCTGAGGATCTAACATCAGTGCGCGGCCCATGGCCACCATCTGGCGTTGACCGCCTGAAAGTTGGCCGGCTTTTTGTTTCCTGCGGTCTCCAAGTATCGGAAATAGCTCATAAATCTCGTTGAGCCGCTGGCTGTAGTCATCGTCTCTGATAAAGGCGCCCATTTCCAGGTTTTCCTGGATGGTTAAGGATGGAAAGACATTGTCCACCTGGGGAACATAGCTGATGCCCTTTTTGGCCACTTTATCGGGCTTCAGCCCCGTGATATCCCCTTCTTTTAGACTAATTTTTCCGTTTGAGGGCTTCAGAATTCCGAAGATAGTCTTCAAGAGCGTGGATTTTCCGGCGCCGTTGGGGCCAATAACAGAAACGATTTGTCCTGATTTCAAACGGATATTGACGTCGTAGAGGATGTTGACTTCCCTCGTATATCCTGCGGTAATGTTTTCGGCTTCTAAAATAATCATCGGTATTGCCCACCTAAATACGCTTCTAAAACGCGTTCGTCTTTCTTGATGTCCTCAGCCTTTCCTTCAGCCAATTTTGTGCCTTCACTCATGACAATCACCGGGTCGCACAGGTTCATTACCAGGTCCATATCGTGTTCAATTAAAAAAAACGTTATCCCTTTTTCGTCCCGCAGCGTTTCGATATTGGCGATCAGTTTATGCATCAGGGTTGGATTTACGCCGGCACCCGGCTCGTCCAATAGAACCAGCTTGGGGTCGGCCATCATGCTGCGTGCGATTTCCAAAAGTTTTTTCTGGCCGCCGGACAGCGAGCCGGCATATTCATCTTTTAATTTGATCAGTTCAACAAATTCGAGGACTTCCAGGGCCTGATCCCGGATCTCTCTTTCCTGATTGCGCACCGCTGACGCCCGAAACCAGGTGTTCCATATTCTTTCCCCGGTCTGCCGTTCCGGCATAATCATTAAATTCTCCAGAACGGTCATCTGCGAAAATTCACGTGTAATCTGAAAGGTACGATACACCTTTTTTTTAAATATCTGATGAGGCTCCAGACCCTCGATGGCGTCGCCCTGAAAATGGATTTTGCCGCGGTCCGGTTTATAATGTCCGGTAATAATATTAAATAAGGTTGTTTTACCGGCACCATTGGGACCAATCAGTCCGGTGATCGATCCTTCGCGGACTTCCAAAGAACAATCATTGACGGCTTTCAAGCCACCGAAGCTTTTTTCGATACCTTGTATCTCGAGCATAAGTCCATCCTGTAATGGGTGAGATATAAAATTAGATATCATTCCTTCTAACATCGTTAAATAAAGAATGATTCTGCAGTATCGGTTTAGCGGGAAAATTGCGTGAAAGTCAATTAAAAAATAAATGGCCGTTAAAAGTTCCGCTTCGGAAGACGCCAAAAAATTCTAAATTTTCAAAACCAGATCGGCTACTCGCCGATAATTTTCACCAATGCCCGTTTGCGGCGCCGGCCGTCAAATTCTCCGTAAAAAATTCGCTCCCAGGTGCCGAAATCCAGCTTGCCATCGGTAATAGCGACCACTACCTCGCGCCCCATGATTTGACGTTTCATGTGGGCATCGGCGTTGTCCTCACCCACATTATGGCGATACTGAGATACCGGCTTGTGGGGAGCGAGCTTCTCCAGCCAGACATCATAGTCATGATGAAGCCCGGATTCGTCATCGTTAATAAAAACGGAGGCGGTGATGTGCATCGCATTAACGAGCACAAGGCCTTCCTTAATCCCGCTCTCCTGCAAGCACGCCTCAACCTGAGGGGTGATGTTTATAAATGCCCTGCGAGTCGGGACCTCAAACCATAACTCTTGGCGATAACTTTTCATGTCTTGCCTCTCTCAAGTTGACACACTTATTCAAGTATGCCTTTATTCACCCAGAAACGGGTAATTTAAGAATCTTATAATCTCATCCCAATTAATTTGTAAATATAGGATCTTGGACATTATGGCAAGCGATCCCACTTTTTAAATTTATAAACACAATGATTGGAATTGTGCTTTTCAGAGGATTTCGTTAAGATTTTAATGAATTCTTTTATGAGAATGGCTCAAATTAATAAGGTTAAAAATTACGAAATTGAAAAATAAAGGAATAGGATCTTGAGATTTGAACGGAAAAAAGGTTTGCGCGTTTTTGTTTGGATAATAATTTTAATTAGTTGTGCGACCTACACGGGTTGCAAGCTTAGCTTTGGCGGTGACGACAGTAACGGCTCCCCGGCCGATGCCGATGATGATGTTTCATTTGCAAACGATATCGAACGTGTCAGCATCACCTCTGTCGGTGTCCAGGCCAATGGTAATTCCGAGGCGCCCTCGATTAGTTCAGATGGTTCTATCGTCGCATTCATTTCAGAGGCAACCAATTTAGTACTCGTCGATACCAACGACGCCCAAGACGTCTTTGTTCATGATCTGGAAACCGGTCTCACCGAACGCGTTAGTATCGCATCAGGCGGCACCCAGGGCAATGATGACGCCTTTACCTTGAGTTTAAGTTCAAATGGAAGTTTTGTGGCTTTTGGATCATATGCAACCAATCTTGTCGCCGGTGACACCAATGATGTGATTGACGTTTTTGTTCGTGATCGGGATACCGGTACAACCGAGCGGGTGAGCATCGCCACCGCCGGTACCCAGGCAAATGATGAATCATATTCCCCGGCGATCAGCTCAAGCGGGCGTTTCGTTGCGTTTAGATCCGATGCCACAAATCTTGTGGCAAACGATACCAATAACAACAGCGATATCTTTGTGCGTGACCGGGCCTCCGGGGTAACCCGGCGGGTCAGCGTGGACTCAGATGGGGACCAGGCCAATGGTGATTCCATTCTCCCGGCAATTAGCGCTGACGGTCGTTTTGTGGCATTTTCATCCGGGGCCTCGAACCTGGTTGCCGGAGATACGAACAACCTAGCCGATATTTTCGTTCACGACCGACAAAACGATAAGACGGTGCTGATCGTCGGACCGGCCGAATTCAGCACAGGAAGCGGTATCATCATTGTGGCCCCCGGTATCAGTCCCGATGGTGACTTTGTGGGGTTTCGATCAAATGCCGATGATCTGGTGCCCGCTGATACGAATAATAGTTTTGACACGTTTCTGATTGATCGCGGGACAGCAATTGCAGAACGTTCCAGCGTTTCAACCAGTGAAGTAGAAGGTAATTCAGACTCAAGCAGGCCTTCGATCGGTTCCGACAATCGGTTTGTGGTCTTCTCATCCATCGCAACCAACCTGGTTTCCGGAGATACCAATGGGTTTGAAGATGTTTTCGCGCGCGATCGGGATGCGGGCAGAACCCGGCGGGTTAGCCTGACTTTCGATGGTTCTCAGGGTGATAATCGCGCTTTTTCTGCGGTTATCAGCGGCGACGGTCAATTTGTGGCCTTCACATCGCTGGCCGAAAACCTGGTCGCAAATGATAGCAATGGCTTTTCCGATATTTTTGTTATACCGAATCCGCTGCGTCCTTAAAATGCAACGATTTCTTTAGCAATTGAAACCCATCGAAAAACGCATAAAAAACCTAAAATCCCTTTTGCCGAAAGTGCTGGTTGCCGACCGCATGGCGGCCACCCGCGAGATCGAGCGCTTGACGCGTAAAACGCCAAAACCGACACCGGCCGACGAGATGCGCGCAAAACTGGATCGGCTTGAAAAGCGCTTGCAGGCGTCCGGGCGGAAGCGGGCCCGGCGCAAAAAGAACCTGCCGAACTTCAGCTACAATAGGGCCCTTCCCATAACCGCCAAAAAGGATGAAATCATCCGGGCCATTTCCCGGCACCCGGTGGTCATTGTATCCGGTGAAACCGGTTCGGGTAAAACCACCCAGCTGCCAAAATTTTGTCTGGCCGCCGGAAGAGGCATGGCCGGCATCATCGGTCATACCCAGCCCCGCAGAATTGCGGCCATGACAGTGGCACGGCGGATTGCCGAGGAATTGGGTCAAGAACTCGGTCGTGCGGTCGGCTATAAAATTCGTTTTAAAGATCGCACCTCCAAAGATGCTTACCTGAAGATAATGACCGATGGCATTTTGCTGGCCGAAACTCAAAGCGATCGTTATCTTAGGGCTTACGATACCATTATTGTCGATGAAGCCCATGAACGCAGTCTGAATATCGATTTTATCCTGGGTATTTTACAAAGCCTGCTGAATCGCAGAGACGATCTCAAACTCATTATCACTTCTGCCACGATCGACACTGAAAAATTTTCAAAAGCCTTTGGCGATGCACCGGTAATTGAAGTTTCGGGTCGCATGTATCCGGTGGATGTTCGTTATCAGCTGCCGGAATTTCCAGCTGAGCAAAACGGCGAGCTGACCCATGTCGAGCGGGCCACTGATTCGGTGAACCGGCTTTTAAAGGAGAGCCCTCGGGGTGATATTCTGGTTTTTATGCCCACCGAGCAGGATATTCGCGAGACCTGTGAGCTTATTGAAGCTTCAGGGCCCAAGAATTCGCTGATCTTGCCTCTGTATGCCCGGCTGACGGCAGCCGAGCAGGCCCGGGTTTTTGCACGGTCATCCCGAAGGAAGATCATTGTGGCCACCAACGTGGCCGAAACCTCCCTTACCATCCCGGGGATCAAGTATGTGGTGGATTCGGGCCTGGCCAGGATTTCGCGCTATTCACCCCGATCCCGCACGACTTCACTTCCGGTGATGCCGATTTCGCGCAGCAGCGCGGACCAGCGTAAAGGGCGTTGCGGCCGGCTACAAAATGGTATCTGCGTTCGTTTGTTTACAGAAGATGACTACCGCAGCCGCCCCCTGTACACGCGGCCGGAAATTTTACGGGCAAATCTGGCTGAAGTCATCCTGCGAATGATATCGCTTAAGTTGGGCGATATCACCGATTTTCCCTTTATTGACGCACCCGATTTGAAAAGCATTAAGGATGGCTTTAACCTGCTTTATGAACTGGGGGCGATAAAATCCCGGCACAAGGCACACGGCGCAAGGCGCAAGGCCCAAGATGAACTAACGGAGATGAAATCCATCAAAAGCATATCAGCCGGTCGCGTTGAACTTACTGACAAAGGGCGTTTGATGGCGAAGATCCCCTTAGATCCAAGGTTGTCCAGGATGCTGCTGGAGGCCAATGACGAGGGCTGTATCGATCAAATTGCGGTGATTGCCGCGGTTCTAAGCATCCGCGATCCCCGGGAACGTCCACTTGAGAAAACGGCTGCGGCCGATCAAATGCATGCCCGCTTCGACGACCCCTTCTCAGATTTTACGACCCTGCTCAATATCTGGAATCGCTACCACCACGTCCGGCACACAAAAAAGAGCACCGGTCAGCTTAAACGCTTTTGTAGGCAACACTTTCTCTCTTACAATCGCATGCGCGAATGGGGCGATATTCATAGTCAAATTAGAGCGATTCTGAAAGAATTCGGCCTGCCCGTCGCACATCGTCGGGGCCGGGCGCCAACGGAGAATCTGAACCTGGACAAGACACAGCCTTTATATCAACACATTCATAAATCGATTCTGAGCGGTTTTCTTTCCAATATTGCCGAGAAAAAAGAGAAAAATTTTTTCCGGGCCACCAAAAGCCGCGAGGTCATGGTATTTCCGGGGTCGG
>JAQYWI010000387.1 GCA_030145015.1 Desulfobacterales bacterium
ACATTGACCAGTTTGTTATAAAAATCATACATCCGTTGACGCCTCAGGGTAACCATACACCCGATGGGCATCCCCGCTCTCAGCTTAAAGGCCGCAATGGACTTTTTTGCACGGGTCACCACCGGCTTTTGCCCCGAAATAGCCGCCAACTCTTCGGCCGCGGAATCCAGTAGCTTTATATTATGAATGGCTTCGCCCAAACCCATATTGAGTACGATTTTCTCCAATCTGGGAACCTGCATGATGCTTTTATATTTGAAGGTTTCGATTAGCTTCGGTACAACTTCTTCTTTATAAACTTTTCTTAACTGTGACATTGCCTTCCTCCGGCCCCAGTCTTAAGTATCGATTGCTTCGCCGCATTTTACACAAAGCCGTATTTTTTTCCCATCTTCCAGGCGTTGCATTTTAACTCGCGTGGGGCTTATACACTTATTACACATGATCATTACATTGGAAATGACTACCGGAGCCTCGCCCTCAACAATGCCCCCCTGTTTGTTTTTTGCACTGGGTTTGGCATGACGCTTGATAAGATTGATCTTTTCAACCAGCAGCCGGTTCTTTTTTTTGTCAACTTTAAGAACCTTGCCTATTTTGCCTTTGTCCTTGCCGGCAATTACCTTGATCTTATCATCTTTTTTTATCAATATCTTATTTTGGAGCATTTCCTGTTTCCCCAATTTCGTTATTTTTTATAACCCGTAACGAATAACTATTAACCATCAGCTACAAGACCTCAGGAGCCAGTGAAATAATTTTCATGAATCGTTTGGCACGCAACTCTCTGGCTACAGGACCGAAAATTCGGGTGCCAATCGGTTCCCGGGATGCATTCACCAGAACGGCAGAGTTGTCATCAAAGCGGATATAGGAACCATCCGGTCTGCGAATCTCTTTTTTTGTGCGAACCACTACCGCCTTCAACACCTCGCCTTTTTTAACCTTGGCATTCGGCAAGGCCTCCTTAACGGCAACCACGATGATATCACCGACACTGGCATATCGCCTGCGGGAGCCACCCAGAACCTTTATGCAATACAGTACTTTGGCCCCTGAATTATCTGCTACGGTTAACTTCGTCTCTGACTGGATCATTTTGTCATTCCCTTGGCGTCAAACAGCTTTTTCGATGATTTTGTTCACCCGCCATCGTTTGAATCGGCTAAGCGGTTTGGATTCGGTGATGATTACCTTGTCACCAATCTGACACGCATTGCTTTCATCGTGAGCAGCAAATTTGGAGCGTCGCCGTATATACTTATGATAAAGCTTACTTTTGACCAGCCGCTCAACCAGAACGATCACGGTCTTATCCATCTTATTACTGGTAACGGTTCCGACCATTTGTCTTTTCATTCCTTGTTTTTTCATGGCATCATTTATTCTTCAGCAGTCTTGTTTTTTACGTCAACTTCACGCCTGATAGTATATATTCGGGCAATATCTCTTTTGACCTGCTTCATCTTTTGGGGATTTTCCAGCTGGCCGATTTCATGCTGAAAGCGCAGATTAAATAATTCTTCTTTGAGATCGCTTATTTTGCGCAGCATTTCCTCAAGACTCATCTCGTTTATTTCACTGGATTTCATCAGGTCTCACCCCGCTCAACAAATCGTGTTTTAACCGAAAGCTTGTGGGCAGCCAGGCGGAATGCTTCTTTGGCCACATCTTTGGTGACACCTTGCATCTCATATAGAATTCTGCCCGGACGAATAACGGCCAGCCATCCTTCCGGAGCACCTTTTCCCTTGCCCATTCTGACTTCAGCCGGTTTTTTTGTATACGGCTTGTCGGGAAAAATCCGAATCCAGATCCGGCCCCCTCTTTTTATATGTCGCGTCATGGCGATTCGTGCGGCTTCAATCTGTTTGGAGGTTAAGCTACCGCAATCGGTGGCCTGCAAGCCGAATTCCCCAAAATTCAGATCACACCCCCGACGGGCGACACCTCTCATTTTGCCTTTTTGCTGTTTGCGGTATTTGACCTTTTTCGGGCTTAGCATGTTTCACAATTCCTGTTGCAAGTTCCGCGCTACGGGTTCCGAGTTTCGAGTTTACCGCTTACAACCCGCAACTCGTAACGCGCAACATTTGTTGGATTTTATTTACTTCCTTTACTTAATATATCGGGCTTAACACACATTAATGCTTACGCTGCTCCGATTTCAACTTCATCCTTTTTCAATATCTCGCCTTTAAAAATAAAAACCTTCACACCGACAACGCCGTATGTTGTGCGCGCATCGATAAAGCCGTAATCAATATCGGCTCTAAGCGTGTGCAAGGGGACCCGGCCCTCACGATACCATTCGGTTCGGGCCATCTCCGCACCGCCAAGACGTCCGGAACAGATAATTTTAACACCCAAGGCGCCAAAGCGCATAGCAGACGAGACCCCGCGCTTCATGGCACGGCGAAATGCGACCCGTCGTATAATCTGTAATGCTACATTTTCCGCTACCAACTGGGCATCGATCTCTGGTTTTCGAACTTCCTGGATATCGATTAAAATTTCACGGTCCGTTATTTTTTCGATTTCTTTTTTTAGCAGTGATATTTCGGCACCTTTTTTGCCGATGACAATCCCCGGTCTCGAGGTATAAATCCGTAAGCGTACGCGCTTGGAGGATCGTTCGATTTCAATTCTGGAAACGCCCGCATGATAAAGTTTGTCTTTGATAAACTTTCGCAATTTGTAGTCTTCCAGAATATATTCGGCGTAATTCTTCCCGCCGAACCAACGCGATTCCCACGTTTTGACGATTCCTAATCTCAATCCAATTGGATTTACTTTCTGGCCCAAGCTTTTACCTCCTTTGTTAAACGCTATACAGAAGATTCCTCGTCCAAAATGACGGTAATATGGCTCGTTCGTTTCAAAATCCGCGTTGCCCGGCCCCGGGCTCTCGCCCGCCAACGTTTCAGCGTGGGGCCTTGATCCGCAAC
>JAQYWI010000388.1 GCA_030145015.1 Desulfobacterales bacterium
TATCCTGATAAAATCCGCCGTCGATGAAGCAATTCTTTAGGAGAAAGTCGACCGTATCGAGCAACCGGGAATCATCCGGCGGAAAGATCTTGAGCGGATAACCGGCGGCCAGAGATCCGATGGCGCCAGCATCAAGCCTGCGATATGGAGAAGCCGGGATGGCCGGCCGGCCGATACGTTCAGACACGTTGCCGATGCTGAGATCTACGGCATGTAAAAAAGTGCCGGCTTCACGGTGAAATTCCTCTCTCGCCGCTGCGTCACCAAAGGCTCCGGCAAGCCAGGCCGCGGCCTGCAACCCGGCGACCCCCCAGAAGTCATCCCAGTAATAGTAGTCGTTGGGGCCCAGATGTTCGGCACTGAAACCTGCTGGAAACAACCCCGAATGAAGGGAATCCTGTTCATCCAAGACGCGTTTTTTAATAATCCATCTGGCGCCATGCACAATGGACTTCCACCAGCTGCGCTTGGGTGAGCGTCCGGTGAGCTCACAGAATCGGCGCATGATCCAGAGAGCTTCGCCATTTGAATCCCATTCTCCGTTCTGGGAATGAAAGTACCCCGACCTATTCTGGCGGGCAGGGTAGCGGTCCAGCGCACGTTCTACGCGATCCGTAAAACCGGCACAAAGCAGCCCGTGAAGGATAAAGGCTGCATCGCGAAACCAGAACCGTTTATAGGTATAGGGGCCTGGAAAGACATCGCCGGGCGAGTGAAGGATCAACGTTCGCAGGGCCGTATTGTAGAGGAATTGAAAGTGTTGATCGGGAATGTTAAGTTTACAGTGGTTTCGCAAGCTTTCGTTCCATGGATTTTCTTTTTTTATGGAAATTGGGAGGTGCGTTAGGCCGTGACCGTTTTTTAACGGGACCCTGGCGACAATTTTGCGGGGAGTATTGGGATCAAGCTTAAAAAGCGCAGCCGAGGTGGTCATGCCCACATCACATTTGCCTTTGCGTTCGTCTTCAAGGTCGTCCAAATGAATATGAACGTCTCCGGCACTATAATGAGAAATGTGATGCCGATCGGCCGGAGTATTGAATGTTACAACATGACGTCCGTCGATGGTCCAGGTCATCCGGTTATGAGAAAGAGAAACCTGGTGAATGAAGCTGATCCCTTCGGGATTGTAAGGACGAAGGGATAATATAGCCCAGCCTTTGGCACCGGCACGGGCATTAATTTCCATCCGGCAAACCGGCAAATCTGATTCAAATTGAACCTCCGCACAGGTGGTCAGGGCAAGATCGTCCTGTCGCGTAGTAGTGATAACGGTGAGGCTATCGTCAAAAACAAGCTGCTGGGAAGACGATTGTGAGCGCGAAGGACAGAGAAATCGGCCATCTTCAGTCAGAATCCACGCGTCAAGGGACCATCCATCGATAAAAGGGGTTACCAGACCCCGGGGGTCAACAATGGGAAGTTCCGGACAGTCGGGCAAACCAATGGCGGTCCAGTTGCGATGGGTAAGATTAATGTGGGTAATGGAAAATGCCCGGGGAATAAACGAATTGTCCTTGGGATCGAATTGACATTCAACCCAGTAGGGCCAGACCCAATCCAGATTGTGCTGGATGATTCTGCTGTTGATAAGGCCCCGCGCATGAAAAACCGCTCCGGCGCGCAGCAACTCTATGGGTGCGGCAACTTCCGAGGGCTGTGCAAACCGGTGCAGGCGGCTCAGCAGAGCAATTGGATCGAGAAACCCGTGGGCTCGCGCCGTATGCCGAATCAAGAATTTCCAGGGCAACCATTTTAACCAAAACATTATTCACCTCGTGCTCGTATTTTTCCCCTTCGAGCTATAATTATCCAGTGCTTTTCGTGCCAGACGAGAAAAGTAAATTAACACTCCGATGGTAATGATGAAGCCGATGAAGTATATGGCCCACTCTGCTTTTGATCTCGAAGCGTTGCGTAATCCAAGTGTTGCAAGATCGGCGGAAAGAGAACCGATATAAACATTGGTAACGGTGAACGGTATTATCCCGAATAAGACACCCAAGAAGAAATCTCGCAAAGAAACGGGCATGAGACCGAAAAAATAATTGGAAAGCTTAAAGGGAAAGAACGGTACCAGGCGGGTTAGCAAAACGATCTTTAGACCTTCCTGCTTAAATGCGTCATCTACCAGCTTTAACTTTGAGTGGGCCAGGATAAACCTTGAGGCCCTTTCTCCGAATAGATAGCGAGCGATGATAAAAGCGATCGTCGCTCCCAGCGTTGTGCCAATGACCACATACAATGAGCCCTTTACAACACCGAACATAAATCCGGCGCCAAGGGTGAAAATGACCCCTGGCAGGACAAAAACCACCACCAGCATATCGATGAAAATAAAAAGCGGCGGGGCCCAGGCGCCGATTTTGTCAAGCCATTCAAAAAACCGCAACACCTGGGATTGCCCGTTTAAAAATACGAGTGCGCATATAACGAGTGCGACAATCAGGATGCAGATCGCGGTGCCCTTTATAAATGATAGTCTTTTATTCATTGGTATTTCATTTTTCTAAATTTCCCAGTTCGCCTTAGCCGATAATGAATCCGGGAAAGAGTAAAATAGTGATCAATCATAGTTAAACCTGGATCATTTAATACACCAGTTACTTTTTCTTTTTCAGACAATTCTTTTAAAGGATTTTTCGAGATCTTTTATGCTCCAGCTGATCCAGGTGGGCCGTCCGTGGGGACAGTTGGAGGGCTGGTCGCATTGATCGAGCTGGTCCAAAAGCTTCTTGATCTGCATGTCTGAAAGCTTCTGGTTGGCCCGGATAGCCCCGTGGCAGGCCATGAGTATCAGGCACTGGTCCATGGCCTTTTCCAGGCCGGGCGTAAAACCGATCTGGGCTATCTTTTCAACGATCTCCATAACAAGCGGTTTAACCTCTTTGTTTTCAAGCAGAGCCGGCACCGATTTTACCACAAACGTATTTCCGCCAAAGGGCT
>JAQYWI010000184.1 GCA_030145015.1 Desulfobacterales bacterium
AAACCACTTCTAGATCAATCCCTTCTTCTCGGCCAGTTGTTTGATCTCTTCAACGGGCATGCGATCCAATTGTTCAACCGAGATGCCTAACTCAGCTGCAGCCGATTGCTTTAATGGCTTTGCTTTCGAGCTGTTCAAGAAATCATTCGAATTGGCAAAAGGCGTATCTAACTTATCTTTCTTATTTGCAGGTGCATCTGCCTTAATTTTGGCGCCTCTTCTTTTTGAATACCAAAGCAAAAGATTTAGCGTGACGACCGCAACTCCAAGTATAAGTAATAACGTTTTCATTTTTTGACCATCCCTTATGACTTATTGGCATTTATTACGAATACTTTAGCACCTAATTGAAATGCCAATTTTCGGATGGCGGTCCCATCTGTGTAAAAAATAGGGGGCGCGCTTGATTAAATGGACCTGAGATAATACCTGAATTTTGGAGCAAAATTCAGGTATAAACAGTGAACGGGAAGGAAAGATGAATTTATCATTCGCTAACGTCCAATATGACCTGCGTTCAGGAATTGTCGAACTCAAGGCCGGGCACCCGGACCTTGCCTTGTTGCCTGCGGCCGGGTTGCTGCAGGCCACTCGGGTTATACTGGAGCGGGAGGCGGCGCAAGCCTTATCCTACGGTGCTGAGCAGGGACCCGGTTGTTTGATTCAGCAGTTGAGTGGCTGGTTGGCGGGTATGGTGGGCGCCACCCCCCCCTGGGAGCAAATGATGATTACAGGCGGTGCCTCCCAAGGTCTGGATATGCTGTGTTTGTTGTTGACCCAGCCCGGAGATATCGCCTTGGTGCAGTCACCGACATATCATCTGGCGTTGCGCGTGCTGCGCGATCACCATCTGGAGTTATTATCGGTTCCAAGTGACAATGAGGGCATGCAGGTCGATGCCCTGGAAGAGACGCTAAAGTCGCTCCGGGGCCGGGGAAAACAGGCGCGTCTTCTCTACCTGGTGTCGACCTTTAACAATCCGACCGGTATTACGCTAGCGGTTGAGCGTCGTAAAGCAGTGGCGGCGCTGGCCCGGCAGTATGATTTGATCGTTGTGGAGGATGATGTGTATTATCAACTGTGGTATGATCAACCTCCGCCCCCATCGGTCTACAATCTGTCAATGTCTGATTCGGTCATACGCTTGGGATCTTTTTCCAAGATTCTGGCGCCGGGATTGCGTCTGGGGTGGATGATGGCCTCACCCCAAATCGTGCAGCGTTGTATCCAAAGCGGCGTCCTGGACAGCGGCGGCGGGCTGGGTCATTTTAGCGCTCATGTTGTCGCCGCCTTCATTGAGTTGGGATTGCTGGATGACCACGTTGAGACGTTGCGGGCTAAATATTTAGAGCGCCGCAATCTGCTAATAGATGCCCTCGCGGAGCATTTGCCCAAAGATTGTCATTGGATGACACCGCATGGCGGGTTTTATGTATGGCTGCGGTTGCCAAAGGAGATAAATAGCGCTGTGTTTTTGCGCACCGCAGAAGATGCGGGTGTGTCGTATATCCCGGGCGTCAAGTTCTTTGCTCACGGAGGTGGAGAGAATTACTGTCGCCTAAACTTTACGATGGTATCCCTAAATGAGTTAGCAGAAGGCGCCTACCGGCTGGGTTCAGCATTAAGCAAGTACCGACCGTAAATCAAAATAAGGTAATCCATCGCGGGAGACTTCAATTAATTTTGGAGCATCGGCGTATTGGATTCGTTCTTTCGTTGCGTGTTGCGAGTTGCGAGTCATGAACCGCAGAGTTTAGTTTGCAAGATTTTAACCCGCAACCCGCAACACGGAACGCGAAACACGAAACGCTTCATTCGACGGTGTTATTTTTATAAATATCGAACCATTTTTTGTCTGCGAGCACTATGGAAGTTTCGACCTGGCGTGCAGAAATCGACCAGTATTTTTCGAGCAGCCGATCCTTTTCCCGGGGGGGCACTTGCTTGAAACCATGTTTTTCATAAAAACGAATTGCCCAGGCGGCATCTCGCCAGGTGCCGATTAACATCGGGCGATCGGTCTGCCGGCAAAGCGCGTCCAGTAATTGTTTTCCAATGCCCTGGTGTTGTTGCCCAGGACGTACATAAGCATGCCGAATAAGGGTGACGTCTTGAATCTGCTGCATCCCCATGACACCGATCAGTTCGCCTTCGGCTTCAAATCCCCAGAATACCACACCCGTATCGATTTCATGCTTTAGGCCAGCTTTTGGCATATAAGGACTTTTCCAACAATCGTCGGGAATGACACCCTTATACTTTTGGGCGGCCTCATTGATAATGGCATAAAGACTCTCAAAATCCCTATGGTGGCATTGACGAATCATGGACTTTCCTTTAAAACAAAACCATAATTTTAGGTATTTTAGCTCATTTTAGGCATTTTAGGCACTTTTTTTTTGTGTATTTTGAGATAGTTTCGAAATATTTGGAAACAAGGAGGCAACCCAATGGCAACTGTTAAGTTAATCGAATACGACGAAGCCGGCCCGGAGGTTCGTGCGGTTTACGATGATATCATGGCCACGCGGCAAATCGACTGGATCAACAACTTCTGGAAGGCGCTCGCCGTGCAGCCCGAACTCTTGCGGCGCACATGGGATGGCGTCAAGACGGTAACGGCGCCGGGAGCGCTTGATCCGCTGGTCAAAGAAATGCTTTACGTGGCCGTCAGTGTGACCAATGGATGTAAGTATTGCGTCAACAGTCACACGGCCGCCGCCCGCAAAAAGGGCATGACGGATGAAATGCTGGCCGAGTTGATGGCGGTGGTGGGTATGGCCAACCAGACCAATGCCCTGGTCGACGGATTCCAGGTGGAACTCGACGAAGTGTTCAAAAACGGCGGGCGCCAGTCTTGAAAAACACCTAGTTAATTCGCTGTTTGAGTGGATTCAAACAGGCTTGAAAATTCAGAATACCCTTCCTTTTCCAGATCTTCTTTGGGAATAAACTTCAGCGCCGCGGAGTTGATGCAGTACCTTAGCCCGGTGGGTGCCGGTCCATCCGGAAACAAATGCCCCAGATGCGAATCACCGTGTTTGCTGCGCACTTCAGTTCGCACCATGAAAAACTTGCGGTCTTCAAGTTCCACGACATTTTGAGGTACCAGCGGTTTGGTGAAACTGGGCCAGCCTGTTCCGGAATCAAATTTATGTACTGAAGCAAACAGCGGCTCACCGGAAACGATGTCCACATAGATGCCTTCATTTTTGTTATCATTATATTCATTATCGAACGGCGGCTCGGTGCCTTCTTGCTGGGTGACCTTGTATTGCATGGCCGACAATTTATTTTTGAGCACCGCATCGTCGGGTTTTGAATATTTTGCATTATCCGCGGATTTCATCGCCTGCCCGGAGGGATTGGCCTCGGCGCTCCACGTGCGGCTCAGAAACTTATCGCGGCCGGAACCGTAACGGTACATTTTGTAGCGCAAGGGATTTTTACTGTAATAATCCTGGTGATAATCCTCAGCCGTGTAAAATTCTGTTAAAGGAACAATTTCGGTGGCAATCGGTTTGGTAAAACGGCCGGATTTTTCCAGTTCCGCTTTGGACTCTTCCGCTATGCGCTTTTGTTCTTCGTCATGGTAAAAAATGGCGGATCGATACTGGGAGCCGCGATCGACGAATTGCCCGCCGGCATCGGTGGGATCCATATGGCGCCAGAAAACATCCAGCAGTTCTTTGTAGGTGATTTTGTCCGGATCATAGCGCACCTGGACCGCTTCGGTATGACCGGTCCCGCCGGCCGAAACTTGCTTGTAAGTCGGGTTCGGCTCCTCACCGCCGGTATAGCCGGATATGGCTTCGATCACGCCATCAACTTTTTCAAAATCCGATTCCACACACCAGAAACACCCGCCCGCAAAGGTTGCTGTTTTTAAATCTTTAGGTTCTGCTTTCATGATGGGACTCTTTTCATCCTGTTTATTGTTCGGCTTTTCAAATCCAAATAGGACCACGCCGATCAATAAAATTATTATGATTATAAATAAAGATTTCATCGTTAGCACTCCATTTTTTCGGTTGAAAGGTTGGGCCAGTTGAACCGGTTGGGCCCGTGGAATAGGAAAAAGGTCTAATTCTATTTTCCTTTCCGGCCAACAGGATATGGCGCTATCGCGTAACGGGCTCGACCGATCTGAGTTAGATGCAATCTTTAGGTCTCCTTTTCTAATATAAGCATTTCTAACGCACTGGCCAGATTATTGATGACTTAGTCGAAATTAATGCTGAAATCTTACGCTGTGTCCATATTTTAGATATTTTTTTGCTCACGCCGCTTGATTAACTTTCTATAACGAGCCTGGCCTATCTTTTTTTCTTGACAGCGAACCGATTTCATTTATATAGAAAACGAAAGTCTGACAATCAGACTTTGAGAGGGCCTCACATGTCATCCGAACTCAAAGCAGTGTTTACGCCTATCAAAGGTTCCCGAACATTTGAGGAAGTCTCAGATCAAATCAAAAAGCTTATCTTTGACGGCGTCTTTAAGCCCGGCGACAAACTCCTTCCGGAAACCGAACTGGCCCAGCAGTTTAATGTCGGTCGGCAATCCGTCCGTGAAGCACTGCGAATTCTTGAACTTTCTGGCTTCATTGCCATCCATAAAGGTGGCGGTGGTGGCGCGGTCATTAAAGACACCATTTCCAATAGGATCAGCAAGCTGTTTTTAGATGCATTTCAGCTGGAAAAAATTACAATCGAGGAATTAACGGTTGCGCGATT
This sequence comes from Desulfobacterales bacterium, assembly GCA_030145015.1. The sequence continues at coordinate 4,737 of JAQYWI010000184.1, forward strand.
CGAAATTGAGAAAACGGTTTTAAAATATGCGATCGAAAACGCCGACGAAGCGGACATCAAACGTCTTCAAGAAAATGTTGAGAATGCATGCAAAAAAATAGAAGCCAATATCAATGTCATTGATGAAAACATCCAATTCCATAACCTGTTGGCCAGGGCCTCGAAAAACCATTTATTTGTAATCGTGGTCGAAGCGGTCACCACGGCGGTAAGACATTTTATGAGCCAGCTGGGCCCGGATTCAGGCCTTTTGGAAAACAAAAAATGGTATAGTGAAAATGTCCTCAATTCAAAAAATACGCTTTCATATCACAAAGATATATTAAATGCGGTCATCGAGAAAAAATTAGATCAAGCGGTTGATATCCTCGAAAATCACCTGCTGGAAGTGAAAAAACGGCTCCAGCCTTTAGCCGAGCAACAAAGAATAATATTATAAGCCATCGCGGAAGATAGCATGATGAAAATTGACATTTTTAATCACCTCTTTCCCAAGAATTTTTTCGACAAAATGATCGAGGTAGCGCCGAATCAAAAAGATATCGGCCGACGCGTCAGATCAGTCCCGGCGATCGTGGACTTAGAAGAGCGTTTTCGGGTAATGGACCAGTTTGAAGATTATGTCCAGATTATCTGTTTGCCCAACCCCCCGCTGGAAGTCCTGGGAGGCCCTGATGTTACTTCTGAACTCGCTCAAATCGCCAACGATGGCATGGCTGAATATGTCGCCAAATACCCGGATCGATTCCCCGGGTTTATTGCCTCATTGTCCCTCAGTGATCCGGATGCGGCCTTGACCGAGCTCGACCGGTCGATTAAAGACCTTAAGGCTGTCGGGGTTCAGTTTTTTTCGAATGTAAAAGGGGCGCCGCTCGATCTACCGGAATTCGAGCCCCTGTTTGCAAGGATGGCGGATATTGATCTGCCCATCTGGATTCATCCGGCCCGAGCCGCTAATTTTCCAGACTATCTCACGGAGAAGAAGTCAAAATATGAAATCTGGTGGGCCTTCGGCTGGCCTTACGAAACCAGCGTGGCCATGGCGCGGATTGTTTTTGCCGGTTATTTCGACAAATATCCCAACCTAAAAATAATCTCCCATCATCTGGGCGCCATGATTCCATACTTTGAAGGCCGCGTGGGTCCCGGATGGGATCAGCTGGGCAGCCGCACATCGGATGAGGATTATACCATCATCCTCAAGCAGCTCAAAAAGCGGCCGCTGGACTACTTTAAAATGTTTTATGCCGATTCGGCGGTTTTCGGCTCTGTTGCCGCCACAAAATGTGGTCTGGAATTCTTCGGTGCCGATAAAGTTCTGTTCGCCTCGGATAGTCCTTTCGACCCGGAAAAAGGCCCCGGATATATCCGCGAGACGATCAAAGTCATCACCGAACTTCCCATATCGGATACCGATAAGCAGAAAATATTCGAAGGAAATGCCAAAAGGCTTTTAAAACTCTAAGAAAATTTTAAAATTTTAGCCGAGGCAGATTACTTTTTTACCTCGATTTTGGATTGAGTGTTGATGGAAAATTCATGGTGACCTCCATAAATGGATCACGACACTCTTGGCATGACAACGACACTCTATATGGAATCTTAATCTAGAAAGGAGACTGAAAAATGAGAAAAAATGTCAAAAAAATCCTGTGGGCCAGTTTAGGGCTTTTGGTTTGTTCGCTGATTCTCCAGACAACGATTCTGCCCCCGGACAACAGTTATGCAGAGGTCAAGCAAATCTCCATGGGGACAGCGACTGTCGGCGGCTTTTTTTACAATGTCGGGGCTCCGGTTGCACAGTGTATTAATAAGGCCCTGCCGGAGTACAACGTCACCGCCGAGTTCACGGAAGGGTCCGTGGAAAACCTTCGCCTGATCCAGAAAAAGAAAGTCCAATTGGCGGTAATTTCTCCAATGATCGGACATTTCGCCAGAAATGGGATCAGGATGTTCGAAAAGGGTGGGGCCGTTGATTTTAAGGTGGTTGTGCGCCTGCTGCCCAACGGTAATATCTGGGCAACCTTGAAGAGCAACACGGACATCAAAACCATTGCGGATATCAAGGGGCACAAGGTGGGGGTCGGCACCGGCGGGATCGGCGTCATGGCAAGGATGCAATTGGCGGCACACGGGATCAATGACAAGAAAGATGTCAAACCTTTCTATCCGCCAACAGGCGAACTGGCCACTTTATTAAAAGATGGAAAAGTGGACGTCTCCTTCCTGACAGAGGGGCTGGCCAAAATGGTCACGGCCACCCATGAGATCAGGCTTATTTCCTGGCAGGAGGCGGATCGGAAGGCATACATAGGCAAACATCCCTATTTTGGAGAATTCAACTATCGCCCCAACCACTTTAAAGGCGTGGATTATGAGACTCAGACGGTCGATAACGGCATACAGCTTATCACCCATGCGGATACGCCCGATGAAGAGGTCTATAAAATTGCCAAGGCCGTCATTGAAAATATCGACTGCATCTCCAAAATCTTCGCTCCAGCCAAGGCCCTTAGTCCGGAGTGGTGCGCGTCCAAACTGGGCAATCCGTTTCATCCCGGCTCGATCAAGTATTTCAAGGATGCCGGTTTGATGAAGTAGTGTAAGATTTTAGGCGGAGGGGATAATGGCAGAGGCAGCAGGGACCGAGGATAGTATATCCAGGGCACGTTCAGTCATCGGTAAATGGGCGGCCATATGTTGTTCGATTTTCATGATTTACGCCCTGGCCACTATGGAGTTGCAGGAATTGCAGCTTTTAAGCCTTTTCCTGGCCTTTTCCCTGGCGGTGGGCTTTGTTCATTATCCCCTCCATCCAAAGAAACCGGGCTCTCTGCCCCACCTGGTTGTTGATCTCATACTGGCAGCGCTCGGTTTTTCTTTCGCGATCTATATTTATTTTGATTACTGGGAGTTTATCTTTCGTGTGGGGGAACCGACCGGCTGGGATCTGTTTTTTGGAATCGTCAGTATTGTGCTTATCTTTGAGTTGACCCGCCGCGTGGTGGGGTGGCCCCTGCTCATTATCGCCTTTGTTTTTCTGGCCTACAGTTTTTTCGGGCAACACCTGCCCGCGCCCTTTTCCCACAGGGGCTATGATCTGGAGAGAATCGCCACAACGCTCTTTATGTCGAAAAATGGGTTGTTTGGTGTCCCGATGAGGGTCACGGCCAATTTCATCTATCTTTTCATCGCCTTCGGGGCCTTTTACGAGATTTCCGGCGGCACCGCCTTTTTCATTGATCTGGCCAGTTCCCTCTTCGGGAAGCTGCGGGGGGGGCCGGCCAAGGTCTCTGTGGCGGTCAGCGGTATGATGGGGACCATCTCCGGGAGCGCCGTTGCCAATACCGTCACTACCGGAACCCTGACCATCCCCTTGATGAAACGCATCGGCTTTGAGCCGCACGTGGCCGGGGCCGTTGAGGCGGCGGCATCCACGGGCGGCCAGCTCATGCCTCCCGTGATGGGGGCGGCCGCCTTTATCATGGCGGAATATCTGGGTGTGGCCTATATCGAGGTGTGCAAGGCCGCTCTCATCCCGGCAATTCTATATTTTCTGGCCATTTACAGCGTGGTCCATTTCTATTCTCTTAAGATCGGGATCAAGGGCCTGCCTGAAAATGAGATTCCCTCCGTAAAGGTTGTATTCCGCGACAAATGGATGTTCACGGTTCCCCTGCTGGTCCTGATCGTGATTTTAATCTACGGTTATTCCCCCAGGATCGCCGTGCTCTTTTCCCTGGCGGCCACCGTGGTCATGAGCTTTTTCAGAAAAGAATCCAGGATGACGCCTTCAAGAATATTAGAGGCCCTGGCCAAGGCGGGATACAACTGCGTCATGGTTGTCGGTGCCTGCGCCACGGCCGGGATCGTCATCGGGGTGGTCCTGTTAACGGGGATGAGTGGTAAGATCACTGCCCTGGTCATCACGCTTTCCGCCGGTTCGCTCATCTTCGCTCTTCCGATTGTCATGTTTGCAGCGATCCTCTTTGGAATGGGCCTCCCCACAGTGGTCTGCTATGTCCTTCTCGCTGCAACGGTGGCCCCCTCTTTGGTTGACTTAGGCGTTATTCCAATGGCGGCCCATCTGTACATCTTTTACTTCGGGATGCTGTGCATGGTCACCCCACCGGTTTCCTTCGCCGCCTATGCCGGGGCGGCCATCGCGAATGCGGACCCCATGAAAACGGGCTGGACCGCCTGGACCTTTGCACTGGCCGGTTTTTTGCTGCCCTATATGTTCGTTTACAATAATTCGTTGTTGTTGATGGGTTCCGTCATCAACATTTCTTTTGCGGTCCTGACGGCTGCCATCGGGGTCATCTGCCTGGGTATCGGGATCATCGGTTATTTCCTTGAAAAGACCAATCCCGTGGAAAGATTAATTTTCTTAGGCGCAGCCCTGCTGCTCATCAAAACGGGCTTTATCACCGATATTACCGGCCTGATTTGCGTGCTGGTGGTGATTTTTTCCCAGTTAAAAAAGCGCAAAAAAACGATCCGTGGAGAACAACTCAAACAGCCTGCGTATGATCAAACCATCCACAAATAGGGTAAAAAACGCCGGGGCTGGCTTCGAGACCACCGCTCAGGCATATCTTGAACTGCTTGAATTACGGGGCATCGAATATTTCTTTGGTAATGCCGGCACCGATTTTGCCAGTATCGTGGATGCATTCGCCCTGCGCCAGTCCCAGGGCAAAACATTCCCGCAACCGATAGCCGTTCCCCATGAAGCGCCGCTTGTCAGCATGGCCTACGGTTATTATATGATTTCCGGAAAACCCCAGGTGGTCATGGTGCATGTGGGTGTCGGAACTGCCAACGGTTTGGGGGCGCTGATGGCTGCCAGCAAAGGCCGGGTTCCGATGCTGTTCAGCGCAGGTCGCACCCCGATTACCGAAGCGGGAGATTCTGCCTCACGACGCGTTTCCATCCACTGGGGCCAGGAATCATTTGATCAGGCCGGCATGTTGCGCGAATACGTAAAATGGGACTATGAATTACGCCGCAGCGATCAACTCGAAACTGTCATCGACCGTGCTTTGGCCGTTGCGATGAGCGCGCCGCGCGGACCCGTTTATTTGACCCTCCCGCTGGAAGTCATGGCAGCGCCTTTTAACGAAGGCAGCTTTCGCCCCCGACAACGTTATGATTTACCCAGATTTCAGCCGGACCCCCAGAAGATCGAGGATGCCGCCCGGCTTTTACGGCAAGCCGATTTTCCACTCATTATCACGTCATCTTTAGGGCGCACCAATGCGGCTGTCGACGCCCTGGCGGAATTGGCCGAAACCGCTAAGATTGGCGTGGTTTCCTTTAACCCGGATTTCATGAACCTGCCTCTGGACCATCCCTGCCATTTAGGATTTTTTCCCCATACGCTAATTCCTCTGGCGGATTTGATTCTGACAGTGGAGTGTGACGTGCCCTGGTATCCGAATCAGATAAAACCGGAAGAGACGACCCCCATTATCCAGCTAGGCGTTGACCCGCTTTACGGCGACTATCCGATTCGCGGGTTTTCTTCAGATCTCACGTTACAAGGAGATCCCGTCCTGGCGCTTTCCGAAATTACCCGGGAATTGAGGCGCCAGGGGCTAAACGAGAAAAGCCTTTCGGCCAGAGAAAAAAAGCTGCAGGAAATTCATGACAGCCTTCGGCACACACTGCAGCAAAAAGCGCAAAATGCAGCAAACGAT
>JAQYWI010000046.1 GCA_030145015.1 Desulfobacterales bacterium
TCTGTTCGGTGATTTGTACGTCCATGGTCAGCGGCGATACGATCGGGCAGCAATGATGATTAATGAGGGGCCGCTCCCTATAAGCATCTTCACTTCCGGCGATAAGCATCCCCAGTTCCAGTACCTGAAGCAATTCTTTCATGTTCGGGGTATTGCTGCGGACGGGCTTCAGGCAGTTTTTCAATGCCGGATAAAAGCGCGAGAGGCTGAATTGACCCTCGGGCGCGTCGTCGGCCAGCGTTGATATCGAGAAGACATCATAACCCGGGAGCGCGTTAATCAAAAAGGCGATGTTGGCGATATCGGTGGAGGTGCCGCGCCGCTCTTCGCCGGTTTGAGGATCAATAACATTGGGCGCTGTGCTCGCGGTTACGATAACGGGTCTATCTTCCGGGAGTGTCCTGTCAAATTGGGGGTCCCTCCCCATAAAAGTAAAGTGGGGCACAAATGATTTTCGATGGTCTTCAATTACATCTCGAGGAATCTTGACGATCAAAGATTTTGAATCCACATGGCAGCTGTGTTTGGCATAAATCCCGCGCGCATTTTCGTTGTGCACCAGAATGCCGACGTTTTCTAGGATCTCCAGTGAAGCTTCATGAATTTGTTTAACCTCTTGTTCGGTGAGAAATTCAGCAAAATGCATATGGCCTCCCTTAAAATGTCTTTTTCGGGTCTTAAAATTCACAAAAACAGGTACGGCATTTCAGATTTGTTAACAAGTGTCAATATTGAAAATTTAAAAAATAGAAAAACCCAATTCTTTTCTTTACATTTCCTATTTCGATTCGGTATGTCAGTACTCCAATAAAGTACCTTATCCGGATGCGCCCTAAACAAAAAGGATAGAGGTAATCATTTATATTCAAAGGGACCCTCTGTTATGCCAAATTTTAAAAAAGATTATTCCAGCTTTCAGAAGGGTTTGGGTCGTCTGCGAACAGCCATGAACGGAATTCCGGACCGTGTTCCTGTTTTTGTCCAGATGCACGAGTTTGCCATGCAGGAACTGCGCGTGAATGCTAAAGAATTCTTTACCCATCCGGATCTTTTGGTGGGTGGTTATCTGTCTGTCCTGGAAAGGTACGCAATCGATGTTCCTACCCTTGATTATGATGTATACAACATCGAGGCCGAAGCGATCGGGCAAACCGTTATTTTCAGTGAATATGACATGCCGGATGTGGATCGTTCAGATCCGCTGATTAAAAATCGTAATGACCTAAAAAAAATCAAAAAGCCCGATTTTGCCTCAGCCGGGCGCTTGGCAATCGTGGTTGAAGTAAACAATCTGTTCGGTGAATTAGTCGGTGAAACACCCACACTTAATTTTTGCGCTCCGTTTAGCCTGGCGGCGAATATCAGGGGCATCGAGCTGCTGCTCATGGACATCCTGCTGAAACCGCATTTTGCCAGCGAGCTTTTTGATCGCATTACCGATGAATTGCTGGCCCCATGGATCCTTTATCTTAAAGAAAAATTTCCCGGGGCCAGGAGCATCTGTGGAAATGATGCCGCCAGTTCACTTCCGATCGTCAATATGGATATTCTGAGGGATTGGATCGCACCCTATATTCTGCGCCTCAGGCAAATATGCGGCCCGGAAATATATGTGCCCAACTGGGTGGGCGAAAGTCAGCTCAAGAACCCTGAAGAAATGTTCGAACTCAAAATGCAGGTTTGTCCTAACTTTCTGGAAGGTCAGGACCCTGATGTGGCCGAGATCGGCCCGGCGGTTTACAAAGATTATGCCGGGAAAAAAGGGGTGCCTCTGATTCTCGGCGTCGGCGCCGGTTTTCTAGCATTGAGCACACCGGATGAAATCAGTGCGCGGGTTAAACACTATATAGAGGTGGGCGGCAAAAACGGACGCTTTTGTCTATATCTATGCAATGTCGGCGCAACCACTCCCGCTGAAAATATCAAAGCGGCGGTAGGGGCGGTGCATGCTTATGGCAGCTACGGAAGGTGAAATGTCTTTAACCGCTGCGATTCTGCTTCTAATTTCCGCCATTACCCACGCCGGCTGGAATTATATCAGCAAAAAAGAGCACCCGACGGCGGCTTTCTTCCTCGTCGCCAACACCATCGGGGTGATCTGCGTATTGCCTGTTTTGCTGTATTACGGAAACCAGATCCCTTTGATTCCCAAATCCGTATGGATATTTATTACGATGTCCGGCTTTTTTCTGGCGGCCTATATGGCGGCTTTAGCCGGCGCCTATCGCGCCGGTGATATATCCATTGCATATCCTCTAGCCCGCTCCCTGCCCGTCATCTTTGTTTTCCTGATCACGCTTATTTTCGGGAAAGGCAATCCGCTGGAGGCCTGGGTTATCATCGGTATCATCCTGGTTGTCGCCGGATGTATGATACTACCGCTAAGAGTATTAAACGAATTCCGGTTTTCAAATTATAAAAATCTGTGTTGCTTATTGGCGGTATTGGCCGCCGTCGGTATCGCAGGCTACACCGTAATCGACGATACGGCCCTGCGCAACCTGCGAGAAATCCCGGGAAAGCCATGGGATCCTGTCGATGCGACCCTCGTTTATATGGTTTTAGAAGGAATCAGTTGTTCGATTTGGCAGTTGCTGATCGTGGCTTTCGATCCCCGCGAACGCAAGACCCTAATCGAGGTTATACACGATTTCAAAGGTGCAGCTACCGTTACGGGAATCGGGATTTACCTGACCTATGGATTGGTTCTGGCGTCGATGAACTATGTGACCAATGTGAGCTATGTCGCCGCATTTCGCCAGCTCAGCATCCCGCTGGGCGCGCTGTTCGGAATGGTATTGCTTAACGAGTCTCGATATGTTCCGAAAATCATCGGTGTGGTTATCATCTTTCTGGGGCTGATACTGGTTGGTGTGGGTTAGAGCGATTGCCGATCTTATCCCGCCTGCGGCGGGACGTCAGATGCCGTCCCGCATAGCCAACTATAGCGGAATGACATCTTCCTTGTAGCTCCCCGCTGCAACGGGATCTTACGGGCGGCAACCTCGACAATCGCTCAACTTAAGCTAAAAATAAATTTACATGGCAATTAAGAAGGAGACATGAAAAAAACAAACAGTGTGCATCCACGTCTAAGCGTAATGGATCCGAAACAGATAAAAAGGGTTCATGAATATTCTCTGCAGATATTATCATCCATCGGACTGCGGGTCGACTCGCCCGAGGCCAGAAAGCGCTTTGCCCGGGCTATCGGTTCGCAAGCCGTTGACGGTGACCGCGTGCGCATACCGCCGGATCTGGTCGAATGGGCCATCCAGGCAGCCCCTGCGCGTATTGATGTTTACGACCGCAATGGCTCGCCGGCGTTTCGTCTGCCGGATCAGGCCCGTTTCGGCGTGGGGGTAACGGCGCTTTACTATCAGGATCCGGAAACCGGCGAGGTGGTTCCTTTCACCCGCAAGCATCTGGCCGCCTGTGTCCGCCTGGGCCATTGTCTGCCAAGTTTTGACGCTATTTCAACCATCGGTATTGTTCAGGATGTTGCGCCGCAAGTCTCGGACCTGTATGCAACTCTGGAAATGACGGCCAACACAGACAAGCCCATTATCATTTTAATATCGGAAGAAAATGCATCCCCATTGGTAATGGATCTCTTGGAACACCTGCATGGCGATCTGGCACCACGGCCTTCGATCATCCCCTATTTTAACCCCATCACCCCGCTGGTCATCAACAAAAGCACGGTGGATAAAATGGGGGTCGCCATCGAACGCGGCTTACCCTTTATTTATGCCAATTATGGGATGGCCGGCGCCTCGACGCCGATTACACCTGCCGGACAGCTGGCGCTCATGAATGCCGAAGTGCTGGCCGGTCTTACCCTCGGCCAACTGATCAAAGAAGGCACACCCATGATTCTCGGCAATCATCCGGCCTGTTTTGACATGAAGGGAAACGAAAGTTTCTATGATTCGAAAAGCTACCTGATAGACCTGGCCTGTGCAGAAATAATGGCGCATTACAACCTGCCCTATTCCGGCACTTCCGGAAGCGGCATGGGTTGGGGAGCAGATCTCATCGCCGGTGGTCATCAATGGTTCAACCACCTGATCAGTTGCCTCGGCAAGAAGGGGCTGGCACCTTTTGTCGGCGACATACTGGGTTCCCAGGCATTTTCTCCCAATCTTATCGTATATGCCAACGAGGTTATCCAACAGGTTCGTCTTTTTACCGAAGGTTTTGTGATAGATGATACCAACATCGGGCTGGAGGAAATCGCACAGGTAGGTCCGGGCGGGAATTTTCTGTTGTCAAACCTGACACTCAAATCCTATCGCAAGGCCCGTCAATTCAGCAACATTTTCGAAAACGTGCAGATCGATGAATGGCAGGCCAGAGGCCGACCGCGGACGGAGGATTTGCTGAAAGGCTACACCCGCCAATTGCTGGATGAAAGCAAGCCGCCGAAAAACCATTCAGAGTTGCTGGCACAGGGTGAATCCTTCATTGAAACGCTCAGCACCCATTAAAAATAGAACCCATCTCAAAAAGGTGGATCAGGGTTCAGGGCCCCGCTGAAGCGGGATTACATGTCTAGTCTAAACAGGTTAATGTATGCATCAAGGCGCAAATCGATTCGAAAGCGGAGCATACACGCAAGTATGTGAGCATTTTGAATCGGTTTGATGAACTCCTTAATATTTATAAAAACAGATGTGAAATCCCGCCTTTTATAGCGGGGCAACGCCGCCATGGACACTTAGACGCCTTTTTGAGATGGGTTCTAGCCGATATAGGGGATGGCACCCGCTTACCGGTTGCCTTGAGCGGACCAACCGATTGTGGGAGCACCCCCTATCCGGTCTGAACTGGGTATTAAAATACCCCATGGGTATAATTGCTAATTTACCGGCCTCTTTATTTTTTTATCCAGCGCGGCGCCTTGAAGCTTGAATTGGGATACGATTTTAGTGGTGGATCGGTAAAGATCGGCTGCAGCTCGCCGCCCTGTACCTGGTAGTGTACCACCGGCGCACCCGCTTGAGCACGCAGGACATTATCTTTATCCCATTTAATAAGACCCAACTCGCCCTCATAGCCGTGTTTCTGAATATAGGCATTCACGGCTTTGAAATCATAGGCATCGCCCACTTTTTCGACTGCATGAGCCCAGGCCTTCACAGCGGTGTAGGCAATCCAGGCACCGGCCGGAACCTGATGCTTGTTGATTTTCACGAACTTGTCAACCCAGGCTTGTCCCGCGGCATTGGGCGCCTTGGGTCCCGGCAGCCCGCTGGGCATCTCGCCCACAATACCATCGGCGGTCGTCCCCAGGGTTTCTACCACTTCGCGGGGCGTAATGCCCCAGCCGAGGCTGATAATGGTGTTGGTGGGTTTTTTAAGAAACTGCTGGATAAAGGTAATATTTTCCTGTCCGCTGGGAATTTCCATATGGATAAGGGCCGGTTTGATCCGGCGGATCTGGGACAGAATAACACCCCACTCGTTGGTGCCGTATGGTACGGTTTCCCGTTTGGCCACTTTCCAGCCTTTTTGTTTAAAGTTGGCCTCCAAAGTGTCTCCCACTTCCAGGCCCCATGAATCGTCGGTATTGATGATCACGACCTTTTTGTTGGGATATTTGTAAGGGAGTGCCATCAGCGCACGAAACATGCTGTTGGCCTGTTCAACCCCCACGTCGGTGGTCTGATAAATATTGTAATATTTTTTAGGATCCTCTTTGAAAATATCCACGGCCGCCTGGGATCCATCGTCTGCAAAAAAGGGCGCATCGTATTTGCCGTAAGCCCGCACATCCTGGCCCCATCCGGCCCAGCCGGCATGCACCGAAGCCACCTTCTTTTGGCCGCACAGATAATCGGCCGCCTGCATGACGACTTCAGGCTCAAACCCTTTGGAATCGAAACGGATAATCTCAAGCTGCTTGCCCAGCAGTCCACCGGACTCATTGATCTCATCGATGGCCATCTTGATGCCCTTAAAATAGTCTGCCCCGGAGCCGGCGGCCCAGCCGGTCATCGGAATCGGAACACCGACCGGAATGGTGTCGGCTGCCATGGCAATCGGAACACAAAACAGACAAACCATCACAACCAATGTCAATAGGCTGATTCTTTTCATGTTGCTCCTCCTCTTTTGTTAAAAGTTAGCGTTGTAAGAAATAGATTTGAACCACACGACAACTTATGAATTCTCTTTTGGCGGCGCCCCTTCTTAAAGCCCTCATTTAGCGCGTACGCATCAACCACTCGGCACACGACCCGCGGAGCGCTTCAGAAAAAGACCCATCACACCGTCCGGCAGCGCCAGCACCAGGATCACCACCAAAGCACCCATGGTCACGGCCCGGTATGCGCCCAACGGCGCCATCAGCTCACTGCCGGCGACCACCAGAAAGGCACCCAGGATAGAGCCGGGATAATGCCCCAGGCCGCCCACCAGCATCATGACCATCAAGATACTAAACAGGTCCAGGTCCAGCATGCGAAAAGAGAGCACCCCGTAGAAATGGCCGTAGAAAGCTCCGATGATGCCGGTTAAAAATGAGGTCAGGGCAAAGACCATCAGTTTATATTTAAAGGCGCTGATACCCAGGCTCATGGCAAAATCCTGAGAATCTTTAAGGGCCAGGAACGCAACGCCCCAGTAAGATTTGATCACAAACATAATAATGAGCGCACAGATTAGGGAGACTAAAAGCGTTAAATAGAAAGTGGGGACGATATTGGCGGAACTGAAGTTATAGCCGAATATGTTGATTGGCGGAATGGTCAGAAGACCAACGGACCCGCCGGAGCCCAGTGCAAGGCCGATCTCACCCCTTAAGGTCGGCTGCAGGGCCATGTGTACGCCGAAGGTTACCAGTGCGATGTAGGGCCCTGCCAGCCTGAGACAGGGCAACCCCACAAGAACCCCCATGCCGGCAGTGAACAAACCGGCGATCAGGATCGACAGCACCGGTGTCACATCATGATTGATGGCCAGGATTCCGGAACAGTAAGCGCCCATGACAAAAAAGGCCACCTGGCCGAATGAGAAAATGCCGGCAAATCCCATCATGACATCCCAGCAGGAGGCCACCACGGCCCAGATGAGACACATGACCATAATGTTCATGATGAATCTAATGTCTCCCACAAAGATGGGCAAGATCGCCATGATCCCATAACAGACGCCGATTATCACCATCATATGTTTTAAACGCATACCTTACTCGCCTTTTCCCATCAGACCCTGGGGCCGCAGCGCCAGGGTCGCCAACAAAAGAATAAAAAGCGCAATAATAGCGTAGCTCATGCCCAACAACCAGCCCACAAGCGCTTCCAGCATGCCGATGATGAAGGCGGCATAAAGACCGCCGCGGATGGAGCCCATGCCGCCGAATGCCGTTACCACCCAGGCCTTGATCATGATGGTGCCGCCGGACATGGGGTTGATGAACCACTTTTGACTCAACAGAATGCCGCCGAAACCCACCATGACGGTTGAAATGGCGAAGGTGGATGCGAAAATGCGCCCTTGCGGAATGCCGACGATTTTGGCCCCTTCCGGATTCTGGGCCACGGCCTGTACAGCCATACCAATGCGGGTGCTATTGAGCATCCATCCAAAAAGCAGGATGCCGCCGATGGACATGACGAAAATCATGATGTCTTGATAGGCGAACACCAACTGGCCGACTTCAAGTATCCCCTCCAGGATGGGGGGCAAAGATTTCATTTTGACGCCGAAGACCACCGTATAGAGGCTGGTTAAAAAAAGCGCCAGGCCCAGGGTCAACATCATGACCTTGTTTTCCCAGTCCTTGCGCTTTCTCAAGGGCGCCACCATGAGTTTTTCCAACCCGTACCCTACGGCGAACATCAGCGGCATCACAATAACCAGAATCGTCAGGTAGCCACCGAATTCAAGGCCGAGTCCGAAAATCAGTATCCAGGCAAAATAGCCGCCCATATTGAAAAAATCTCCATAGGCGAAATTAAAGGCCTTGGTCACGCCATAAACCAACGTCATCCCCACGGCCATCAGGGCATATACGGAACCGGTGGATAACCCGGCGATAATCACGTCGGTGATCTCGTAGAATAATAAAATGGTGTCTTCGCTAAACATTCTTTTTTATTCCCTTCACATCCCCAAAAAGATTTCTTTGAGGTGATCGTTACTGAGCGCTGCGTCCTTATCACCTTCAAAAGAAATTTGTCCCTCTTCCATGACATAGATTCTGTCTGCCAGTTCTGCGATTTGGGGAATATTTTGCTCCACCAAAAGGACGGTTTTTCCCTGTTCGTTGATCTGTTTGATGGTGGAAAAAATCTCATGCCGCAGGCTGGGCTGAAGACCCAAAGAGGGCTCATCAATACACAGAAAATCCGCGTTGGACATCAGTCCCCTTGCGACAGCCAGCATCCGGGCTTCGCCGCCGCTCATGGTTGTGGCGGTCTGTTTTTGGCGCTCCACCAGCCGGGGGAAAAGGGCGAATACCCGCTCCAGGTTTTCCTTTTCATGGGCACGGGCATTTTTGGAATAGGCCCCCAGCTTGAGATTTTCTAAAACCGTCATATGGGGGAAAAGCTCCCGATTTTCAGAAATATAGATAACGCCCAGGTTGACGATTTTCTCGGTCGCCAGGCCGTTAATGTCCTCACCCTGATAGATGATTGTTCCCGTAACATTCTGCACCAGTCCGCAGATGGACTTCAAAAGCGTGCTTTTACCATGGCCGTTGGGCCCCAACATGACCACCACCTCACCCTGATTCACGTAAATGGAGACGTCCAGTAAAACATGCGATTCACCATAGTAGGTATTTAAATTACTTACCTTCAGCATCAGTTGCTCCCAAATAACATTCGATAACCGCGGGATCACAGACGACTTTGGCAGGCTCATCCTGCAGGATCTTGCTGCCGGATTCGATGATCAACAGGCTTTCGGTTAGTTCGGTGAGCACCTTCATGAAGTGCTCGATGATAATGATGGTAATGCCAAGATCCTGGTTGATTCTGAAAATCAAATCCATCAGGCTTCTAATTTCGGTTGCATTGCAGCCGGCCATAGGTTCATCCAGCATCAGAATTTTGGGTTTGGTCGCAAGGGATGCGCCGATCATCAGTTTCTTTTTGCCCAGCAGGGTTAAAAGACCGGTACTCTGGAAACGTTCATGTTCAAGATCAACAAAACGGATCACCTCATCCACATAGGCCGGATCAAGTCCCGCGGCGGAACCGAAGCGGCTGCCCACCGAAATGCTTTTCTGTACGCTGAGACTGGGAAAGGTTTGGGGAATCTGGAAGGTGCGGGCAATGCCGGCTTTGGCAATCCGATAAGGCGGCATGCCCGTGATATCGCGGCCGTCAAACTCGATTTTGCCTTCGTAATTGTAAAATCCGGTGATCAGATTGAAGACCGTAGACTTACCCGCTCCATTGGGCCCTGCGATGCCGAATATCTGCCCTTGCTGCACCTCAAAACTAAGATCGTTCACCGCTTTCAGCTCACCGAATCGTTTGGTGACATTTGAGGCCTTGAGCATCGCAAAATCCTCCGTTGATTTCGTGATTCACGGTGAGGTCAAAAGATCCGGTATGGCATGCTAAACAGAGGTCTTAATTCTTTCTCTATCGGCTTTTCCGAGTATCCGCCTTTTGCATCGTCATCACTGAAAAAATAAAGGTCGAAGCCCTCATAATCTGAGTCCTTAGCAAGTACCAATCACAACATTTAATGTCAAGATCTATGCTACAAAAGGAAATACAAGATCGAAGCACCGCAATTCTTAAACCCGTCAAAGCAGGTCGCAAATCTCCTGGCGGATTTCACAGATAAAACGGGGATTCCGGGGAATGGGTTTACACTTTGATTACACAACCGGGAGCCCGCACCATCAATACCGGCACGCAGGCTGAACGCAAAATTCTCTCGGCCACACTGCCCCATACCCAGCGGCTGACACCGGAACGGCCGTGGGTGGCAATCACGATTAGATCGAAGTCATTTCCATCCGCATAATCGGCAAGCGTATCGGCAGCCTTTCCAGAGAGCACTTGAGCCTCCAGTTGGGCGCCTTTAAAATCAAGGCGCTGTACCAACTGCTCAAGATATTTTTGGGCATCCTGCCTTCGATCCGCCTCAATTTGTTTCCATTGCTCCTCGGGCAATGCCATCCGAGATTCACCCTCCGGGAGTTCAATAGGCTCTGCCACCCGTACGAACACGACCGTGCTCACCTGGCATCCGGTCGCAATCGCTTCAACCTGTGGAAGAACACATTCTGCCAGTTCCGAACCGTCTAATGGGACCAAAATTTTGGTGTACATATGAATTGTCCTTTCAATTGAATAATGCTTTTTCAAAATTGGCAGATCTGATCGACCATACCGGTAATGTCATCCTTGTGGGCTTTAATTCGATCCATCAACACGAAACCATGATTTAAATAAACCATGTATCACTCCCAGCTGATTTTTTTCAACCGGGAGTGATTAAATGCAAAACTTAAGCCGCGGTTTTAAGAGATACTCCGCAACATGGGTATCCCGCATAAATTTAACCAGGTATTGATGAAGTTCTTTGCCAAAATCCGGCTGATCTGAAATGATATTTTTTTGCTGGCCGGGATCCAGGGAAAGATCATAGAGTTTTGACTGTCCCTCTTCCGGACTGTAAAGGAGGGAATAATTTTCGCTGGTAATTGTCGTCACGGTGGGGGCCTTCAACATGCGAAGGAAGTTGTCGACCGATCTGACCGGATCGCCGGGATTGGCGAAGGGTATACTGCTGACGGTAAAATCACGGCCGCTGACGGCTGAATCGTCTATTTTCGGCAGGAGCGATTGACCTTCGACAATATCGGGTACGTCACACTCCAGAACTTCCAGCACGGTCGGCATAACATCAACGGCCGATGTTAACTGATCATAGACGCCTGCCGATACGCCGGGGATGTATATTAGCAGAGGAATATTTATAATCTCCTCGTAAAGAGGCGAATAGGCCCATATTCCGCCTTCAATCTGCTTATCCCAGTCATCCAGCCTCGGGTATTTCCCATCTGACCCCATTTCATAAATCATCTTCCCGAAGAGCCCACCGTGCTCTCCGAAGTAGAAACCGTGGTCCGAAGTAAAGATGATGGCTGTATTCTCCATTAGGCCCATGTTTTCAACCCGTCGTAGAAGATAACCCAGCCAGGTGTCCACCATGGTGATCTCACCGCAATAAGTTGCATGTGCCTTCTCAAGTCTTTTCTGCGTGAATCCGGGCACATCCTCCCAGCACCCGTAGATCGGTTCGATAATTTCTCCATCGTAATCCGGCCAGTAGATCTCAGGATAGTAGGCGGGGGCGTCCCAGGGTTCATGGGGATCCCATGTGTCGATATACAGGAAGAAGTCTTCCTTGTAATGATGTTCCAGCCATTGCATCGCTTTTATGAAGGTTTGCGGTGAGTTGTAATCCGATTCAAAACGCCACGCCGCGCGCGTATCCTGTGACTCGTGCCGTCCGTCTTTCAATTTTTTAGCGCCGGAACCTTCTTGACCGGTATTCATGAAAAAACTTCTGAAGCCGCGATCGTAATTCATGCCGTCCCGTAGATAGAAAGGCGTGTCGACAACCGCCGCCGTATGCAATCCTTTAGCGGACAGAATTTCAGCCACGGTAGTCACGTTTGAGGGCAATGGAGACCATCCCATAAACGACATGGTCCAGCGCCCCGTAAAATGATCTGCGCGGGCGGGCATGGTCGGAAACCCGGCGGCATAATGCCGCTGGAACCGGACCGACCTTGCTGCCAGCATATCCAGTGAAGGGGTTTGAATCTGTTTGTTGCCGTAGGCTCCGATGTGATCCCGTCTAAATGTGTCCGCGGTTATCCAAATAACATTCATTGCGAATAATTTTTCCCTTCTAAAGATATGGCTCTTAACGCATCTTTTTTATGTTCAAATTAAGGTTGGATCTAAATATTTCATACTGTCTGATAGATGATGCCAACAATCCGATGATTTTGGGACTCAAGCCAGTTTATGAGTTTAAGGTGATGATTTAGATAGACCAGGTACTCATCAGTGTCAGGATTCTCAATGCGATAGAAATCGACAATGGTCCAGTGCAGCACAAAAAGATTGGCCGCTGCCAGCATCGCCGGCAAGAATGTCTTTTCCAGCTTTGTCAGGGAGCCTGGGCTGACCTTTGATGCACACCGATCGTTGTAAGCTCTCAGAAACAATTCGAATTTATCCAGCATGAGGCTGCCGGCTTCCAGACCGTCCCAGCAAGCACAGAAATATACAAGCGCCAGGGCGAGATCGAAAAGGCGCAGATCAATCTTAGACCAATCAAAATCGAATATTCCGGTTACCCGGGAGCCTTGATATTTCAGATTCCCCTGGTGGTAATCACAGTGAATGGGGCACCGAGACAATTTGCTGCAATCATGTTCAGGTATGAGAGCCTGATCAACCGCTCTCAGAATGCGATCATGATATTGAAGAAAGCGTTGATCAAACCGATTTTTACCTGCTTTTGAGGTGTATGCGGCATAAACCTGCCGGAAGGTCGGCATAAATTCCATAATTGGGGGTTGAAGGCGGTCGCACCCTTTTGGTTTGCGAAAATTTTTCCCAGCCTGATGTAATTCGGCCAGCACTGCGGCGGCGTTGATCATATCCTCCGGGGCAATATTTGTATCAAACCAGGCATAGCGGCCTTCACCTTCTATAAATTCATAAACAGCCCAAAGATCCTTATGGATTCGACCTTCAGTCGTCCATTCTTGCTTAACATAAGTGGCACCCGTTTTTGAGGGAATAACTGCGGCTGCCAAGTCAAATCCATTTTTTTTAAGGTGGCTGATCAGCGCGTGTTCAAATATGATTTCATTTTCGACAATGGCCGGATTATATTGGCGAATAAAATACTTAATGCAATGATCATTTTTTTTTGCCGTTACCGCAAAACTGCGGTTAACGGTCCCCCCTAGCAATTCCTCTGCATTTGACAGATCACCCAGGTCATAATGTTCGTTTAAAATACGGACAGCATTCTGAATCATTTGGCAACCTGATACAGATAAAGTTTTTTATAAAGCGCAAATGGTATCCATAACCGTCTTCAAAACGGAGAAGGTGCCTGCTTGAGATTATTTAATATAGTTTTTGCGAAGTTCTTTTTTATCGAGTTTTCCCACACTGGTTTTCGGAATTTGCTCCACAAATTCATATCGATCCGGGACACCGTATCTGGGCAATTTACCCTCATCAGCGAATTTTTTCATAAACCGGATAAAATCTTCGGCGCTGACCTTGTCTTTATATTCGGGCTTGAGGGTAACCACCATCAAAGGTCTCTCGCCCCACTTTTCATCCGGAACGCCGATGGCGGCCGATTCCAGAACCGCTTCGTGCTGGCTCAGCAAATTTTCTAAATCCAAGGAAGAGATCCATTCGCCGCCGCTTTTAATCACATCTTTGATACGGTCGGTTATTTGAAGATAGCCTTCCGCATCGATATAGCCCACATCGCCGCTGTGCAGCCAGCCGCTGCGCCACAGCTCAATTGTTTTTTGCGGCGCTTTAAAATAGCTTTGCGTTAACCAGGGCGATCGCATGACAACTTCGCCGGAAGCTTCACCGTCATGGGGCAGCGCCCTGCCCTGTGGATCGAAGACCTCAATTTCAGCCAACGGGATCGGTTTGCCGGTCTTGATAATCACATCCAGCAATTCAGCTTCTTCCCAATCCAGCATATCTTCATGGGGTGTTGCCATACTCATAACGGGCCCGGTTTCAGACATGCCATAGCCGGCATGAATTTCCACACCCAGTTCTTTGGCAGCCCTGGCCAACCCTCTGGGTAGCCTGGCACCGCCGATAACGACCTTCCAGTTCGACAGATCCACTTCTTTGACCGCCGGACAGTTTAAGATCATCTGCAGGATGGTCGGTACACAATGTGAGTATGTAACCTTCTCATCTTCGATGAGCTTTAACAGTTTTTGCGGTTCGTACGGCCCCGGATATATCTGTTTGACGCCCAGCATGGTAGCCACATAGGGATACCCCCAGGCATGGACGTGAAACATCGGCGTCAGCGGCATATACACATCATTGGATCTAAAACGTCCAATGGTGTGATACGCGCCGGCGGCGACGGCAACCGCAAGCGTATGCAGTACCAGCTGACGGTGGGAAAAATAGACACCCTTGGGATTGCCGGTCGTGCCGGTGGTATAAAAAGTTGTCGCTTTGGTGTTTTCATCCAGGTCCGGAAAAGTGTATTCACCGGATACGGATTGCAGCAATTCTTCATATTCGGCCGCAAATTCTAATCTCGTATCAGGCCCGGATTCAGCTTCGGAAATCAGCACAATGGTTTTAGTGGTCTCCAATTTGTCCCTGATATCTTCCAGGATGGGCAGAAAGTCAGCATGGATAATAATCATCTTGGATTCGGCATGATTGATCGTATAAAGCACCTGATCGGACGATAAGCGCCAGTTAATCGTTTGCAGCACGGCACCCATCATCGGAATCGCAAAAAAACATTCAAGATAGCGGTGGCTATCGTAGTCAAACACAGCCACGGTATCACCCGGCTTGACATCGAGTTTTTCAAGCCCGCCGGCAAGCCGGTGGATGCGTTCGTTCAACGTTCGGTAGTTATAGCGCAGCTTATCACTGTACACGATTTCGCGCTGCGGAGAATAAATCAGGGGGGTGTTGAGCAATTTCTTGATGATGAGCGGGTAGGTATAGCTTTCTCCCGGTTGATAATCAGTTTCCGGCATAGGCGGCTCCCTTCATTGCCCGGTAATCGGATCTTTGCGATATTTGTTTCTGGCGTTGACCAGCGCCCATACATTTTCCGGTTTGTTATCTTTTATTTCCTTGCATGCTTTTCATTATGGTATCGCTGCGCTCTATCTTTTTAATAAAATGGACAGGATTCTTAAACTTTAGGCACTTTAGATCACTTCCAACTTTAGGCACTTGTTGTTATAAGCACTTTTTATAGGTTTAAAACTGTACCAGCGGGAGTTAAATGCATTTTTGAGACAACTCTAATTATATTGTAAATTGTCAACAATTTACCGGCAAAATTAGATATGTCAAGTTTTCTTTCAAAAAACTATAGATATGCTGAATTAGAACTTTACCATCGGATTTTAAATGCATTTTTGAGAAAGGTTCAACTAGAAACTTGGCAGCCAATTTTGCGCCAAATCACTGAATAATAAATAATTTTGAATATTATTCGATTTTACTTGACTGTAAACTGTCAACAATTTACAAGGGGCAAAATTTCCTGTCAAATTAAAATAGATGGCGAGGATAACGTCATGAAAAGAGTTGCCAGAAGCGGTATCGGCACCACCGCCGGGTTCGGATTAGCTTCATTTTCCAGGGACGAACTCGATTCCATTCATTATGCAACCTTGCAGATTTTGCAGGATACCGGCATCAAAGTTATGAGTGAAAACGCCCTGGAAATATTTCATGGCGGCGGGTGTGAGATCGAACGTTTTGAAGGCTACGGCATCGTAAAGATTCCCTCCTACGTGGTCGAAGAATGCGCTTTCTGGGCCCCGCGGATGATTGTGTATGATGGGCGCAATCCGGATGACGACTTTGTTGCCGAGCCCAATCGGGTGGGGTTTACAACCTTTGGCGGCTGCATCAATGTCATCGATCCGGTTACGCGCAACCTTCGCAGGGCGACCAAGAAGGACTGCGGGGACATCGCCCGGGTGTGTGATCATCTGGATGAAATAAGCGTTGCCGAGCGGACGGTCAACTCAACGGATGTCCCCGAAGGGACCATATCCGTCCATAATATAGAGGCTCTATTAAACAATACCGGCAAGCACATTTTTGTGGGTGCCGACTCGCCCCGTGCGCTGAATGCGATGGCCGAACTCGCCGCAGTTTGTGTCGGCGGCATGGATAATTTACGTAAGCGACCGATTTTCAGTTTAAACGTGTGCCCGATAAGCCCGCTTACGTTGCCGACAAACACCTGTGACGTCATTATCGAAAGCGCTCACCTGGGATTAGGCGTAATGATAATGCCCATGGCCCTTTCCGGGGGGACGTCTTCAGCGACATTGGCCGGGACCCTGGTGACCCACAACGCCGAAGTTTTAAGCTGCATCGTCCTGGCCCAGCTCGCTAAAAGAGGGCTCCCCTGTACCTATGCCAGTACCAGCACCATTCTTGATCTAAGATTTGGAACTTCGGCCATCGGCTCACCTGAATACGGGATGATTAACGCGGCGTTAGCGAGGCTGGCCCAATACTACCGTCTGCCGAGTTTCGTAGGCGGTGGTCCCTCCGATAGTAAAGTACCGGATATTCAATCCGGCTACGAGTTTAGCTTGAGCGCGACGATGAGCGCCCTGGCGGGTGCCAATATCGTTTTTGGCTCCGGTGTATTGGAGCAGGGTTTGACCATAGATTATGCCAAAATCATCATGGATGCCGAAATGATCCGCATGATTCAAATTGCCATTAAGGGAATAGAGCTTACAGACGAAAAGCTGGCGATGGATGTAATTCACGAGGTTGGACCCGGGGGCGCCTATATCACCCATGAGCACAGTCTGCGTTCCATGCGGAGTCAATCCCAGACGAAATTGTTCGATCGCAGATCCCGCGATGCCTGGATGGAGGCGACCGAGGGAAAATCCATCGTTGAAAGGGCCTATGAAACGGCGATTGATATTCTTGAAAACCATCAGCCGCCCCCTTTGCCCAATGATGCTTCTAAGGAGATGAGTAAAATCGTCAAAGAATTCGAAAAAGAATTAAAAGGAAATAAAAAATAGTGGATCTACGCTACATAATCACGAATTTAGATCAATATCGGTAAACGGCAAATGCATAAAACTTAAACTTACATCCGTACTGTTTTCCGCTCGCCGACAGGTAAACCTTTAAACTGCTCGACTGAAAGTTTTTTTGTAACCGCAAACCGGGCTAAAAGGAGGCATATGAATGATTCGTAGATTAAAAGCCGGCATACAACGGAATTCAGGCTTCAGCCTGAATGTGATGACCGATGATGAAGCCCACGAGATTCACCTGGCCACCCTGGAAGTCCTCAGGGATATCGGCGTTTTCGTTGAAAGTGAGGAGGCCATCGCAATATACGATGGCGCGGGCTGCATCGTGGATCCCAAGACCAAAACCGTAAAATTCCCCGCCTGGGTGGTGGAAGACGCCATCCGCGCGGCACCGGCTACTTTTGTGGCCTGCGGGCGCCGACCCGAAGACGACGTCGTCCTGCAGGACAATCGTGTGACGTTTACCAATTTTGGGGAAGGCATCATGTTCGTGGATCCCTATACCGGAGAATATCGTGACACCACCAAAGCGGACGTTGAAAAAGCAGCCCTGGTTATCGACAGCCTGGAACATGTGGAAACCTATGAACGGGCGATGTGCTCGCATGATAAACCTCCCGCCGTTCAAGCCATCCACAACGCCGAAGCATCTCTGACGCACACAACCAAACACCACTGGCTGTGCCCGGTCGACCGCAACCAGATTCCAAAAATTATCGATATGTGTGCGGCAATTGTCGGCGGCCGAGAACAACTCAGACGACGCCCGCTGCTGACTTTTGCCACCTGTCCCATCAGCCCTCTAAAACTGCCCAAACATCATTGTGATATTATTATGGACGCTGCGACAAACGGATTGGCGGCCCTTGTGATCGGGATGGCCTTGTCCGGCGGGTCCAGCCCGGTCCATCTGGCGGGCACCCTGGTGATTCAAAATTGCGAACTCCTTTCGAGCCTGGTGTTAAGCCAGTCATCCCAAAAAGGCACACCCTTTATTTACGGCAGCTCAACCTGTCCGATGGATTTGAGAATGGCGACGGCGACAGTGGGTTCTCCGGAAACAGGGATGATTAGCGCAGCGGTGGCACGACTGGCGCGTTACTATAGCCTGCCGTGCTTTGTCGCCGGCGGATAGGGCGACAGTAAGGTGGTTGATGCCCAGTCGGGTCATGAAAAAACCATCACCGGCATTTTACCCGCGTTGGCAGGGGCCAACGTCATCTATGGATTGGGAATGCTTGAGATGGGAATCACCTTCGACTTGGCACAACTGGTTTTGGATCATGAAATCGCCGGCATGATCCTGCATTCATTAAAGGGGATCCCGGTCAATGATGAAACCCTGGCGGTGGATGTCATCAAAGAACTGGGCATCGGCAAGGATTACCTGGCCCATGAGACGACTTATCAGTACATGAAGTCCCAGTCACAGGCCGACTTACTCGATCGGCGCATGCGCGAGGACTGGGAAGCTGCCGGCAGCAAGGATATGTACAAGCGCGCCCACGAAAAGGTGATTGACACTCTGGAAAATTACGAGCCGCCTGCGCTCCCCGACGATGTTCGCGATACGATTCGTTCGATTGTTGTTGAGTCCGAAAAAGAAATGGGTGTAACTCAGGAGAAAAAATAGAGTTAAATGGTGCAATTCATACGGATTATTTTTAACCGCAACCAAATTTCAAAGTCAGGAGAATGAGCGATGGAAGAACTATTTGAGAAGATGGCAGAAGTACTGATTGCCGGCAAGCAAGAGGAAGTTAAAAGCTTAACCCAGGAAGCCCTGGACAAAGGGGCTGCCGCCCGCGATATCCTTGATAAGGGTTTGCTGGCCGGCATGGATGTGGTGGGTCAGCGGTTTAAAGCCGGTGACATGTTTATCCCCGAAGTGCTTTTATGCGCCCGCTGTATGCATGGGGCCATGGATATTCTCAGACCCCTGCTGTCAGAAGCCGATGCGGCCGGTTTGGGCACCTGTCTGATCGGTACGGTGGAAGGTGATCTGCACGATATCGGCAAAAATCTGGTGTCCATGATGCTTCAAGGGGCCGGTTTCCAGGTTATCGATCTGGGGACCAATATCACCGCCCAGCAATTTGTCGATGCGGTCAAAGAGCATAAACCTAATATTTTGGGAATGTCGGCATTGTTGACCACGACCATGCCGCGTATGCAAGAGACGATTCAGGCGCTAAAAGAGGCGGGCATTCGCGATCAGGTTAAAATCATGGCCGGCGGCGCTCCGGTCACCCAGAAGTTTGTAGAAGAAATCGGCGGGGATGCCTATGGCGCCAATGCCGCCTCGGCCACCGAAAAAGCCAAAGAGTTGGTCGCATAATTCCTATTCATAATAGGTTTTTTTTTAAAGGCCCGTTTGATCTCGGGATAGACCGGCTAAAGTTGGAAAAGGTGTGAGCACAGCTTTAATCGCCTGTAAATTAATACCCCCAAATAGGGTTGACAGCGTAAGGAAGTAACGAAAGGAGGTGTGCCTATGAAACGCAACATATTTGCCGGGAAAATGCAGAGTGGCGGGTTGAGCCTTAAGCTTTTTACCGATGAGGAGCTAGAAGAAATTCACCTCGCCACCCTGGAAGTATTGGAGCAAACAGGCCTCAGGTTCGACGATGAAGAGGCCTTGGAAATTCTGGACGGCGGCGGAGCGATCATCGATAAAAAGACTCGAATCGCAAAACTTCCGCCATACCTGGTAGAGGATTCCATCCGTTCAGCTCCTTCAAAGCTGTTGCTGGCCGGTCGCAATCCAAAGCACGATTTTGTTATGGAAAGCAACCGCGTCGGCTTCACCAATTTCGGAGAAGGTGTTTTCATCATTGACCCGTACACCGGAGAGCATCGTGAAACCACCAAGGCCGACGTCGCATCTTCAGCCCTGCTCGCTGATTATCTGGATGAAATAGATGTCTATGAGCGTGCCGTGGGTGCCAGCGATGTCCCGCCTGAATCGGTACAGCTGCACAACGCGGAAGCATGGCTGCCGAATACAACCAAACACGGATTTATGGGCCCGGGTAATCGTTATTTACTTAAAAAAATCGTTGAAATGGCCTCAATCATAGTCGGTGGCAAAGACAAACTTCAGGAGCGTCCGATCATTTCTTTTATCACCTGTCCGGTCAGTCCATTACAACTGGTGAAAGAAAGCTGTGAAATTATTATTGAATCCGCCCGAGCCGGGATGGCCTGCAACGTTTTATCCATGGCCATGGCCGGCGGATCTTCGCCGGTAACTTTGGCCGGTACGCTTGTAGATCATAATGCCGAAATTTTAGGGGGCCTGGCCCTCAGCCAGCTCACCCGCAAGGGCTCCAAATTTATATACGGCAGCTCAACAACCGCAATGGATTTGAGACTGGCGGCCGCATCGGTGGGGTCTCCTGAATGTGCCTTGATTAATGCCGCGGTGGCCCACATGGCGACTTACTATCTTCTTCCCAGCTGGGTCGCCGGTGGATAGGGCGACAGCAAGGTTTGTGATGCCCAATCCGGTCATGAAAAAACCATTACAGGCTTGTTACCAGCGTTGGCAGGTGCCAACCTGATTTACGGCCTGGGTATGATCGAAATGGGGATGACAATTGATTATGGCCAGCTGGTCATGGATAACGAATTTGCCCGCATGATTAAACACGTCGTGCAGGGGATTGCGGTCAATGACGAAACCCTGGCAGCAGACGTCATTCATGAAATCGGTGTCGGAAAAAATTTTCTCAGTCATGACCACACATTTAAACATATGCGATCCCAATCCCAGCCAAAATTAATCGACCGCAGGACGCGCGAAGATTGGGAGGCCGGGGGCAGAACCGATATTTACCAAAGAGCGACGGAAGAGGCACGCTATATTTTAGAGAACCACAAACCCGAACCTCTACCCGAACATGTTCTGACCACGATTCGATCTATAGTCGAAGAATCGGAAGCAGAACTGGGGGTGGGTAAAAAATAGCATGGGTTTTCCTTCCAGTCGGAAAGGCAAAAAATTAGTGAAATTCAGCGTTTCGCATAACTCGAAACCAGAATTAGAAATGAGTCAATAAAAGGAGAGCGCTATGCTTATTGTTGGAGAGCTGATTAACGCCAGCCGCAAGGCCATTGCCACAGCTATTGAAGCCCAGGACCCGGATGAGATTCAGCAGGTTGCCAGGGATCAGGTCGCGGCCGGCGCAAACTATATTGATGTCAATGCCGGCGTATTTGTAGGTAAGGAACCCGAGTACCTCGCGTGGTTGGTGAAAACGGTCCAATCTGCAGTGGAAGGTCTTTGCTGCATCGACAGCCCGGATCCCAAAGCGATAGAAGCCGCTCTGGCGGTTCACAAAGGAACCGCGATGATCAATTCGATATCTTTGGAGAAAGATCGCTATGAAAGTCTGCTGCCGGTGGTGGCCGGAACCGATCTTAAAGTGGTGGCCTTGTGCATGAGCGATGCAGGCATGCCGCAGACGACCGACGATCGAATGGCGATTGCAGACAAACTGATAAACAGTCTTCTTCAAAAAAATGTTGCCATTGATAACATTTACGTCGACCCGCTGGTGCAGCCGATTTCGACGAATACTGAATTTGGGGTGGAATTTGTAAATGCCATTGAAAAGATAATGACAACCTTTAAGGGCGTGCACACCCTTTGCGGTCTATCCAATATATCGTTCGGGTTGCCGAACCGCAAATTTATAAACCAGACATTTATGAGCATGGCCATCGCCAAAGGGCTTGACGGCGCCATTATCAATCCTCTGGATAAAAAGATGATGGCAAATATCATTACGGCAGAAGCGCTGGCCGGCAAAGACGATTATTGCGCGCAATATCTCAAAGCCTACCGCGCGAATTTATTCGACCTAAATTGAGCGTTTCAAATTTTAAAAATGGATCATTTTGTCTTATATTAAATGAATTCTACCCGTCGAGAGCCTCTGGGTCGAACGATCGATTTATATTTTTAAAATTTGAAACCCTTCGGGATTGCCGAACTTACCGCATCTACTGCGTCAGATGCCGTCCCGCATAGAAAACTATAGCGGAACGACATCTTCCTTGTAGCTACGGCAACCTCGACAATCGCTCAATTAGGTTCCATTAACACCATTTAGAGCTGCTTTTTTTAAGGAGGAAACCCATGGAGACCAAAACCACCAGCAAAGCCTTAAGTGAGTTAAGAGCCCAAATTATGCCACCGGGTCTGTCCAGTGTCACCTCTTGCTATGTGGCCTCCGGCAAAGGTGCCCTGCTATGGGATGTCGAAGGCCGCGAGTATATTGATTTTGCCGGCGGCATCGCCGTTATGAATGTGGGTCACAGCCACCCGAAAGTGGTGGCGGCCGTCAAAGATCAGGCTGAAAAATTAACCCATACCTGTTTTATGGTCCTGCCTTATGAACCGGCGCTCACACTGGCGCAAAAGCTGAATGCGCTCGCCCCGGGCGATTTTAAGAAAACCACCATCTTTGCAAACAGTGGCGCCGAGGCCGTAGAAAATGCCGTTAAGTTTGCCCGCTACCATACCCGAAAAAGCGGGATTATCGCTTTTGAAAATGCATTTCACGGTCGCACGTTATTGACCATGAGCCTGACCCATAAGGTAAAACCCTATAAATTCGGATTTGGTCCCTTCGCACCTGAGATTTACCGCATCCCCTCAGCCTATTGCTACCGCTGTCACTTTAATCTCGAATATCCGAATTGTGAGGTGGCCTGTGCCGATTATCTGGAAGCGTTTTTGCAAACACATGTCGCACCTGAATCCTGTGCCGCCGTAATTGTCGAACCCATTCAAGGCGAAGGCGGTTTTATCACCCCGCCTCCCGAATATTTCTCCAAACTCGCTAAAATCTGCAAAGACAACGACATCTTATTTATTGTCGATGAGATTCAGTCCGGCATGGGACGCACGGGCAAAATGTTTGCCATCGAGCACTGGGATGTGGAGCCGGATCTGATGACGGTTGCCAAAAGTCTGGCGGCGGGGATGCCCCTGGCCGCTGTGACGGGCAGAGAGGAAGTTATGGCATCGGTTCACCCCTGGGGTGTGGGCGGCACCTATGTCGGCAATCCGGTATGCTGCCGGGCGGCCCTGGCGGTGCTGGATATTTTTGAAGAAGAAAACCTGCTGCAAAAAGCGAATGCCCTGGGGAACAAATTGACGGATCGATGCAATGCATGGGCCGAGCAATTTGAGATCATCGGTGAGGTTCGAGGGTTAGGCCCCATGATGGCACTGGAACTGGTCAAAGACCGCAAAACAAAAGAACCGGCGGCAGACGAGGCCAAGGCACTGGTGGAGCTCTGTTTGGAAAAAGGGCTGGTCGTTTTATCATGTGGAACCCTGGGTAATGTCATGCGCTTTCTGATGCCCCTCGTGATTGAAGACGACCAGCTTGAAAAGGGGCTGTCCATTCTGGAGGAAGGACTCATAAAAATATCAAAATAATAATAGCTCCATTTTCTGTATGAGACGCTTATCAGAATAAAGATCTAGCTGCAGGCGTTGTAAAAATTCGAAGCACTAAATTCGAAATTCGAAACAATTTCAAAAATTCTAAATACAAATGTTCAAAACGTTTCGAATTTCTGGCATTCGAAATTCGAATTTGTTTCGGCCAATTTTATTAAATCAGGCGAGATTCGAATTTCGAATTTATCAAAATAAACGCCTAATGGAATAAAGAGGCTTTTATATTCCCAATAGTTTTTTACGACAAGTTGGACTTGATTGGAGGGCATATGAAAAAAATCTTTACCCGTTATGGAGACGGGACTCCATTGGAAATGAGTGCCAAAGAACTCATGGAAGATCTGGAGAACGGAACTGCGGATGCCGCCGAACGGGGTAATATACCTGCTCTTTCCAAAGAAGAACTGCAGTATCTGCTCGATGTATTCACATCACCGTACAACTTCGTAAGCGTTGAAAGGGGCAATGAAGTCATTCTCAGCTATGACGCCGGGACCCTTAAGATCAGGCGCGTGGGCGTCAACGTTGATCGCATTCAAGCACTGCAGATTTACGAAAAGCTTTTCGGCGCCGATACCATGGAATTGTGTCACATCGATTACAGCTTCAAGCCGATCAAGCCGATTGTCACCATGGAACGGCCCATCCTGGAACAGGCCCTGTTATCAACCCATATCCCGTTGTTTTACGGCGCCATGCCCAACTTAGGTCTCTACAGCCAACCGGACGGCCCGTTTCCCAATCCGGCCGAACTGCTGCCTGAAGGAAAAATTGAAGACGCCCAGGCATCCTATGAAGCCACCGTGGAAACTGCCGTCAAAGACATCGTCTATGCCGGCAGCGGCATGCATGAATCCGGCGCCGACGGCATCAACCTCGACACCGTGGGCGCCGCCGGAGACGCGGATTTCCAGGCTTCCTTGATCGCATCCGAAAAGCTGAAGGAAAAATACCCCGATATCTGCATCGAGCTGGGCATGGCGGGAGAATTTATATTAGGCATGCACAGCGAGCTTGAATATGACGGCGTGCGGCTGGCAGGACTGTATCCGCACGATCAGGTCAAACTGGCCCAAAAAGCAGGGGTCACCATTTTCGGGCCCGTGGTCAATACCAATACGTCCGAGTCCTGCCCCTGGAATCTTTCGCGCGCGATTACCTTCATGAAAGCGTGCAGTGCGGCGTCCACGATTCCCATTCATGTGAACATGGGTATGGGGGTCGGTGCCGTGACGGTCAACGATCATCCCCCCATAGACATTGTATCGCGTGCATCCAAGGCCATGGTTGAGATTTGTCGCCTGGACGGGTTGTAGGTTGGCGTCGGCGATCCGCTTGGCATGGCCCTAACACATGCGCATGCTTCGGGAATGGGCGGAATGCGAGCTGCCGGAGATCTGGTCGCTCGCATGCAAATGACCCGCGGCATGAAAATTCAGGAGGCAAAAGCGTATGTGGCCGACAGGTTAGGTCTAGCGGTTTCGGAATTAACCGATCCCGTCATCATGACCGAGGTGCGCGAGGATCTTCAGATCGGTGCGGTAACACCACTGCCGGGGTGCGCTAAAGGTATTGAGGCCAAGTTCCGTATTGCTGAAGTATTGGGAATCGATATCAACTGCGTGCAGCGGTTCAAAGCAAAAACAGCAGGTTAGATCTCATGCTTGCATCAGTATTTTTGGGGCTGTCGAGACGAATTTCGCCATTTACCCAATATTGCAGTTTCCCAAGATCCATTTTCCCAATATCCCAACATTCCAACATTCCAATAGGGGCGTAGGAGGTGAGCATGCGTGTTAAAATCCCGGGTCAGGCCCAACTCGTCATCATCGGCGGCGGCATCGTCGGCTGCAGCTTAGCCTATCATTTAACCAAACTTGGCTGGAACGACGTCGTGCTTCTTGAGCGCAAAGAATTAGCTTGCGGTACAACCTGGGCCGCGGCCGGATTGTTAACGCAGCTGCGCCAAAACCAGGAGATGACCAATCTGGCCAGGTACGGTATCGAATGTTTTTCCGGGCTGGAAGCCGAAACCGGTATGGCCACCGGATTCAGGCAAAACGGGGCTTTGGCGATCTGTCAGACTGAAGATCGAAAAAAGGAATTGCTGCGTGCGGCGGCAATGGCCCGGGCTTTTAATATCGAAATGCATGCAGTCGACCTAAAAGAAGCGGGGGATTTGGTCCCCGGAATGCGTACCGATGATCTGGTGGCTGCATTTTATCTTCCGAAAGATGGGGTGACCAATCCGATCGAGACGACCCGGGCGCTGGCCAAAGGCGCCAAAATGGGCGGCGCCAGAATTTTTGAAAATGTGATGGTTACCGACATCAAAACGGAAAAAGGTGCGGTTTGCGGCGTTACGACCGACCAGGGCGATATCAAATCTGAATACGTAGTCAACTGTGCGGGCATGTGGGGCCGTCAAATCGGACAAATGGTTAACGTGAGTATCCCGCTGCATGCCGCCGAACACATGCACGCGGTGACATTGCCGATCGAGGGTTTAAAAAAGCATTTTCCCACGGTACGCGATTTTGATGGGGAGACCTATTTTAAATCCGAATCCGATGGCATCCTGTTCGGCGGCTTCGAAGAAGTTTCGAAACCCTGGGGGACGGAAGGCATCCCCAACGATATCATGTATCAAGAGCTCCAGGAGGATTGGGATCAGTTTCAACCCTTTATGGATTGTGCCCTGAAACGGTTCCCTGCCATGGCAAGCGCCCAGATACGCCACCTGTCGGTTGTACCGGAGAGCTTTACGCCCGACACGGCGTTTATGATTGGCGCCGCACCGGGGGTCAAAAACTTTTTTGTGGCCTGCGGCATGAATTCGGTGGGTATCCAAAGTTCCGCCGGCATCGGCCGGGCCATGTCGTATTGGATCGATCAGGGATATCCCACCGAACAGCTCTGGCCGGTCGATGTTAAGCGCTATTTTCCCTGGCAGCAAAACGCCCGTTATTTACGTGATCGCATTGTTGAGGCCGTCGGCGTTCTTTATCATCACCATTATCCCAATCGACAACGCACCAGCGCCCGGCCGGTGATCTGCTCTCCCATTCATGATCGTTTGGCGGCCAACGGGGCTGCCTTCAGCCAGAATGCCGGCTGGGAAAGAGCGGATTGGTTCGCACCCCAGGGCGTTGAACCGGTTCATCAGTACACCTGGGGGAAACCGAATTGGTTCGAATACCAGGGCGAAGAGCATATGGCGGTTCGCGACGGTGTCGGTCTTTATGATTTGACTTCCATGGGCAAGTTTCTGGTTCAGGGTCGGGATGCCGAGCAGGTCCTGCAAAAGCTTTGCGCGAACGATATCGCCGGGCCCGTTGGAAAAGTCGTCTATACTCCGGTATTGAATCAAAGGGGCGGATTTGAAACCGATGTAACGGTGACCCGTTTTTCGGAAGACACCTTTTTCATCGTCACCGCCGCCGCGACAGTGGTGCACGATTATGACCATTTCAAAGGCCTGATACCCGAGGATGCCCGTACGGCCATAACCGATGCGACCCACGCGTATGCCATGCTGGCGATCATGGGGCCCAAATCCAGAGACTTGCTGCAGGCGTTGACCCCTGCCGATCTTTCCAACGATGATTTCCCATACGGGACCGCCAAAGAAATCGACGTTGCCTATGCCAGACCCTGGGCAATGCGAATGTCCTATGTGGGCGAACTCGGTTGGGAATTATATATTCCAACTAATTTTGCGCTGACGGCGTTTGATGCCATCCTTGAGGAGGGGAAAAAAGTCGGATTGCGCCTGGTCGGCATGCAAGCGGTCAATTCGCTGCGGCTGGAAACCGGTTATCGCCACTGGGAATCCGATATTACACCGGATGACACACCCTACGAGGCCGGCCTGGGCTTTGGTGTCAAGCTGGACAAAGATGACTTTATCGGAAAAACAGCCCTTCTGAACCAAAAGAAAGAAGGGCTAAAGCGCAAACTGGTCATGTTTACTTTGGAAGATCCGAATATCATGCTTTACGGCAGTGAGCCGATTTACCGGGACGGGGTCTGGATGGAAAACATGACCTCCGGCGCCTACGGCTTCAAACTGGGCTCGGCGGTGGGCATGGGGTATGTGAAAAGTGAACAGCAGATCAGCGAGGATTGGATTATCAGCGGCAAATACGAAATCGAAGTTGAAGGTAAAATGATCCCGGCTAAAGTGCACATCCGATCTCCGTATGATCCCAAAAACCAAAGGGCTAAAATGTGAATGCTAAACCGCAAGGCCTCAAAAGCCCATGTAGAACTATGCCGGCTGGCTGGGTTCTATGTTGGCGCCGGTGATCCGATCGGGATGCACGCTGCACAAGCAGTCGTCTCGGGGAGCGGAATTGTTGGATCTCGAAATCAACTGCGTCAACATGTTTATGAAAAGAAAGGACAGCAAAATGAGCGAAAAAATATTTAAGGAAGCGATAGAAGCCATTTTAAAAGGTGATACCGACAAGGCCACCGACGTTGCCAAGCGAGGATTGGATGAGGGATTGGATCCTTTAGCATTGATGGACCAGGGATTTATCCCCGGAATCAATCAGGTGGGTGATTTATTTGAGACCGGAAGACTGTTTCTCCCGCAACTGGTTTACTCGGCGATGGCAATGGAAAAAGCTACCGAAATCATCAATGCCGCCATTCCCGAAGAAAAGGCCGCGGTTACCGGAAAGGTGGTCGTTGGAACCGTTGAGGGCGATGTCCACGATATCGGCAAGACGATTGTCGTATCCCTTTTTAAGGCCAATGGATTTGAAGTCCTTGATCTTGGGCGCGATGTGCCGATTGAGCGTTTTATTGATGAGGCCGAGAAGTTCGGCGCCAATATTATCGGTTCCAGCACGCTGCTGACCACAACGATGGTGATGCAGAAACAACTGGAACAGGATTTGAAAAAAGCCGGCTTAAGAGAGAAATATAAAACCATTGTCGGCGGTGCCCCGGTAACCCAGCGCTGGGCAGATCGAATCGGTGCCGACGCTTATGCTCAGGATGCCGGCGACGGTGTTAAGAAAATAAAGCAACTGCTGGCCGGATAGGGCGAATTTGAATCGCATATCGGAACATTATTATGAAAAGCGGTATAAAAGGGGCTCTTTAAGTCTTTCAAATGGGCTCCTTTATTTGTTGGTGATCTGATAATTTAAACCCGCACACGATCAAACTTAATGAGGGTGGAGAACTAGCCGATGCGAATGAAGAGCAGACTGGACGTCATTTCAAAACCGGAAATGCAATGGATTCATGAAGCGTCTCTTAAGATTCTCGCAGAAACCGGTATTGTCTTCCATAGCGAAGAGGCCTTGACCATTTGTCGTAATCATGGGGCAAAAGTAAGCGACAAAACCGTTTGCTTCCCTGAAAAACTTGTCAGACAGGTGCTCGAATCCGCACCTAACACCTTTCGCTGGAAGGCCAGAAACGATGATCAATCAGTGACCGTCGGTGATCCCGATGAAAAACTATTATTACAACCCAACGGTGGGCCCGTATTTATCCAGGACCTTGATAATGGACGCCGAATTGCCACCCTACAGGACTTTGCCAATATCATCAAACTATGTCAGGCCAGCAACATTGTAAGCCTTGTGGGTTCATTTCCGGTCGATCCCGGTGATCTCCACCCGGACCAAAAGCATTTGCACATGATGTACGAGATTCTCAAAAATACGGACAAGCCGCTGATCGGCTTTGAGACGGATGGGTCAAAGGTCCGGCAAACGCTTGATATGGTCGCAATTGCCATGGGTCAAAAAGATTTTTTGCGTGAACATCATTGCGTTGGAGTCGCTGCCTGTCCGTTAAGCCCACTATCCTATGAGCCCTCCTCCTGCGCAACAATTATCGAATTCGCCAAACAAAACCAGGTGATTTTCTTCACTGCCGCAATTATGGCCGGTTTTTCCGGACCGATCAGCCTGTTTGGAACAACGATTTTGCATAATACCGAAGTTCTGGCCGGAATAACACTCGCGCAGCTGGTCAACCCCGGTAACCCCGTGGTTTACTCAATTGGTTCGACCGTCGCCAATATGCAAAATGGAAATTTTATTACCGGTTCGCCTGAAATGATGTTGATTCATCTGGCTGCGATGCAGATGGGTCTGGAGTATTACCGCTTGCCCACGCGCTCCATGTGCGGAATGACCGACTCAAAAATCATTGACTGTCAGGCCGGATACGAAACCATGCAGAACTTAATGGCCGGCATTCTGGGCGGTGCGCACATGATTTTTGAATGTCTGGGGGTATTGGATGCCATCATGACAACATCGTATGAAAAACTGATGATCGATCTGGAAATCATTAGCCGCGTGATGCGCATCAAGGAAGGGCTCGACGCAACCGACAAAGGAAAGGCATTGGAAAGTATTCAAAAAATCGGGCATGAATCGGGATACATCAGCCATACGGACACGCTCACGAATTTCCGTAAAAGATGGCAGCCGACGCTGTCTGAGTGGGGAACATATGAGGACTGGCAGGCGTCCGGCTCACAGGATGTCGCCGCCCGGGCCAATCGACTATATAAGAAAATCCTGGCAAAAGCACCGCAATCCTTAATCGACCCGGAGGTGGATAAAGCCCTTCAGGCGTATATCCGACACGCGGCTTAAATTATATATACGGCGCTGAGGGTCGACGCCTATACCGATACGTTACGCGGATAAACAATTCGCTTAAAAATTCCTTCGGAAAATGACAACTCCTACCTGAATTTTGCACGAGTCGGAGGCTTTCATATGCAAACAGAGCCCCTTAGTGTCATAAAATTAGACGCTTCATCCCGCGAAGCGGGGCAAGATTCAGGTACTAATTCATGATGGAGGCTTAGCATGCAATCTTATCATATTGCCTTTATTCCTGGTGATGGTGTCGGAACGGAGGTCTCTGAAGAGGCCATTAAAATTTTAGCTGCCACAGCGGATAAGTATGGCTTTCAGCTAAAAACCGAAACTTTTGGGTGGGGCTGCGACTATTATCTGCAGCGCGGCCGGATGATGCCGGATGACATGCTGGAGAAACTCAAAGCGTTTGATGCTATTTTTTTAGGATGCATCGGAGATACCAATAAAGTCCCCGACCATATCTCCTTGACTCTTTTGCTGAGCATCCGCAAAGGATTCGACCAGTATGTCAACCTGCGCCCCATCAAGCTGTATCCCGGTGTGGATACAGCCCTGAAAAATGCGTCACCATCGACGGTGGATATGGCGGTTGTCAGGGAAAACACCGAGGGCGAATATTCGGCCAGCGGCGGCTTTTACAAACTGGGAACACCGGACGGTGCTGCCATCCAGACAGCCATATTCACCCAGAAAGGCTGCGAGCGGGTGATGCGCTATGCGTTTGAACTGGCACGTAAGCGCAAAAAGCTGGGGGATTCACCTGCCGGAATAGTGACCAATTGCACCAAATCCAATGCCTTGAATTATTCAATGGTTTTCTGGGATAAGGTATTTGATCAGGTCGCACAGGACTACCCGGACATTAAAACAGACATGGCGCTGGTGGATGCGCTGACCATGTGGCTGGTTAAAAATCCCGAAGTTTTTGATGTTATCGTGGCATCGAACTTGTTCGGGGATATCATTACGGACCTGGGCGCCATGCTTCAAGGCGGCATGGGGTTTGCCGCCGGGGCAAATATTAATCCGGAAAAAACATACCCTTCGATGTTCGAGCCGATTCACGGCTCGGCACCTAAATATGCCGGCAAAGGAATTGTTAATCCCGTAGCCGCGATTGAGTCGATCCGAATGATGACAGAACATCTGGGTGAAACAGAGGCCGGCAAAGACATCGAGGCCGCCTTAAAGCATGTATTGCAAAATGGCGATGTCAAAACCCGGGACATGGGCGGCAGGCATTCCACTGCAGAAATGGGGGATGCCGTAAAGAAAGCAATTCTAGGTTTATAATTTTGTAGTCTATGCTTTTTTC
Source organism: Desulfobacterales bacterium (assembly GCA_030145015.1). The sequence goes on from JAQYWI010000046.1 coordinate 31,266, forward strand.
GTTTTACAACAGAAACATAATATAAAAACTTTTACAGAGCAAGGAGGTTGTCATGGGGAAAATACGCACACGCTATGGTGATGGGTCTCCCGTTGAGCTCAGCGAAGGCGCCGTCATGCAGGATTTGGAGGAAGGGACCCGGGATGCAGCGCAACGTGGCAATATTCCGGTGCTTACGAAGGAAGAATTGCAGCATCTTTTTGATATTTTCAGTTCACCTCACCGGTTCGTGGGAGTGGAAGCCGGCAAAGAGATCGTCCTTTCCTATGATGGAACACCCATTAAAATGAGCCGCACCCAGGTCAATGTCGACCGCCTGCAGTGCCTTCAAATCTATGAAAAACTCATGGGGGCCGACACCCTGGAACTGGGATATCCGGATTATAGCTTTAAACCGATTAAATCGATGGTGACTTACGAACAACCCCTCTTAGAGCAGGTGCTTGCAGTAACCACCGCACCTATATTTTATGGGGCCATGCCGAATTTAGGTTTGTACAGCCAGCCCGACGGCCCCTTTCCCAACCCCGCCGAATTGCTGCCGCAGGGAAAAATTGACGAAGCCAGAGCTTCTTACGAAGCATCCGTTGAGCATGCGGTCAGAGATATTGTTTACGTCTCCAGTGCCCTGTATGAGTCCGGGGCGGATGCCATCATCCTGGATACGGTTGGTGCCGCCGGTGATGCTGATTTTTTAGCCGCCTTAATGGCAACGGAGGTACTCAGAGAAAAATATCCTGGTATTTGCGTGGAGCTCGGCATGGCCGGGGAGTTCGTTTTAGGAATGCATGGCGAGATGACCTATAACGAAGAAAGACTGGCCGGGATGTACCCCCAGGACCAGGTTAAAGCAGCCCAAAAGGCGGGTGTCACCATTTTTGGGCCGGTGGTTAATACCAACACCAATGAGTCGGCGCCCTGGAATGTTTCCAGGGCGATTACCTATATGAAAGCCTGTTGCGAAGTCGCCACGATACCCGTTCATGTGAACATGGGCATGGGAGTTGGTGCGATGACGGTACATGATCACCCACCGCTGGATGTGGCCTCACGGGCCTCCAAAGCCATGGTTGAAATTTGTCGTCTGGACGGATTGTAGGTGGGTGTGGGTGATCCGTTCGGCATGGCCATTACGCACGCGGTTGCCTCGGGAATGGGCGGAATGAGAGCTGCTGGAGATCTGGTGGCTCGCATGCAAATTGCCAGAGGCATGAAAATCGATCAAGCTAAAAAATATGTGGCCGACAAACTCAAGGTTGCAGTGGCGGACCTCACGGATCCGATTATCATGAATGAGGTGCGCGAAGATTTAAAGCTGGGAGTGCTCCACCCGCATGGAGGCTCGCCTAAATGTATGGAGGCCAAATTTAATATCGCAGCGCTGCTTGACATTGACATCAATTGTGTAAACCGATTCAAGCAAAAG
>JAQYWI010000389.1 GCA_030145015.1 Desulfobacterales bacterium
CCTCGACGGCCGAAACCAGGGCATGACCGATCCCGCCAAGCATGGCATGATAGGGCCATATCGTCAGATCATATTTGCCGCCGTCTTTTAATTGCCGGGTATAGTGGCGCAAATAGTCCTGACCGTATGCTTCATGGATTTGCAGGCTGGCGGCCAGTTGCGGGTTAAATTTCCAGACCCCCTTTTCAATATCATCTTCCGTAATGAGGGTAAACGGTAAAGGATGCTCCCCCCTGTCATTTGTCAGAAAGATGCCGTGGAAGATCTGCATGGCCTGATGTGTATCCATTGTCGGGCAGATCTCGGTAATTATATTGAGATTGCGATACATAAAATCACACAGCCGGCGATTATCGTCCACCGCACCGGTTCCGGAAGTCCCGCCGACATAGAGTTCAAAATCCGGAATACAGAAGGTATTTTGAACATCGACCAGCAGCAGGGAAATTTTAAGCGTATCACGGGAGGCCGGCTGCAGTTTATGCTGACTGGCCCAGCCTTCAGCATCATCGGCGCGCTCCTGATAAGGAACTTTCCAGACTCCAGCCACGCTTTGCGGGTTGAAATGCGGTGGAACAGGAAGTTCATTGGCTGCCATGGTTCACCCTCTCTATCAGAGATTAACAATTGGATCGGAATACCGTCTCTTATATATGGCAATAGATTGTTGGCGTGTCAATTGTTCAGGTTTCAGGTGTCAGGTTTCGGGTGTCAGGCAACTAACAGGTTTCAGTGTTCAGGTTTCAGGTGTCAGATTTTCAGACAACAGAAGGCAGATGGTAAAAACGGGCAATGAATCATCCTATCTGACTTCGACTTGACTGCCTTCGACAGGCTCAGGCCCCGAGCATGCCGAGAGGAACTCGTCGCAGGCTGTTTCCTGACACCTGACACCCGACACCTGAAACCTACTTTGGGCTGACGACGCTGCTGATAAAATCATTGATTCTTGTATTGGCTTTATTGGCCAGTTCGATCGGAAAAAAATTAAAGGCGTGAATGCCACCGGGATAGACCGCCAGTTCAGCCGGATTGCCGGCCGCCAGCCAGCGCATATGCATAAATAAGGTATCATCAATGAGCGGGTCCATGGTTCCGATCGTAAAAAGGGCCGGCGGCAGACCGGATAGATCGGCATAAAGCGGTGAAAGATCCGGATCGAGCACGTTGCCGCCCTTCACATAATTTTCGTGAAACCACTCTACGATTTTGGTGTTTAAGATTAAATATTTTTCGCCCCAGCGCCGAACACTCGGGGTCATGGACATATCGTAGACGCCATAGGTCAGGGCCGCTCCGCCAAATCCCCTGAAATCATGCCGATCACGCATTCTCAGCAGGGTGACCGCGGAAAGGTTCGCACCGGCCGACTCTCCTCCAATGACCAGCCTGTCGGTACCGAATTCCGCGCTGCTGTTTTCAGCAAGCCAGACGGCCACCGCTTCGCAGTCATCCGGTCCGGCAGGATACGGGTTTTCCGGCGCCAGCCGATAGCCCACGCTCACCACGGCTGTCTGACAGCTCCGGCAGGTTTCAAAGAGAAGTTCATCGTGCTGGTCGGCGGTGCCAAGCATAAATCCGCCACCGTGAATATGCATATAAACCCCGGCGACTTTATCCGGTATGAAGACGCGAATGGGAATATCGCCGGCCGGGCCCGGAACCTTGCGATCCTGAGCCTCGTCAAGGTGCTTGATGGCGCCAAATATTGAAAAACCGGCGGCGCGCGCCTCGCGAATCGCCTGAGGCTCAAATTTGTATAAAGGCGGTGCGATTGAAAGCTCTTTTTCAATGCGTTCAACGAAATCCGCGGTTTCGGGATCGATGGCAGCGGGATCGAACAGCTTTGGATCAATAATAGAGGGTTGCGACATAATCACTCCTAGTACCCTAATTGAGCGTTATACGCTCAATTAGGCGTTCATGGTTATTGGTTATTCGTTATTAGAAAAGGCACGATCATCCAAATTCGGGATTTTCAGATGATCGTCTGAATGCTTTCCGAATCCCCAGCTGTGTGAAAAACGAACCAAGGGTAGCACCCAAAGAAGGCCGGTTTCTGAATGTATGCAAGGTGCGGCTCAGAATACGACCCATGCTGAAACCTTCATACAGGACCTGAGAGTTCAAATCGTACATTTCTTTTGGGTCCATGGTCGGGTGTTTGAAAACTACGGAATCTCCCCCGTAGTGATCCCAGGATAGTTCGGTAAATATTCTGCCCTGTTCCAGGTACTCATCGTAGATTGGGCTTCCCGGCATCGGTGCTAACGTTAAAATAAATGGAATAATCTTCATTTCATCGCAAAAGTCCAACGTGCGCCGGTATGTTTCCAGTGTATCTTCGTCCCAGCCGATGACAAAAAAACCCATGATCTCAATGCCTAACTCCTGAATAATTCTGATATTTTCCCGCAGCTTCTCGACATCAAAAACATCCGGCGAGGTGAAGTGAAGCTTACGCCATGCCCCGGACTGCTTCTGCCCCGCGCCGGATAAGGATTCTAAACCGGCGGCGATTGAACAAAGCCCGCTTTCGGCTGCCAGTTCGACAATCTTGCGGCCGTCTTTGTAATTTAAGGCCGATAAACCGCCCGCACCGCTCCATAGCCGCTTCGGCTGCAAACCCGCCAGTTCTTTATACAGATCCAGATAGTATTGATTTTCCTCCGGCCGGTCCGCTATCTGGGGATGACCAAACACGCTGTCATCCACATTAAAGTAGTTTTTGCGCAGGGTATCGACTTCGGCAACCACGTCGTCGATGGGGCGATGGCGTATCCGGGAACCAAAAATCGGCGTTACCGGGCAAAACCGGCAAAAATTGGGACACCCCCGGGTGGTAAAAACCGAATCCATGAAATAGCGGTCCCGCGGCAGCAAGTCCCGTCGCATCATCGGAAGATTGGCAAG
>JAQYWI010000390.1 GCA_030145015.1 Desulfobacterales bacterium
CGCCCAAGCTCTTATGAATGGAGAAATCCACATCTGCAAAAAGGGGGAACAGGATTTTATATTGTTCCCTGAAGACCTCGATTTCAAAGGAAGAATTTCCAACCCCAATCCCAATCAATTTGATTTTGCCTTTTAGATTCTCGTTGCTTTCTATTTCGCGATATAGTCTGTTTACTTCGGGCGCCTCCCGCTGGCAATGAGGACAGTACATACTGAAAAGTTCGATGATGACCACATTGCCCTTGATCTGCGGTACTTTGAAAAAATTACCCTTGGAAAGGCCAAGATAGCTTATATGAGCCGGAACTTTGGGCACGGGAAGGATTATTTCCGGCAGCACACCGCACTTTGGGGGCGGCGATACGGCCGCCAGGGCGCAAGGTGTTAACATCAGGACAAAGCCGGCAAAAGCTGTCAAAAGATATGTTGTTGTTCTTTTCATGGTCTTTACCTCCTTGGGGAATTAAAGAAAAAGAAGTTATCCAACCTGGAAATTCCGCAACCGCAACGAATTGCCGACCACGGAAACTGAACTCATGGCCATTGCGGCTGCTGCAAATACAGGATTCAAGGGTATTCCCAAAAACGGATACAGTAACCCTGCAGCAACCGGAATCCCGAGGCTGTTTTAAAAAATGCCAAAAAAGATTCTGTTTAATCACCCTCATTGTGAGACCTTTGCAGAACTCGACATTTTTTTGTCAGGCAAGGAAGACGAAAATTTTAACCGGAGGAATACATTGAGTATTTTGAGGATTAAAATTTGAAGCCTGACGCAACATCACAGAAAAATGGCAGTTATGCAAAGGTCTCATTGTTTGAACAGTGCATGACATTCCTTTGATCTTGATCGTTGTCATACTGTTTTCTCTCTTACCTAAGTTGAGCGATTTTTTGCGAAGAAATGTGCCAAGATCTTGATGCAGCAAGGTTTGCGAAAAGCGCAGGCATACCAATGGATATGTCGAGACTTTTTGCAAGTCCTTGATGCGCAAGAGATTGGTGCAGATCGAGTAAAAAATCGCTCAATTTAGGCCTTAGTTTATTGTAACAAATCCAAGAAAGGCAGCTTAGCGCCGATGCTTTGTTTAGTGAGAGCAAGTTACAAATTTAAGATCAAAGTTTTCGTAATAATACTGAAGTCGGGGGAATAGCAGCCCACGAACAGGCTGTTTGGAATGCAAGACGTAAAACCGTGTCTCTTACCTGGAGTGTTTGTGAGAAAATTGCCCTCATCCTATTCAAAACCAGTACATTTAAAAATAATATCAAATTTATTTTATATTCCATATATATATTTGGTCAAGAAAATTATTCATGATGGGCCTTCAATTTATAGGGGCGGAAAAACCGCTTGAAATACCTCTCTGGGAAACAATGCCGGCACACTTAAATATACATCTCCGAATATACCGGGCGTTGAATGCTTGCCGTTTATGATCACTTTCACCGTGACTGAGCAAGCGAGATTCTTTTTGCGAAGCAACCAGCGGATCGTATATGCAGCCCTGTTTAAAGCCTCAGCCAATTCCTTGGCTTGATTAGAGTGGCGGCATGCATAAAACTGCGCCTCACCCGACCCTGTAACTAACTGGATGATCATAGAAACATCGTAATTAAGCCCGACGCTTGAAAAGGAAAAAGTTTAGCTTTATCTCATTAACTTTTTATTGCCTGTTGACACGGAAAGGCTCATATGGGTTAGGCATCTGTCACGAAGGATACTTTGCCATAATCGGAATAATCAGTGATATCTCATACGTGCTTAGTATGACCTTGTCAGCCATACCCGGCCGTAATGAGCAGGGATACGTAATGTTAACGTCCCCCCGGCATGGATTCCCAACAGATTATCCTGGGCATGCAGTTGCTCGTGGTAGTCGCCGGAATGTGAGAAGGTAAAGTCCACGTCATGGTCGTATTCAGAAAAATTGAGGGCTACTAAAGCCCATTCATTCGCGTGATGGCGTTCGAAAAGCAGCAACCCCCGTGATTGATGCTGATCCCAGTTATTGAAGAAGTAATAGTTTCCATAACGGAAAACGGGCTCTAGTCGCCGCAATGCGATTAACCGACGGAAAAGCCCGATCATCGATTTCCCAAAATTGTCATAGAAGCGTTCCCAGCGAATCGGCCGAAGTGTACCAATGCGGGCCGGACCACTATCCGGCACATCATAGTTTTCAACGATCTCCTGCCCTTGCCAAAGCATAGGTATTCCTTTCGCCAACAACAGCCCGATAACAAAAGGCTGAAGCTTAAACCAATTCTCCCGTTTCCCTTCGCGCAAGACTTCTTTGTAAAGTGAATAGGTACCAAAACGGCAGATGAAGCGCGGATGATCATGATTTTCCAAGTATTGGAGCGCGCTCTTGGTGATTGTATCGTCACCATGGCTCGCTTGCTCGGGATAGCCGGCAAGGCCCAGTTGCATGCCAAAGTTATAAAGATTCCCGAATTGCTCGGCGGCCACCTCTTTGGCGACATTCAGCGTTTCATTTTGCCAAGTACAATTGCTGTAAGTTTTTTCAACAATCTCGATCGGTCCTTCCAACTGCTCAGCGCACTGAATCAAGTGTATGCCATCGCTATGAAAAAAGCGCTGCCAATGTCCTGCCCCGTTGGTTGCCTTCACTTTCTGATAAGTATGGTAGACCAGGTTCGAATACCCCTCATCCAAGAAGCCTTCATAGTAGTTGGGCACACAATCGTAGCGGATGCCGTCAACGTGGTTGCGGTCCAGCCAGTAGTAATTAACGGTGAAAAAAAAGTCGCGCGTGAATTCACGGCGATAATCGGTGCTGGGGCCAAACATATCTTTTGCATATGGCCCCATGAAAGGGTTATCAGTGTAACGAAGCTCACTGTAAACCCGCTCATAGGCAAAGCTACGGCCCACGTGGCCGTAAATCA
>JAQYWI010000391.1 GCA_030145015.1 Desulfobacterales bacterium
TGATCCTTTCGGCCAGATGGTGAATGTCGGCTACGGTCGGTGTGCGCCGCTCCTCGAGACCCTGCGCTGTGGGCAGTACGTCATAAAAAGGTATTCGGGGATAATCGGCCATTCGATCGGCAACATGTTCTTTGTGTTTGAAGATTTTCCACTTTGAGCTTATGGCTGAATAGAGGTGTGAAAATCCTCCGATAGTCTCCGAGGTTCCCAGAAATAAAATTCCGTTTGGCGTTAAGGTGTAATGAAAAAGCGGTAAAATCTTTTTTTGCAGCACAGGTTCCATATAAATCAGTAAGTTCCGGCAACTGACCAGGTCCAATCTGGAAAAAGGCGGATCTTTGATGAGGTTCTGGTTGGCAAAGACGATCATTTCCCGAACCTGTTTCTTGACTCTGTAAGTATTTTCATCTTTGACGAAAAACCGGGTTAATCGCGCCGATGACACGTCTGCAGCGATACTGTCCGGATATACCGCCATGCGCGCAAAATCGAGGGCTTCATTGTCGATGTCGCTGGCAAAAATTTGAATATGGATTTGTTTTTTCAGTTTATCCGTCACTTCGGCAAACAGCATCGCGATGGAATAGGCCTCTTCTCCCGTGGCACAACCGGCAACCCAGACGCGCAGCGGGGTTTCAGGGTTCTTATTGTTTATCAGCTCCGGGATAACTTTTGTTTTAAGGACCTCAAAAGCTTGAGCGTCTCTGAAAAAATTGGTGACACCGATGAGCAGGTCTTTAAAAAGGATCTCTATTTCAGCAGAGGTGCTCTTAAGATAGGCCGCATATTTTTCGATATTATCTAACTGGTGGACGGCCATGCGCCGTTCAATCCTGCGGCGGATGGTTGTCTGCTTATATTTTGAAAAATCATGCCCGGTGCCGGTGCGAATCATGGCCAGAATTTTTTGGACATAATTGCGAAACTGCTGCCGGGCGGTTTCGATTCTCTCGGGTCTTTCAATGTAGGGGTGCTGCAGGTATCTGACAAGTTCGGCGGGAATCTTTTCCACCGGCAATATAAAATCGACCAGGCCGGTGGCAATGGCGCTGCTGGGCATCCCTGCATACTTGGCCGAATCAGGATCCTGAACCATGGCCATGCCGCCTTCGCCCTTGACCGCTTTTAAACCCAGGGTGCCGTCGGTTGCGGTGCCGGACAAAATTATGCAGATGGCTTTTTCCCCCTGATCTTCCGAGAGCGCTCTGAAAAAGCAATCAATCGGCAAATTGACGCCATGCGTCTGGGTCGGTTCGGTTAAATGGAGCCTGCGGTTCAGGATGATGACGTTCTTGTCGGCCGGGTTGAGATACACGGTGTTGGATTTTATCGCCTGATTGTCTTTTATGGGCAGGACCTTCATGGGGGTATATTTCATCAGGATATCGGCCATGATACTCTTGTGTCGCGGGCTCAAATGCTGGATAATCACAAACGCCATGTGGGTATCGGGCGGCACATTTGAAAAGAACAACTCAAGCGCCTCCAGGCCCCCGGCGGATGCACCGATACCCACGATGGGAAAGTCCGGATGTGCTTTTCGTGGTTTTGGGCCGGTTTTTTTCCGTGAGCGCGCGGCGGCTTCGGGGGCGGGGATGCTTTTTTGGGGGCGCGATATTTTTGAAGCTGCTCGTTTTTTTATTTGCTCAGACTTGATTTTCTTTTTTTTAGCCGGCATCGTGATACCCCCCATTATCCGTTTGAATTGAATAATTTTCGGTATTACCGCAAAACCTGACTGTCCGGTTAGCAGAAGTCATATCCATATCATTATTCTGATAAATTCGATATATATTAAAATTGATGAATTATCAAATCCCTGTTTTTAACCTTATTTTAATCTGCGAAATCTGCGGAAGGCATTGAGCTAATAGACTATTTAACGAATCAACTATTTGACGAAGACCTGACCAATTAACGAATCGACGAATCGACGAATTAACGAATGTACGAATTAACGAATCAACGAATCAACGATTTAACCACCTCCTATCACCCCAGTGATAGGAGGTGCGTCCTGAGGTTGGCTTTTTTGCCGGTGAGGCCGAGCTTTTTGCGGATGTTGACCCGGTGGGTTTCGACGGTTTTGATGGAGACATGGAGCAGGTCGGCGATTTCCTTGGTGCTTTTGTCGTGCTTGACCAGATCGGCCACTGCGATCTCCGCAGCGGTCAGGTTCAAATATTTGGAGGACAGTTTGTTGGAAAAAGGCGAGACGATGCTGTTTAAATTGGCTTCCAGGATATTCAGGTAGGCTTGCAGTTTTTTATCGGTTACCTTTCGTTTTACCTTCCCAAGGTAGGGCACGACCAGTTCCTTGACGTTGTTTAAAATTTTCCCTTCCATTTCGTTTTTGTCGGCATTCCGTCTTTCCAGCAAAACTTTTAAGGCGGTGTTGGCTTCCTCGAGATGCAGGGTTTTGCCTTTTAATTCTTGGGTTCTTTCCGCCACCCGGCGGCCCAAATCGTCATGCGCCTCTTGTAATGCCTTTTGTAAATGAATCCGATCGGTAATATCGGTGAGCGCAGTTCGGATTATATTTAAACTTTTGGTTTTCCCCTTAACCGCAACACTCTCCAGCTTGGCATAAAATGGTCTGCCATTCTGTTTTTTAAGTTTCAGCTCACAGGTTTGATTCGTTTTGGTTTTAAAAAGCTGCTTGCAGTGAAAATAAAAATCATCCTGAGAATCCGGCAGGACGAAAGACGGGAATTTCATTTTGAGCAATTTATTTCTCTGGCAACCCAACAGATCGGCCCCCATTAGATTAACTTCTTTAATCCGCGCCATGTCGTCGAATGTAAAATAGCCAACCGGGGCAAAATCATAGAGATCTTCGTATCTGTCCCGGGATTCGGCCAGTTCCACCTGCACGCGGCGCAGCTCTGCATTTTGCATTTCCAGTTCAATCTG
>JAQYWI010000392.1 GCA_030145015.1 Desulfobacterales bacterium
TGTTTATAGAATTTAAAGACTGATGACAGCAAAAAAATATTGCCGTTACCCGAAAGTGTTAGAAGTGGTTTCAAAACCCCATCTGAGGCCCAATGGCTGCGTTGCCCCGCGAATTTAAATGCTCACGTACTAGCGTGTACGCTCCGCTTTAAATTCGCGGGACGCCTTGCCCTTGAACCTGATCTGAGGTTTTGAAACCACTTCTATCGTGTTTCTTTCCCCGTGTTATTCTGCCAGATCCGAATCCAAATTGACACCATATTTTTTTATTCGCTTCCAGATGGTCACCCGGCTCACTCCCAGAGTTCGGGCCGCTTCGGATTGATTGCCGTTCACCCGGCGCAGGACCTTTAATAGGTTATCTCTTTCATTTTTCCACGAGCGCGGTCCGGTTTTAGGGCCTGAAGAGATTTTCTGTTCGAACCCTTCAATTTTAGGCGGCAAATGCTCCTTGCCGATCCACCCGCCGCGACATAAAACAAAAGCGTATTCGATCGCGTTGCGAAGTTCGCGTACGTTGCCCGGCCAGTCATAGGATAATATGGTTTCCATCGCCTCGGGCGTAAGACCGGTTATCGATTTGCCACCCTTGCCGGCGTTCTGATCTATAAAATTCTGGACAATCATGGGAATATCTTCGGTACGTTGCGCCAGCGGCGGGCAATTCAGCGGAAATACGTTGATGCGAAAAAGCAAATCTTCCCGGAACATTTCCTGGGTGACCAGGTTGTCAAGATCTTTATTGGTGGCGGAAATGATGCGCACATCAACGGAAATCGGTCGCTGATCACCCACCCGTTCGATTTCTTTTTCCTCCAGCACCCGTAAAAGTTTCACCTGGGTTGAAAGCGGAATATCGCCGATTTCATCCAGAAAGATGGTGCCGCTGTGGGCAGCCTCGAAGCGACCAATACGGGTCCGGTCGGCCCCTGTATAGGCACCCTTTTCATGTCCGAAAAGTTCACTTTCCAGTAAATTTTCATTTAAAGCAGCACAATTGACTTTAATAAAGGGTTTATTTGAGCGTAAACTGGTTTCATGAATGGCACGCGCCACCAACTCCTTGCCGGTACCGCTCTGGCCGTAAATTAATACCGGCGCCTCCGTTTGGGAGACGTTTTGGATGAGCTCAAACATTTGCTGCATGGATGGCGATTCTCCCAGCATGCCATGGAAGCCTTCATCCAGGCGGCAGGATTTTCGTAATGATTCAATTTCCTGTTGCTGCTGAATCAGTTCGGATATATCGGTGAGCGTTTCAATCGACCCGATCATTTCCCCATCAGAATCATGCAGCACGGATGCATTCTTGAGTACGTGAGCCGCCCTTAGGTTCTTTTTGGTAATCAGGCACTTTTTGGCGCGCACCTCACCTTTTTCAAACAGACTGCACCAGTCTTTGGCCGAACCCCGGCCGTAAAGTTCGCAACCCGTGCAATTTAAGATCCGACAATTGCTGCCGATCAGCTCGTCGGCCGTATATCCGGTCAAGCGTTCCGAAGCCGGGTTGGCGGCCAGGATATTTCCCTCCACATCAATGACCATGAGGCCATCCTGCAGCGTGTCAAAAATTGTTTTCCAGTGTTTGCCAATATCCACTTTTAAAATCTCCTTTTAGACATGTTAATGTGTTAACTTAACAGATGTTAACATAGCATTAACTGTTAACCCGTGCAAGTTCGAATTTGTCCCATTATTTTGATTCATTCTCAGTCGAATATGCACACAATATGTAAAAGGATAACGCGTGTAATAATTTAACTATATGATATTATTTAGCATATAAATTTTCCCCATTTTCGGTTTTTCATTTTAGAAAAACCCCCAGTTGAATTTTCAAATATTTCCTTATTGGTATAAATATTGCTAAGTATTGCAGAGATTTGGGTCTGTTGCATGACAGTTACGAAATTATTGGCGAAGGAGTATACACCCATGGCAGGTGCGACGAATAATTTAACCAATTTGTATCTATACACCCGTTATGAACGTTTCTGGCACTGGTTGCAAACCGTGCTGATTGTTTTATTGCTGATTACCGGATTTGAAACCAAGGGCCTGTATACCCTTATGGGATTTAAAACCGCGGTCGAAGTACACAACTTCGTCGGTTACACCTGGCTGATCGCATTTTTATTTTTTGCTTTCTGGATTGCGACCACCGGAGAATGGCGCCAATATATTCCAACGACCAAAAAGATGGTAAAGGTTGTACGCTATTACCTCTATGGTATTTTTCGGGGTGAATCGCACCCCGTGCCCAAGCGCAAAGATGCCAAACACAACCCGCTGCAGCGAATCACCTACTTGATTCTGGCGGCCATCCTGCTTCCGGTTCAAATGCTCACCGGATTACTGTATTGGGGCTACAATTCCTGGCCGCAATGGGGGCTGGGGGGCCTGTCGCTCAAGGTGGTGGCTCTGATCCATACGGCCGGTGCCTTTGGCATCTTATCCTTCGTGATCATTCATATCTATATGATCACCACCGGACATACCATTCTGGCACATACCCGCGCCATGATTTCCGGATGGGAGGAAGTAAAAGACCTTGAAACCGTAGAAGACTGGGAGATCAAAGCCAAAACCGCTAAATCGGCTTAAGTTGATGCCAGGACTTTCGCTTACGGCTCACAGCAATACTATTGCGAATTAGAAACGAGTACGAGGGCGGCGACGAGTACGATGTAAGGAACGTTGCCTATACCGTAATCGTAATCGTTCTCGATACTGGCATTTTAGAGATCCGATTGTTACCATTCAAATTATTTTGCCTTCAGAATTCTTTTATTCTACGCACGCGCGCCACATCGTTTCAAAAAAATCTGGATACCATAACACTATCAGAGAATTACGGGCATAAGTTTTGCGCATTAAAGTTTTTTCTTGACACCGCATAAAGTTTGG
>JAQYWI010000185.1 GCA_030145015.1 Desulfobacterales bacterium
TTATTTCAACCCTGAACCTCTGAACCCTGAACCTTGGAACCTACAAGGAGAAAAATTAAATGCTTAGTTTAATGCGGAAACATGCCGGGACCTGGATGATAAAGATTATTTTAGGTGCCATTGTTGTCGTTTTTGTGTTTTGGGGAGTCGGAAGTTACACATCCCGAAGATCGGGCCAGGTTGCCAGTGTAAACGGAACCATCATTACTTTAGATGATTACCGAATCACTTATGGCAACCTCGTCGAGCAGGTGCGCCAGTCATTCGGCAATAATTTAAACGAAGAACTCATTGAGATGCTTCAATTACGAAAGCGGGCTCTGGATCAACTCATCGACAGATCTCTTATGCTGCAGGCTGCCGAAAAGTTTAAACTGACAGTTTCGGACGAGGAGCTATCAGAATCTATCCGCAACATCAGTGCCTTTCAAACAGCCGGAGCCTTTGACGGTCGGCGTTACATCAACACGTTAAACCGTAATAAGATCACCCCTGAAACCTTTGAGATCCAACAACGGGATGCGATCCTCATCGATAAACTTGAGGCATTTATCTCCGGCAACATTAAGGTATCGGATCCTGAAGCGCAGCAATCGTATATATGGAATAACACCGAAGTTGATATTGATTATGTCATTTTGGAACCGCAGCAGTACAAAGAAATCGAATTGACAGATGAGGAGATCCGGAATTACTTCGATCAGAATAAGGATTCTTATAAAACCGATCCCCGGATTAAGATACGCTACCTTTATTTTAAACCCGAGGACTATGCCGGCAAGGTGACCGTTTCCGAGGATGATATACAGGATTATTATGAAAGCAATCCGGAGAAATTCAAGTCTCCGAAAACCGTCGAAGCGCGGCACATTTTAATAAAACTGGGTCCCGACGCCAACGCTGAAGAAGTTGAAAGTGCGCGCCAAAGAATTGAAACCGTTCTTGAAATGGCCAAAGAAGGCCGGGATTTTGCCGAATTGGCCAAGCAATATTCCGAAGGCCCGACCAAAACCCAGGGAGGAAACCTGGGAGCGTTCCGCAGGGAAGCAATGGTGAAACCGTTTGCCGATAAGGCGTTTTCCATGAAAGCCGGTGAGATCAGTGAACCGGTGCGGACCCGCTTCGGCTGGCATATCATAAAAGTTGAAAAGGTAAACCCTGAGAAAACCCTCACTTTGAGTGAAGCCGAAGGCGACATTCTAAAGAATTTGAAAGCGGATTTTTCCAAAAACCTGGCTTACGATGAAGCTGAGGCGGTCTACGATGAATCTTTTGAAGGCCGGAATTTAGATGTCATCGCCGAAGAGCGCAATCTGAAGATTCTGACAACAGAATATTTCAGCCAAAAAAATCCACCCGCAGAGATAAAAGCTAACCCCCGCTTTACATCCTTTGCATTTAGCCTGCCGACCAACGAAATCAGCGGTGTTCAGGATTTTGGCGACGGTTATTACCTGATTGAGGTTATCGACCAGGTGCCGGCTCAAATTTCGGAGTTAGAGACCGTAGAAGCAAAAGTTAAAAAAGATTTGGTAAAGGAAAAACAGGACACAAAGGCGCGCGATGAAGCCCAGGCATTTCTGGCGGAGCTTAAAAATGGCGAAACCTTTGCCACGCTCGGTGAGAAATTCAAATTGGCGCCTAAAAAGACGGGTTTTTTCAAACGCAACGATTCCATTCCGACGATTGGCTCTGAACGCGACTTGGCGCGCATTGCCTTCAGACTATCTGATAATAATAAACTGCCCGAAGAAGTGATTAAAGGTCAAAAAGGATATTTTGTTATCAGTTTCCGGGAGCGGCAGAAACCATCCCTAGAAGGGTTTGAAAAAGAAAAAACAGAAATCAAGGAGCGCCTGCTGCAACAAAAGACCCTTAAAACCTTTGACGCCTGGCTGAAGCAGTTAAAAAATGAAAGCCGGATAACCATCGAGGAAGGCGTTTCGGGAACCTGAGTTTCCCAACGGGCGTTCAACTTTATCACGGGTTAACTAAAGGAGAATTGAAAATGGCCGATGAAGGCTATTCTGGCGCTACCGGGAGCGGCCGCTTTGTGACCAAAAAATGCCCTGAATGTTATACATACCTTCCGCTGCACACCAAAAAATGCCCCTCCTGTAATACCAAATTAGGTGGCGTGGACAAACTCGGATTCGCCATACGAACTTTCGACTGGGCCGGTTATGTGACCGCCATTATAGCGATTGCGGGACTTGTGGTATTTATTTGGTGGGGTTTTTTTAGAGATTAGCGGTATTCAAATTGTTTTTCGAGGATATGATCCGGGATGCCGTCAATGTAACGCGATGGCTGGTTTAATACCAGCCCGGTGCTGCGATCATAAACATTGCTGGGATAGGTAAAAAATAAATTTTCCCGGGCCCGGGTCGCGGCAACATACATAAGCCTTAGCTCTTCTTCAAGCTCTTCTTCTTTATGCAACGTATGCACGGATGGGAACCTGCCGTCTAAAGCCCATATAACAAATACCGTGTTCCATTCCAGACCTTTAGCAGAATGAATTGTCGAAAGGATCAGCTGATCCGTATGCGTTGCCCCGGTATACAGGGAGGATTCGAAACTTGTATTGGGCGGCTCCAGGGCCATGTCGGTCAGAAATTGGTTCAGGTTTTGATAGCGTTCCATAATTTCGATCAAATGCTCTAAATCCTTGGCTCTGCGAGGGTGATCATCAAAATTGTTTTTTAAGATTGGCATATAATATTCGATTATGGTTTCTCCCATTTCGGAAACGGTCATTGGATGGATATCAAGGTTTGCAACCAGATTTTTTAGGCGGTCGAGTCCCTTAATATGTTCAAGTTTTGCAGAAAGAAGACCGCTAGGGCCTGATTTTTCATCTTGAGTGGCTTCGAAAATTCTTTGAGCCGTTTTGGGGCCGACTTTTTCGATCAGAAGTAGAATTCGGTACCAGCTAATACGATCATAAGGATTGGCGATCACCCGCATATGGGCCAAAACATCTTTGATATGGGCGGATTCAACGAATTTAAACCCGCCCATTTTCACAAACGCAAATCCCTCGCGGCTAAGCTCGATTTCAAGATCAAATGAATGGAAGCTTGCGCGAAAGAGAACGGCGATCTGGTTTAAGGCGACTCCTTTTTGATGAAGGTCTTTAATCTTGTCAATCACGAATCTGGATTGGCTGTATTCATCTTCGGCATTAACCATCACAGGTGTGGTATCACCAGCTTTGCGGGTAAACAGGTTTTTTGAAAATTTTTCCCTGGCGCGGTCGATGATGATATTGGTTACGTCCAAAATCGGCTGAATGCTGCGATAATTTTCTTCCAGGGTGATAACACGGGTTCCGGGAAAAATATTAGGGAATTCGATAATATTTCTGAAATTGGCTCCCCGGAAGGCATAAATACTTTGGGCGTCATCCCCGACGACCATAATATTTTTGTTAACATCGGTTAAAAGATACAGTATCTCCGCTTGAAGCGTGTTGGTATCCTGGTACTCGTCCACCATGATGTACCCATGAGTCGACGAAATGCGATTTCGGATTTCAGAATAATCGTTTAAAAGACGATGCAAATAGACAAGCAGGTCGTCGTAGTCAAGGAAATGGTGGTCGCGCTTACGGACTTGAAAATCCTTATGAAGCCGGGTGATGACTGCCAGGTGAGATGCGAAATGCGGATAGTCGTAATCGATGATATCTTCGATGGCCAAGCCCTTGTTCACCGCCCGGCTGAAAATGTTTGCCAGGGTTTTTTTGCGGGGAAACGATCGCTGTTTGGTTGCCGGCTGCATTTCTTTTCGTAACATGCCGATCAGATTTTCTGCGTCGGTGCGGTCCAGGATTCCAAAAGCCGGGTCCAAACCCGTTTGTGAGGCGTATCTGCGCAGCATGGCATTGGCAAACGAGTGAAAGGTTCCCCCCGCGATCTTTTCACAGCGGGCATCCAGCAAGCGAGTGGCTCTACGGAGCATCTCCTGGGATGCTTTGCGTGTAAATGTCAAAAGAAGAATAGAGGCCGGCGATATGCCTTTTTCAACCAGATGGGCCACCCGGTAGGTAAGGGTTCGCGTTTTTCCGCTCCCGGCGCCGGCAATAACCAACAGAGGCCCCTCCGTACAGGTGACCGCCTCGAGCTGAGATGGATTCAGCGCCTTTTCATAGTGAAGGCGAAAATCATTTTTGTTTTGCGCAGCGCCAGACTGCTTCTTTACATTACGGTCCCGGTTATCTGACATTTTTATATTTCTCAAGCGTTGGCTGCCGTTAACCAGCGGATTTTAAGAACGCTGTCCTTCATTTTTTTTGGGGGTCAATGACGGTATTTGATGTTTTGGGTCCGCTCTATTTTTCACAGAGACCGTCATTTGTCAACCACAGGCTGGTGTTGTGCCCCGCAAGTAATTTACAAAACGCGGTTTTATTTTAAATGTCAGGAATAAATAGGTTTCAGGTTTCGGGTGTCAGGTGTCAGATAACAGAGGTCAGAGGGTATCGTTAAATAGTTGATTAGTTGAATCGTCAATTCGTCAGCGGGCAAGATTTAGTTAAATGGTCAAATAGTTGAGTCGTCAAATCGTCAAATGGTTTATATCCTATAACTAATTAACTATTTAACTATTTGACGAATTAACGAAAGTTAGACTATTTGACCATTCGACCAAATAACAAATCGACTAAACACACAGGCCAGCAGCCGGAAGCGAGAAGCCAGCGGCCTAAAAGCTGACACCTGAACACTGACACCATAGACAGGGTGTTGTTTAAAGAACTCAACTATCCAAAAATATCCCACACAACTTTTGTAACATTTTTGTGGGACACAACACTAGAGTGCTTATCTTCATTATCTTCGCCAACATTGACTTTTAATATATGCTGTCTTACTCTTCTTTTTAGTCGTTCGACATGATTAAATACTTCTAAATGGGAGGGATAAATAGAATGAAGAAAATACAAGCTCAACTAAAAACAATCTCCAAATCGCTTGCCAGCCTTTCGAAACAGGTCGAAAGAATCACGCAACAAGTAGATAAACTTCAACCTGCAAAAAAGGCACCTGCCAAACGTAAAAAGGCGGTCCGTAAAGCCGCAGTGCGCAAAGCTCCCGCGCGCAAAGCTCCAGCGCGTAAAGCTGCCGTACGCAAAAAAGCAGCACCTGCTGCCAAAGGTAAAACTGTCCTCGACTCCGTTTACAACCTGATTAAACGCAGTAAAAAGGGCGCCACGATTGCTACCTTGAAAACGAAAACGGGTCTTGATTCCCGACAGCTTAGCAATGCGCTTTATAAGCTTTCTAAAAAACACATGGTGCACGCGAAATCTCGTGGCCTCTATGTGAAAAAATAAGTCGTTTCTCATCTTTACCCGCTAAAGGGAGATCGGATTTAAGCGTCGCAAAAAAGTCTTCCGCCTGCCGTTCATTTCAAAGGGCAGGGGAAGACTTTTTTGTTTTTCAGATCTAGGTTTTCGCCGGGTGTTGCCGATTGGCCCTGCAGGATTTGAACTTATTGAAATTAAAGTATAATTTTTGACTATTGCCTGATCCAATATCATTTGATATGTAGATGGATTCAATTTATTGGGTTTTCCAAACCCGCAACGATTGGAGCGCTTCGCGCCCCTGTCTCTTACCGCCTATGGCGGTAAAATCCAAGCCACCCGCTGTGCGGGTCGTCGTTGACTCAGGAAAGGATTCCGCATGAACTCAAGCGAGGTCAGATCTGATCTCTCACCTTTAAACCAATTATGGAAAACCTTTGCTTCCGTAAATTTAACCATCGTCCTTTTGTTAACCCTGGCGGCGACTTCCATAATCGGAACCCTCATCCCTCAAAATGAAACCCCGGTTGCGTATGTTCAAGCCTTTGGTGAATTTTTGTATCGCCTCTTTGCGCTGCTGGGATTATTTGACATGTACCATTCCTGGTGGTTTCGGGCATTGATTCTATTGCTGGTGGCAAACATCGTCATCTGTTCAATTGACCGGCTGCAGGCCACCTGGAAAATTTTGTTTGTTCGCTATCCGCGATTTAATATCGCGCGATACCGGAAGCTCAAAAACAAAGTGGATTATAAAGATGATGGTGATGCCGATCAATTAAAAAACCGCTATCAGCCCGTTATCGCCCGCAGCTTTCGATACCATCGACTCGAGGATACCGATGACGGCTTTGCCATATACGGCGAAAGCGGACGCTGGACGCGTCTGGGCGTGTATGTCGTTCATTCCAGCGTTGTGCTCTTACTGATCGGCGGGCTAATCGGATCCATTTTTGGTTTTGACGGCTTTGTCAACATTCCCGAAGGTGAGAGCGTAAAATCCATTCAACTCAGGGATAGCGACCAAAAAATGCCGCTGGGCTTTGAAGTGCGCTGCGACGATTTTAATGTCGATTTTTATGATTCCGGTGCCCCCAAAGAATTTCGTTCCCGCTTAACGATTCTCAAACAGGGCAAGCCCGTGGTTCAAAAAGATATCATTGTGAATGACCCCTTGCGGTATGGAGGTATCAGTTTTTATCAGTCCAGCTACGGGAATATGACACCCAATGAGGTCATCTTAACTTTTACCAGCCAGGCCACCGCAAAGATATACAGTCAAAGGGCTGCGATTGGCTCCCCCGTCGTTATTCCTGAAAATTTGGGAACCTTTGTGTTAAAAAAATACACCCAGCAGGCCAATTTCAGAGGACAAAACATCGGTGAGGCGTTTATCGGGATCCTGACCCCTTTCGGAGGCAGCCCGCTCGAGGTAACGCTGCCGTTGCGCTTTCCCAGATTTGATCGCATGCGTAAGGGCGAGGTGGTTATTGCAATCGCCGATTTTCTGCCGCGCTACTATACCGGATTACAGGTGAGCAGAGATCCCGGTGTCTGGGTGGTCTATATCGGATTTATTCTGATGATCATCGGGATTTATATTTCATTTTTTATGTCCCATCAGCAGATCTGTGTAGAGGTCGTCAGCAAAGGTGAAGCGAGCGACGTTATGGTGGCCGGGACTTCAAATAAAAACAAAATGGGGATGCAAAAGAAGGTGATCAGACTATCCGAGCGTCTGGCCAACCTGACGCCTAAGGAATAAAAATACGGATCTATAACCCAAAAGAAGGTCCTCCATAGTTGGAGTTTTCAATTTCAATTAAATTTAGTGCCCTAGAGGAAAATCATGAACAGCTCACTTATTTTATCCCTCATTACTTTCGTATACGGACTGGCCGGTTTTTTATACGTCTTTGCATGGGTATTTAAAAAACCGTCCGCCGGCAGGCTGGCAACCTGGGTGGCCCTGATCGGATTGATTGGCAATACCGCCGGTATTTTAATGCGCTGGGTGGAGTCCTATCGTATGGGAATCGGTCATGCGCCATTTTCCAATTTATTCGAGTCGCTGGTCTTTTTTGCCTGGACAATTACCTTGATCTATCTGGTCATCGAGCGCAGGGCCAACAATCGCATTATCGGTGTATTTACGATGCCGATTGCCTTTCTGGCAATGGCCTACGCATCCTTAAAACCCGGTATATCCAATGAAATCCAACCCCTGCTTCCGGCCTTAAAGAGCAACTGGCTGATTGCGCATGTGATTACCTGCTTTATCGGTTACGCCGCGTTTGCCCTGGCTTTCGGCATCAGCGCCATGTATCTGATAAAACAGGGGCGCGACGAGGAAGAGGTTACCTGGATGAATTTTGCCAAACCGCTGACATTGTTTGTATTCGTTTTGCTGTTTAGCAGGGTGCTTCTGGTGGGGAGCTGGTCGATGTCAGTCATTGTTGCGGTGCCGATCTGCATCCTATTTTATATCTGCGTTTTTCTTGCGCGTCGGTTGCCCGGGGACCTTAAAGACCGGTTGCTGGCCATGTTTCCGGAACCCCCTATTTTAGACGAGCTCGGTTATCAGATGACCTTGTTTGGCTTCCTGTTTTTATCGGCCGGAATTATCAGCGGCGCTGTCTGGGCCAATTCGGCCTGGGGCCGATATTGGGGCTGGGACCCCAAGGAAACCTGGTCGCTGATCACATGGTTTGTCTACGCCACTTTGCTACACGCAAGGTTTACACGCGGATGGCGCGGCAAGCGCATTGCCTATTTGTCTCTTATCGGATTTGCCGCGGTTATATTTACTTATTTTGGCGTTAATTTGTTGCCCGGCCTGCACAGTTACGGGGCCTTGGGCCAATGATTTTTTCTTGACAAAAACCGGATCGATAAGGTACACAACCGCAGGCTTAATTCCTGTGTTCAGACCAGTAGAATAATTATAATCTTCTGAAATATTTGATTTTTTAGTGGCATCGGTTTTCATACGTTCTTGGATTCCGCCAAAACGCATGCAATAAGGGCATCCGGCCATCCTAACCCTATAATCTTTAATTTAACGGAGTTTCCATGAGTACCGATGAGAAAGCCAATGAGGTTTCAGCAGAAGCAGCGGATCCGCAACCGGTAACCCCCTCCTCTAAAACAGCCGGGTCAGACAGTGATACTGAAAATGGGGCCGGGATCCCGATTGTTCTGTTTTTTGTGCTCGGACTAATTGCCAGTCTTATTCTCGGCTGGGTGATTTTCCCTCAAGTTCTTTACTCACAGAAAAGACAGCCCGTCGATTTCAACCATGTCCTGCACGAAGAGGAAGTTGATGATAGTTGTGACAGCTGTCATTTTTTCAGGGAAGACGGGACCTTTTCCGGAGTCCCCAAACTGGCCCAGTGCATTGACTGTCACGAAGAGGTCAACGGTGAGGATCCTGAGGAAGAAAAATTCGTAAATGAATATGTCGTCAAAGGGCGGGAGGTTCCCTGGCTGATCTATTCGCGGCAGCCGCAAAACGTATTTTTTTCCCATGTCGCCCATGTCAAACTGGGCCAAATGGAATGTGTCACCTGCCACGGACATATCGGCGAATCCGAGAGCTTAAAAGTCTATGAAGAAAACCGCATTTCCGGTTACAGCCGGGACATCTGGGGCAGAAATATGGCCGGTTTTAAGCGCAATTCATGGGATCGCATGAAGATGGATGACTGCGCAGAGTGCCATGTGAGAGAAAACGTCAACCAAAACAGCGTTCAGACCCTCAAGGGCGGCTGTTTTGTGTGCCATAAATAATAAATGCATGAGCGCACCGCCATACAATCCGTTGAAACGATTATTCTCAATTTATAAATGTGCTTAGGTTTACGGGGAAAATTACATGAAAGTAGATCGAAGAAGTTTTTTAGCATTCATTATCGGAGGTGCCGCCGGAACCGCGTTGACACCCTTGCCCTGGAAACTTACCGATGATTTTGCAATCTGGAGTCAGAATTGGCCCTGGACGCCGGTTCCGGAGAAGGGTGCAACCAGCGATGTCACCTCCACCTGTACCCTGTGTCCGGGCGGATGCGGGATATCGGTCAAAAAAGCGGCTGAACGGGTGATCAAAATAGCGGGACTGCAAGGGCACCCCGTAAACGATGGCGGCCTGTGTATTTTAGGAGCCGCCGGTGCACAGCTTCTGTATAGCCCGACGCGCATCCAGGCACCTGCCAAAAAGGTCAACGGCCGCTGGCAAAAAATATCATGGGAAGAAGCCATCAAGGAACTAGCGGTCAAGCTAAAAGAATTGCGGGCCAAAGGTTCGGCCCATACCGTTGCCTGCGTGGCCGGATCCGACCGGGGCACCGTTCCGGAGCTTTTAAACCGCTTTTTAACGGTTTACGGTTCACCCAATTTTTTCCGAACCCCATCGATTTGGGACTCTTATGAATTGGCGCTATATCTGACCCAGGGCACCCGGTCCCTGGTCGGGTTCGATATCGAAAATGCCGACTTTGTATTGAGTTTCGGCAGCGGTCTGATCGAAGGCTGGGGATCCCCCGGGTATATGTTGCGCGCCAAGGCCATGCTGCGGGAAAATGGCGGTCGCATGGATCAAGTCGAGGCGCGGCTGTCCAAAACTGCGGCCAAATCCGATCACTGGATTGCAATCAACCCCGGCACCGAAGGCGCTCTGGCATTCGGCCTGGCCCATGTGATTATCAAAGACAAGCTTTATAACCAAAACTTCGTTGATGGTTACGCCACGGGGTTGTCGGCACGCTATCAACGCATAATTGGCGGTTTCCCACCGGAAATTGTTTCCAAGATGACGGGTATCAGCAGCGGTACGATTGTGGCTTTAGCCAAAGATTTTGCACGCGCCCGTAAGCCGCTGGCGATTTGCGGACAGGGACAGGGCCATCTGCCCGGCAGCTTACTGGAGTTTTTAGCGGTGCATACCTTAAACGCCCTGGTGGGCAATATCAACCGGCCGGGGGGTGTCTGGGCGGTACCCGAGCCGGATTATATCGATTGGCCGGACC